>NZ_JBHFNS010000037.1:0-33163 GCF_041929135.1 Floridaenema fluviatile BLCC-F154 | reverse complement strand
TTTTTTTATATTTTTTTTTTTTTTTTCTTTTTCTTGTTTTTTTTTTTTTAATATATAATTTTTTAAAAAAAATATTATATCTTTTTTTTTTTTTTTTTTTTTTTGTGATTTTTTGGGGGGTGTGGGGGGGGGGGTGTGGGGGGATGGGGGAGGGGGTCGTGGGGTCTGGGTAGTGGGTACGGGGGACTGGGGACTGGGGAAGTTTTGAGTTGAAGAGTTCTCTTGCCCCTCTGCCCCTCTGCCCCTCTGCCCCTCTGCTCCTCTGCCCCTCTGCTCCTCTGCCCCTCGGCCCCTCGGCCCCTCGGCCCGTCGGGGCCGCGGCTCCTCGGCCCCTCGGCCCCTCTGCTCCTCTGCCCCTCGGCTCCCCATCTCCCCACTTCCTCTGACTTCGATCCAACTTTCCAAGGAGGGAGTGGCGGAACCTAAAATTAGGGGACAGTTGATTAGTTCTGCACGCCATTTGGCGACGGTGCGGGCGTGGTAGGTGGGTGCTGGGGTGTCTTGTTTGAAGCTGCTGTCGTGTTCTTCGTCGAGGATGATTAAACCGAGTTTGGGGAGGGGGGCGAAGACTGCGGAACGGGTACCGATGACTACTTGGGGCTCGCCTGCTAGCATTTGTCGCCAGGTGTCGTAACGTTCGCCTTCGGAGAGGGCGCTGTGGTAGACGCAGACTTTGCTGCCGAAGCGGGCGCGAAATCGATCGGTTAACTGTGGCGTTAGTCCGATTTCTGGAACTAAAACTAGGGCGGATTTTCCTTGTTCTAAAATTGGGGCGATCGCTTGTAAGTATACTTCGGTTTTCCCGGAACCTGTTACGCCATGCAATAAGACTTGGGCGAATCCAGGTAAGTTGTTAATTGTGTTTAAAGCTGCTGCTTGTTCGGGGGTTAAGGTTTTGGCGCTGTCGGGTGTTTGTGCTGGTTCTTTTAGCGATCGCAAAATTTCCCGTTCCTGAATGGTAATGTAACCCTTTTTTTCTAATGCTTTGAGGGTGGAACTACTGGTTTGAGAAAGCTGCAATAATTCACTGAGCCACAATTCTCCACCTTGACGCTGTAATATACTCAATAT
The DNA here is from genome assembly GCF_041929135.1 of Floridaenema fluviatile BLCC-F154. Lineage (NCBI taxonomy): Bacteria > Bacillati > Cyanobacteriota > Cyanophyceae > Aerosakkonematales > Aerosakkonemataceae > Floridanema > Floridanema fluviatile. The sequence goes on along the minus strand of NZ_JBHFNS010000037.1, from coordinate 32,092 downwards.
TTCTAATTGTCGAGGTGTGAGATTGGTTTGGTCAATTTCTGCGATGAGGGTGACTGCTTGTTTTTGTTTTGGTTGGGCGTGTCTGGGTGTTTCTAAGTAACTTTCTACCCAGCCTCTTTTTAGTAGTTCGCGCAGTCCTTGTTTTCCGCCTCTAACTTTTGACTGAAGATATTGCCAAGTGTAATCTCCGGTTTTGGCTGTTTGCAATAGTTCTAAGATGCGTCGCGCCGATAGGTTGAGGAATGTGGCTGCGCCTGGGGGAATAGCTTCCGGGAGCAGGCGAATGCGTCTTTGCGATCGCGTCAGTAATCCAGGGGGTAGGGCTACCCGCACTACTTGGATTAAAGGTGTGTAATAATACGTAGATATCCTTTTCAGTAATTCCCAGTAGTTAGTCGGAAAAAACCCGGAGGCGACAACTTCCTCAATATCCCGTATTTTCTCGGCAGCTAAATTTCCTGGTGGGTGTTCTAGTAACCGAATGGCGATCGCACCCAAGACTTGCGCCCCGAAGGGCACGCTCAAAATATCCCCAGGTTCTACTTGTAAATCTTCTGGCAACCTGTAAGTGTACAACTTTTGGTTTTGTGAGTCTGACTGTGTTGCGGGAGAATCTACTAATACCTCTACCCATCTATTTCTCGGAGTAGTAGTTTCGTAAGTTACTTTTGGCTCGGCTAATATCGGGGAAAATTGCCAATGGGGATGAGACATATTGTGAAACACCCAGTACTTCAGTTTTGGGGAGCGATCGATACTTAACCTGTTTATTCTACCGAGCCAACAGCTGATTTTGATGGCTAAAAACTAAGACTTAGACACTAAGAGCTAAAAACCTGCTGTGTTAATCTCGCTTATCTAACCCTCCGATTTCGCCTAGAAACTAACTTTTTCTGCCTCAGTAAAAGCTTATTTTCTGAGGGAATAAACGGCAAATTTAGCAATCAATTTAGCTCATCCATATAATTTGCTAGTTTTAGCTTTTCCTTAATCTTATCCACCTAATGATAGGTTTTTTCAACTGAAAACTGCCTCTCGCTCTAATTTCCTAGCAATAGTAAATCACAAAACTAAAGCGGTTTCTTTCTTTGGCAAGACGGTAATTTTACACCCATTGGTAGAGAGCAAAGTTCCATGTTACATGAGATGCTGTAATCGCAATCAAAAATTTTTACAAAGTTTTGTTGAGCAGTTCAGCAATGGAGTCACAGAAAAGGATTCGTAACAAGTGTCACCAAGGTTTATCTGAAGCTAAAAGCGTCCACGTTGTTATTTTGTAGCTGGGAAAACAATGAGAAAAAACACTTGCGGTAGTCTAATAAAGTATTCCTCAATTTGCAGTATGTTCACCAAGCAACAAGTACAAAAACTGGCAACCTTCGGTTGACCAGATTACAATAGTCGAAAAGACAAAATCTTAAATCTTTCTAAAGAAATCACAGTAGTTTCATTCACAATCAGGGGGCGATTTGTGTAGATATATGAGCGAAATGTATTCCAGGAAACGTTGGTTGTAAAACTGTGGCTTTAACAAAATTAGAAAAAGAGCTTGCTTATGAATATCACCGAGTTAGATTTGCCGGAAACCCAACCATTAACCATCAAACCTGATGTCGATAATGATGTCAATACTGATACTGATGTAGAAAATGATATCAATACCGAACCTTCAGATGTTGATTTAGTTAATAGTGAAGCCGAAGCTTCTACCGCAGAAGAAACAACTGAAGTTGAGGAAATAGAGTCTTATCCGACATCGGGTTATCATAAGATGAATTCGGATGATTCGGTGGGGGCTTTCTTTAAGGAAATGGCGCGGTATCCTCTACTGAAACCAAAAGAGGAAGTAGATTTAGCAAAGCGAGTGCAATTCTTAGTAACTGTAGATGAATTACAAAGAAGTTTGCATCAAGAATCGGGTAAGTATCCAACGGTATCAGAGATAGCAGCAAGATTGGGATTAACGGAGCGTCAATTAGAGCAACGTTTGTATCAAGGAAAAGTGGCGAAACGGAAAATGATTCGCTCTAATCTACGATTAGTTGTGTCGATCGCCAAACGTTATTTAAATCGAGGAGTGCAATTCTTGGATTTAATTCAAGAAGGTGCAATGGGATTAAATCGAGCTACGGAAAAGTTCGATCCCGATAAAGGTTATAAGTTTTCTACTTATGCTTATTGGTGGATTCGCCAAGCGATTACGAGAGCGATCGCCAATGATGCGCGAACAGTTCGCTTGCCAATTCACATAGTCGAAAAACTGAATAAACTGAAAAAAATTCAACGGGAACTCAAGCAACAATTGCGAAGAAATCCCACAGAAGCAGAAATAGCTAAAGCGTTAGATATTTCCCTGGAACATTTACATCAGTTACAACAGTTACGCAGGCGATCGCTTTCTTTAAACCACCGCGTTGGCAGAGAAGAAGATACAGAATTGGTGGATTTGTTAGAAGATAGCGATACCCAATCTCCTGAAGAACAAATGAATGATACTATGTTACGTCAGGAAATTTGGTCTGTGTTAGGTGATGTTCTTACTCCGCGAGAAAAAGATGTAATTTCTTTGCGATACGGTTTGACAACTAGCGAACCTTGCACTTTAGAAGAAGTGGGTAATTTGTACAATTTATCTCGCGAACGGGTGCGCCAAATTCAAAGTAAAGCAATGCGGAAATTACGCCGTCCGCAAATTGCTCAGCGCCTCAAAAGTTGGTTGAAATAAATTTAAATGTATTCAGATCCCCGACTTCTTGAAAGTTGGGGATCTAGATTTGTTTGACTAGTTTCTGGTAAAATAGGTGATGCTTAAAAGTAGCTTTGGTTCACCAATCACCTATTACCTATTAGCAATGACAAATTTGATTTTGCGATCGACAACTCCCGCCGATGTACCAACTTTATTTCAATTAATTAAAGGTTTGGCGGAATACGAAAAGTTAACTCATGCAGTTACAGGGAATATTGTAGATTTAGAATCTCATTTATTTGGCGATCGCATTTACGCCGAAGCCATATTAGCTGAATTAGATGGAAAAGCAGTAGGTTTTGCTTTATTTTTTCCCAACTATTCTACCTTTTTAACTAAACCAGGAATATATTTAGAAGATATATTTGTGTTACCAGAATACCGTCACCAAGGTATTGGGAAATCATTACTTATTCATGTAGCTAAATTAGCAGTTGAACGGGATTGTGGTCGTTTAGAATGGAGTGTTTTAGATTGGAATGCACCTGCGATCGGCTTTTATCAACGCATGGGTGCTGATGTTTTACCAGACTGGCGAATTTGTCGAGTTACAGGTGAAAATCTTGCTAAATTAGCAACTGAAAATTGACTAGTTCGGGGATTTTACTGAGACAATTACGAATTTTTACTTAAGCTTATGTAAAAGTTCCGGATCGGAAGCCGAAACTTTGGTAGTAAAGATCAACTACTTGAAGAAGCCAAAGCAGCTTCTAGTTTAGCCATGAAATTTAAGCATCTCAGCGTTTTGATAATTTTATTAGGTGCGGGAATCACATCCTATTTCTTTATTTCCTATTTAAACACGCAAAAACGAGTAGAAAAATTGCTGGAAACGAGAGAATGTCCTAGATGTGATTTAAGAAATGCTAATTTGCAGGGAGCAGACTTAAGCGGCGTAAACTTGGAAGGCGCAAATCTAGAAGGTGCTAACTTAGAAGGCGCAAAACTGGGAAATGCTAACTTAAAAAGAACTAATTTCACTAAAGCTAATTTAGAACGTGCTGATTTAGGTTGTGTGGGAATTAGCTTGAGGCTAAGAGCTAACAATGATGGCGGTTCTTTAGGTTTTAAATTGGGAAGTACGCCAACAAATGACGATCCGCGTAGTGCTAACTTAGGTTTAAATGTAAAAGCAAGCGATCGCGGAGCCGCCCTTAGTTTCAATGTTCTGGGATGCGCTAACGTTGAAGGCGCTAACTTTCAAGAAGCCAAAATGCCTGATGGCAAAATTCATCCTTAAATCAACCGAAAAAATAAGGTCTTTGGGTGGAGGAGAGGGAACAATAGAATTAAGAGATTTGATTAACTAAATAGTTAATAGTTGTTATGTTTTCTAAATTTAAATTTCCCCTGCTGATCGTGGTATTTTTGTTGTTTGTTTTGCTGGGCGATCGCATTCCTTTCCAACCGATCGGCAATGCCAGCTTACAAACTCGTACCACACTAAATAACTTTATGCTCGGTTTGTTTCCCAAAAAACAGCCCAAAAACCCTTACGAACGCACTGAAAAGGCTATTGAAAGAACAGAGGAAGGAAATCAGTGATTAGGGAGTGCGGGACTGGGGACTGGGACTAGAGCCACAGGGCTAATTTTAACAAAAATTTCTCTATTCACAATCACTCAGCCCTGCCCTACTCCCGGCTTCAAGCGGAAGTTTTTAATTCTGGCTTAGAAAAGGTACCGCTCAGTGGCATCATTATGAGAGAGACTCAATCTTTTGTAAAAAACCACTATGGGTTTTGCTAATCTTTCGATAGCCGAAATCGCAGCCGACTACGACACTGCTGTTACAGAAGTGTTGCAGATTTGCGATCGATTAGGCATTCCTTACAAAAACCCCCAGACTCAGTTGGCTCTGGAGGATGCGAAGGCAATCATTTCCGCAATTATGGCTCATAGCCAAGAGTCAGACACTAACCGTCAGGAAGATATATTCTCGGAAAACCAGAATTTAGCTTCTCTAGCAGGCGATGTTGATCCGGGTACATCTTCTGAGCCAGAGTCACCCAGCAAACCCTAATAATTGGTATGCTGAGCTTCGGCGCAAACTGTTTTAGCAATACAGTTTGGCTAGAGTTCACTGAGATTGAGTCCCTAAATAAAATTCACAATCATCACACTCGCCTTTATTGTTTTGGGAGAACAATGCTAAAAAAATACTTCTGGCTTGCTGTGGCTACCCTGTTCTTCACCTTTCAAATGGTGGTAGGTAGTGCTTTTGCCATAGAAATTGATGTAGAAACCCGCACAGTGCCTAAGAATGCACAGGGCGATACGATGGTGCTGACTCAGAAACAGGTACAGGAAGGTAAACGCTTGTTTAATGCGGTCTGCTCTCAATGTCATAATGGTGGAATTACCAAGACTGACCCTAACATAGGTTTAGAACCAGAAACCCTGGCTTTGGCAACTCCACCCCGTAACAATATCGAAGGTTTGGTGGATTTTATGAAAAATCCCACCACCTATGATGGAGAAGTTGAGATCGCAGAAACTCACCCTAGTATGAAGAGTAGTGACATTTTCTCAGAAATGCGCGATCTGACAGATGACGATCTCACAGCGATCGCTGGTCACATTCTGATTCAACCAAAAATTGTCGGCATTAAATGGGGCGGTGGCAAAATCTATTACTAAAGCCGCTTTCTATTAGGACAAAAGTCCACAATTAAAAGTCAAAAGAAAGAGAAAAAATGGCTCAATTAGCTTTTTCTTTTGGCTTTTTCCCTGAGTGGGAAACACTCAGGTTAAATCACCTAATTAATCGGCATTTGGCAAAGATTTTTTCTATCTGGCTAACTATATTCCAGATTCCAGACTCATCTTTTTAAACTGCTGGCAAAATTTATGATAATTCCAGCATAATTGTCCACTTGCTTGGTATTTTAATTTAAGGTAACCAAGTTCAATGGTAATCTCAGGAGAAGATTATGAAATTTATGACTGCAATTTGGCGGCGCTTGAGTTTAACATTCTTGACTATGGTATTAGTCGCCAGTAGCTTCGTTTTGATGACTTCCCCCGCAGCTGCGGCAACCGTTCAAGTCAAAATGGGCGCAGATAATGGAATGTTAGCCTTCGATCCCGCTAAAGTGACAATCAAACCAGGAGACACTGTAGAGTGGGTAAACAACAAAGTTCCTCCCCACAATGTAGTGTTTGATACTGCTAAAAACCCTGGTAGTCCTGATTTATCAAAATCCCTTTCTCACAAACAATTGGTAATGAAACCAGGTGAAACAGTTGCCGCAACATTTCCTGCTGATGCGGCTGCTGGTGAGTACACCTACTACTGTGAACCCCATCGTGGTGCAGGTATGATTGGCAAAATTATTGTCCAACCATAGCAATTTCATCTGGTAGTAACTAGAATTGTGAGCGATCGAGTTTGACTCTCGGCGCAGCTAAAAACCCAGTTTCTGAAATTGGTAAATTCCAGCTAATGCTAAATTGAACCAGAAAGATTCTGTGTTTAAATAACTAGTGCAGCATGGCAGATAATGATTCAGCAGTGAAAAACAGGTGAAAAGCTGAATAAAAAAGCCTTTTACTTTTCTGCTTTCTGCCCTCTGCCTTCCTGCACTAGCAACTTAGTTAGTAGCAATAAATACAGACTCCCTGACAACCTTAAAGCATTTGCCAGAAGCATAGAATATTCTTGGGCAATAATTTTGAAGCTTGCTGAATAGGTTGAGCCAAGGAGAAACATTTTGAAAAAATTAGTCACAGTCTTATTGCTAACCATAGCAGTATTGACTTTTGCCTTTAGTCGTTCTGCACTAGCAGGAGATGCAATTACCGGGTCTAAAATATTTAGTGCGAATTGCTCTGCCTGTCATTTGGGTGGAAACAATGTAATTATGGCTAATAAAACCCTGAAGAAAGAAGCTTTAGAGAAATATGGCATGAATTCTCTAGAAGCTATTACTAATCAGGTCAAGTCAGGCAAAAATGCCATGCCAGCCTTTGGTGGTCGTCTTTCCGATAAGCAAATTGAAGATGTAGCTACTTATGTTTTCCAGCAAGCCCAAAAGGGTTGGTAAAGGATTGGTCAAGTCGCTTAATTTGGTTAGCAATTTTAGATAAGCTTTGACTTTAGGCAATAGTTTTTCCCCTTAGTTTGGTTTTTCCTTCTAAGGGTTATTTTTTCGTTTTATGGTTCATTTACTCACCCGAAGTTAGAAGACAGTACCTCAAAAGGTAGTATATCCTGCAACTAAATGTCGATCGAGGAAAAGCATCAATGGTACCGCTTCGTGATGAGAATCCGACTGTAATCACTCCTTATGTGACTTATGGGTTGATTGTTGCTAATATTCTGGCTTTTGTATATGAATTGAGTTTACCACCGCAACAATTACAAAGCTTTTTTCATATAGCTGCCATAGTACCAAAAGAACTAAGTGCTAGTTTTGCTGGGGTAGCGATCGATCAACCATTACCAGAATGGGCAACTTTAGTTAGTTCGCAATTTCTTCATGCCGGATTTGCCCATTTAATTGGTAATATGTTATTTCTCTGGATTTTTGGCAACAATGTAGAAGAAGCTTTAGGTCATGTAAAATTTCTGATTTTCTATTTAGCTTGTGGCGTATTGGCAGGACTGGCACAGTGGTTTTTTGCCATGCAATCTGGGATTCCTTCTTTAGGTGCGTCAGGTGCGATCGCCGGAGTTTTAGGAGCCTACATTCTCAAATATCCTAATGCTAGAATTCTCACATTTTTTGGATATTTCTTATTTTACGTTCCGGCTTTCTTTTTCCTCGGTCTTTGGTTTGTTCAACAAGCATTTTATGGCATTGCTAGTTTACAAGCCCCAGCAAATGTAGGCATGGAAAGTGGCGGAATCGCTTATTGGGCTCACGCTGGGGGCTTTATTTTCGGCGCAATTTTAGGGCCAATTCTGGGTTTATTTGCCCATCAATCTCGCAATCAATCTCATTATGAACAGTTTTGATTAGCGATGATTGCTAAAAATTTATACCCGGATTAATTTAAGGTGTTGGTACTTTGACTTCTTCCGGTTCCGCTTCCTCTTTATCTGTTAAAGTTTCGGTTTCTGGTTCTGTCACCATCAATTTTGGTTCGGGGAATAGAGGAGTTTTGGCGATCGGAATATCCGTACCATTAATAATGCCACCCAAGAAAGTCAAATCTTCCGATTCAGTTAATTGCTCAGCTGCTTCCGAGAACATACTTTCTACAGTGTAGCCCGGTCGAGCCACCAATATAATGCCATCCGTCATTGGTTCTAAAACAAAGGTATCATTGCAAAGACTCAAAGCCGGAGCATCAACAAACACCATATCAAAGCGACCGCGGACATCTTCTAATAAGCGACGGAACTCACTGGATTCGAGGATAGCAGCTGGTTGTGTTACTGGCCCAGGACTGGGAACCAAGTATAAATTTTCCACCTCTGGCACCAAACGGATACAATCGCTCCAGTTACCGTAGTAACGTAGAGGTTCGATCGAAGCATCAGGATCGGGGGCAACTTTCACACTGCGGGCGAGAGATGGCGATCTTAAATCCGCCTCCACAATCAAAGTCCGCTTACCTGCACGGGCAGAAGTAATCGCCAAATTATAAGAACTGACACTCTTCCCTTCCTCATTCGTCACGCTAGTTAACAAAATTACCTTCACCGGATCTTCGCTAGCACGACGCAAATTAGTCCGTAACCGTTCATAAGGCTCCAGATAAGGCGAATGAGCATCTAAAATAATCGGCGTTTCTCCTAATTCTGGGTCAGTAATTGCCACATAAGGTAAAATTCCCAACACAGCCATATCCCGTTGCACCATTGCTGCCCGGATATCCTCCATAGTTTGGAATACGCCACCCAGAGAGCCCAAAAGGAAAATCACTGCTCCACCAACAATTATTCCGACAAAACCTCCAGCCACAATCACTAAAATCGGACTCGTGACTTCTAGCGGTATTTGTTTAACTTCCGCCTCTCCCTCTGGAATCCAACTACTAACAGTTTCCGCCTCTGCTGTTTGAGCATCTGCCAAACTTGCTTGCATCTGGCTATAGACATTCTGCCTGAGTTGCAGTTTTTCCTGTAACCTTGCTTGCTCTAACTGCTTGTTAGGAATCGTCGCATATTCCCGTCTTAGCCTTTGTTCTTGCTGCATTACAGCCTTTAGTTGCTGTTGCATAGTTTCTTTTTGAGTTTGCAAAGCTACCAGTTGATTTGCCAATGCTTGCCTAGCCGGATCGAGATTACTATCTTGACGAACTTCGTTAGCACTTTTCAGTGGTGCGGCGATTCCATTCCCACCAACTACTTCATTAGCACGCTGTCTGAGCAGTTCTTCATAAGAATTTATCTGCTTCTGAAGCTGAATAATGCTGGGGTGTTTTGGTCGCAAATCTTTCTTGAGAATTTCCAGCTGAGATTCGGCTTGGTAAATTTGCACTCGCAAATTAGCAATAATTGGGTCAGCACTAAGCGCAGAAGAAGCATAAGCTTGGTCTGGGTTTAATCCTAACCTTTGTTGCAAACTGGCTATTTGAGTATCAATTCCTTGTAACTGTAGTTGTAAGGCTGACTGCTGTGCTTGGCTATCCAAAATCGATTTTACTAAACTACCATTTTTGGCGGCTAATAAAACTGAGCCTTCCCGTTTAGTATATTGTTCCAGATTTCGTTCTGCTTCTCTTAGTTCTTTTTCAACTTCCGGTAAACGTTTATTAATCTCGTTAATAATCGCCATTAAGCGAGTCGTATTAATTTTGCGACTGAACTTACTTGTCTCTTGTAGTACTGCGTTCACTACATTTTCCGCACGTTTTTTATCGGTATCGACGTAGCTAATAGTCATTCTAGGAGTTGGTGCTGGCTCGCCCTTTGCTGGTGGTTTAGGTAAACCAACATTTAGTTTTTTCGCTAATTCTTTAACTTCTACCTTGGCTTGCTGAGCTACTGATGTAATTACTTCGTTATTTTTGATTAATTGCGCGGAAGCTACTGGTTGTTGGATGTCGGTTGCTGTTTTAGAAAAAACCACTGTTGGGGGATTGGCAATTAAGCTTCCTTCGGCGCGGTATTCTTTTGGGGGTACTGGTTGTTTCGCTACTATAACGGATGCTCCTGTCACTAGTAGGCAGGCGACTAATCCAGTCCATTTATGTTGGTCAAAGGCGATGAAATAGCGTTTAACAATTGGTAAAGTCATAATGAATTGCAGGTTTATTTAAAGGTTTTTCTGAGATGATTTTTATTTGTTAATTTACTAACCATTATCTCTATATTATCTATGGGATTTGCGATCGGTTTAGTTGCCATTATTCCCGCCTGGACGGAACAGATTGGTAGCATTATCGGTTAATTCTTGGAAAAAGAGGAGAAATCCTAAGATATCGCGGAAAGGTTGGGTAAAGATGTTGAGAGCATAAGTAATTCGGCCTACTAGGTTACGACCAATAACGATCACATCATTATCTTGCAACAAGATATTTTGGGAAGCATCGCCAAAGAGGGCGCGTCTGGCGTTGAGTTCCCGAACGATCGCCCTACCCCTTTCTGGATCGAATCTAATCACCGCCACACTATCTAAGTCAGTCCCCACCAGTGACACCCCAGCAGCAGTAAAGGCATCTAAGAAGCTACTCCCAGTGGGAACATTAATATTACCTAATGCTTGGTTAGGATAACTCAACACCCGAATACTAATAGTTGGTTGAACTAAGTTGGAATTAGCTACTAGTTGACGATTGTAATTTTGCAGAGTTCCTACTTGCAGTTTTGGCACAATTACCGCATCGCCATCTTCTAAACGTAGGTCGGGAATTGGTTCTCCGGCTGCTAAGGGCGTAAACAAATCTACTTTTTGTTCAATAAAAGAACCATCTACCAAAAAACGACGAATTAGTACTTGTCGTAAGTCGGCTTGAGTGGTAGTACCTCCAGCAGTGAGTAAGGCAGTGGGAACGCGGGGTAATAGACCAAGAGCATAAAGACCTGGGCGGGCTACTTCTCCGGTGACGGAGATTTGCACGGGACGTTGTGCGGCTAATCCAACGGTGACTACGGGATCGATGACGAATTGATTGTAGCCGGAACGAATTTTTTCTGTAGCTTCTTCCAGAGTTAGACCTCTAACTGAGACATTTCCCACTAGTGGTAGAACGATATTTCCTTCTGGGCCTACTGCTGCTTGGACGCTAAGTTCGGGAAATCTGGGTACGGAAATCGCCAGAACATCTCCTGGGCCTAAACGATATGGTCGAAATTGGGGATTGACGCGAAAGGGTTGGGGTGTGTCCTGAAGTTCAAAGGGAACTACTGGTATAGTGATTGGTGATTGGGGTGTAAAGGGAGTGGGGGCTGGTTCGATTCTTTGGGTTTGATTTGGTTCGATTGTGGGTGAAGTGTTTGTTGAAGCTGGTTCTACTGTTTCGTTTCCCCAGCTTTTTTGCCCAAACCAGAGGATAGAACTAGCGGTAAGCAGCAAGGTACTGCTGGTGTGAACTCCCAGAATTAAAAGGGCTTTGAATTGTTGGGGAAAGAAAACTCCTGTCATTTGTTAATATTTGAGCAGAATTTTTAACTTTTCTTTCTTTGCAGCGAACTTGACATGAGTGCAGTTTGCACCGCTTGTCCCAAAGATTGGGCTTGGGGTAATGCTGGTTCGATGTCGCCCAAGGGTTCGATGGGAATTTGGATGCTAACTGCGATCCAAGGAACGCGCTTTCCTTGCCATTGGGCTATTTGGTCTGACCAAAACCAACTGGCTGGGTCTGGGCTGCCTCCAGAGTACCAAGCGTACCATTGTAATACAGCAAAGGTTTGTTGCCGATTCCAACCGCGGAAGAATTGGGCTTCGACTTTGGTTGGTTGGGGATGTTCGCTGGTTGGGGGTATTGTAAACTGTACGGGGCGATCGCGATCGGTTTGCCAACGTTGAAATCCCTTGACATCGACCCATTGCACCTGTGGTTGATCTTTATCATCTTTTTGCGGACGTAACAAGAGAATCGCCGTGGTTTCTGGGTTAAGTTGCACTTCTTGATATAACCATTTCTCTCCACTGACTGATACTTCTTTAACGTTTTTGGTTTGCCATCCGGGAAGTTCTAGTCCTTTTTGCCGAATTTCTCTCATTTGAGAAATGGTTTTTACTGGTAATGGTTTTTCCCAAGCCCAATGTTTTTGCAAGTATCCGGGAACTGCTCCTACTAAGAGTAAAAGTAACAGGAATAGGAGCAAAATAATTTGGTTTAGCTTGATATTTTGTTTTGTGAGTTTCATCAACATCGGTAAGAAAAAGTTTTGAGTTTTGAGTTGTAGGGGCGGGTTTAGCAGTTAAATTTATACTCTCAACCGAAAAGTTAACAACAAAACCCGCCCTGGAGAGAGTTTTGAGTTATTACTTTGTTTCCTAAGAATCAGAGTCATTAGTAATTTCTGGTTGATCTGAGTCAATGGGGAAGAATTTTTCCATGCCGTTGATTAGTAGGACTAATAAACCTAACATACAGGCGGAATAGATATCACCACCGCTACCTTCATGTAACCAGGCGAAGGCTGATTCGTTTCCTGTGCCGTGGAAATATGTTAGTAGTGTATTGCGAATGATGTTGGCGATGACGCTGATTAAGGCGGCGCTGATTAAAAAGATGATGCTGCGAGTGCGCGATCGCCAAACTCCAGTCCAATAAAGTAACATTAAACCAACATACAAACTGGTAAATAGCATTTTCAACCCGGCACAGTGAGGTGCTACTTCCACTATTTGCCCACCGACATATAAGTTAATTTCTTCTACCACTACCGGAAAGCCAAATTGCGTCAAAATAAATCCAGCAGTAGCAGCAATAAAGCTTTGTAATGGTAAGGCATAAGGTTCAATTAAGTAGGGAATTTGGTTAGGAGTGGCTAACAACACAAATATCAAAGGGAATGCTTGTAACTTTAAGCCAGGAATTCCTTTGAACCATAAACAAATCCCGGTTAAAATTAGCGGAAATGATAAGTTAACAAAGTCAGTTAACCCACTAACATAAAAGCCGCCACCGACAATTAAAAAACCGACTGCTAGAGGATGAAATTTATCGGGTAAGCGATGCCATTTTTTCCGATTTAACCAGACTATATAAGCAGCAAAAGGTAAACCTATTAAGCCATGACTGAAATATTCATGAATGATGCCAATATCTTTTTTTAGCCAGCCTTCGTACCAATGTAATAGTAGCGGTACATACATCAGTGCTAAAACTGCTGATATGGCAATTAAGACTAGATTGTTTTCAATTTTATGGCGAAGTGTTAGCTTGGTTTGCATGATTCGTCATTAGTTATTTGTGATTTTTCATTTGTTGTTAATTAGTCAGGAAATTGGTAATTTTTGCAACTACCAATTACCAATTACCAACTACCTATTAGCTAGCACCCAATAATTGCTCGATTGTTTCTACAACTTGCTTAACTTGAGTTTGACTCAATCCGGGGTACATTGGCAAGGAGAGAATTTGTTTGGCTAAAGTTTCCGCAACAGGAAAATCTCCTTCTTTATAGCCTAAATATTTGTAGGCTGGTTGGAGATGGCAAGGTAGGGGATAATGTATACCTGTTTGAATGCCGAGATCTGCTAATTTAGTTTGCAGGATTTCTCGATTAATGGGGCAGTTTTCTGTAATCCGAACGACGTAAAGATGGTAAATATGTCCGGTTTGACTTTGATTTTGAATCGGGATAATTCCTTTATTTTTTAGCGAAGTAAAGAGAACATCGTATTCTTTAGCTGCGGTGTTGCGTTGGAGATTCCACTGTTTTAAGTGTGGTAATTTAACGTTAAGTACGGCGGCTTGAAGTGTATCTAGACGGCTGTTGGTACCGGGTTCTGTGTGAATATATTTTTGTGGTGCTCCGTAGTTGCGTAGCGATCGCAATTTCTGTGCTACATCTGGATCGTTAGTCACAACTATACCCCCATCTCCGACTGCGCCTAAATTCTTACTGGGATAAAAGCTAAAAGCGGCTGCTTTACCAATACTTCCGGCGATATAACCTTCTCTTTCGGCTAAATGTGCTTGGGCGGCATCTTCAAAAATTAGCAGATTATGGGCAGCGGCGAAATCTTTTAATTGTTGGGGCGAAACCATTTGACCGTAGAGATGGACTGGTAAAATGGCTTTGGTTTTGGGTGTAATGGCTTTTTCGGCGGCTTTGAGGTCAATTAATGCGGTTTCGGGGTCGCAATCGACTAAAATCGGGGTGGCTTGAGCGTGGAGCACGCCGATTAAGGTGGCAATAAAGGTGTTTGCGGGTAAGATTACTTCATCTCCAGGCTTGATGCCAGCGGCTTGTAGTGCTAGTGCGATCGCATCGGTTCCACAAGCTACTCCAACTGCGTATTGTACACCGCAAGCTGTAGCAAAAGCTGTTTCAAATTCGGCTAAGGCTTTTCCTAAAATGAAATCGCCTTTCTGAAGTACACTTTGGATTGCCTGTTCGATTTGACCTTGAATTGGTTCGTGTTGTAGGGTTAAGTCTACAAAAGGAATCTTGAGAGCGGTGTTAATCATAATTTGCTTTTAGGGCTTAACAATAGTTAGGTGTGTTAAAAAAGCCACCTTATTTAGTTATCGACTATCTTGGGGATTTTGCCCAGTAGAAAATAGTAAAGAGTTGATAAATTTATGTATTAATTTTTAATAACTTTACAAGTTTTTAGAGAATGAGTGATTTTTGGCGATCGACCTTTGCGAATGTCGCTGCTAAATATAAATAGCAGCTGTTCAGGTTGCTAATTTATCGCTACCTTTGACAAACAGCGATGAAATTTCAGTGAACAGTTGTGCCTTGTTTCGGCAAAAGTCTAGTATTTTTTCGGAGGTGATTTAGTGAGTAAACTCCAAGTTTTCGTTTTCAAAAATGATAATTTCTAACCAAAATTTAGGTTTCTTCCATTACTTCTTCAATAGCATCCTCAATTTCTGCGATCGCTACATCGGCTCGATCGGACTTAGAATAAATCAATAGTAAGGAAACAAAATGGGGAGACACCTCAATAGCAGGATTTTCAGACATCAATCTCATCCCATAATTCTGATATAGGGAAAGTTTGCCCTGCTTTTGTTTGACGAAGTGAATCTTTTAAGTCTTCGAGTATTTTTTCCTTGGGTTCTGCTTCATCAATTTGCTCAAGTTGATCTGCTAGATTTTGCCAAGATTGGAGGAGATTTTCCCAAACTTCTAGAGGTACTAATACGCTTGTTGTTTCGCCGTTAGTATTAGTGACATATTGTACAAGCTTGCGAAGATGTGCGATCGTCATTTTCTCATCCCTGCGGTTACATACATAATCATAACAACTCAGTTCTAATGGGCTTGTAGATAGTGCGATCGATCATGTTTAACTCAAAGTTTTGGGATATGCACGTATAAATTATTACTAATCTTGTTCGGTTAGTAGCGTAACCAGTTATGAGAAAATTGTTATTTTTATCACAATTTTTCCATTGATAGTGTGTGTAAGGACTTTAAAGAGTTAGTTATTCATGGTTAGTTATTTTAAATATTGAGTTGGGTAAACTAATACTGGATATAAAGTTAAATATGCTACTTTATGAACAATAACCGAAGCGCCAAGATTGCCAGTATTATTGAGCAACGCAGACCTTTAAAGGAAAAAATAGGGGTTGTCAAGGAAAATATCAATACACTAGCCTCAAATTTGAGGAATTTGGCAGAATGCCGCGATCGCTTGATGGCACAAGTAGACGATCGAAATGTCGCAGTTCGTCTAAAAGAGATAAATTTTTTAACAATTCAGCAACAAATTGCTGAAGAGTTAGCAGCACTGACCAAACTTGAGGCGCGTTTTTCCCGCGATACTCTTAATATTGGGGTTGTAGGACTGATGGGACAGGGAAAGAGTACCCTCTTACAAAGCCTAAGTGGACTTACTGATGATGAAATTCCGGCTCGGAAAGGGGGAGCTTGCACAGCTGTCCGCAGTATAATTTGCCATCAAGAAGGACAGACCTATGCTGAAGTAACAATACATTCAGAAGAGTCTTTCCTAGAAGAGGTTATTAGCCCTTATTACAAAGAGCTAAATTTAGGTTCTACACCAACTAGCTTAGATGCTTTTGCCAGACCTTTGCCACCTTTACTTAGTGGTAATGCTACTAAAAATTCCATGTACGATCACCTGCAAAGGGATTATCACCAGAACCTACAACAATATCGACATTTATTGAACTCTGGTTTACCGCGAAAACTACCACCAATTCCCAAGGAAGAAATTCCCAAATATATTGTCCAGCAGCGTAACGGACTAGGCGATTTAATCAGTTTTAATCATCTAGCAGTACAACAAGTAGAAATATTCTGTCCTTTCAAAAATTCCGAAGTTGGAAAGATTGCCTTAGTCGATGTTCCAGGTTTGGGAGATACCAGATTAGGTGATGAAAACCTAATGTTAGAAACTTTGGGAGAAGAGGTTGATTTAGTTATTTTTGTTCGTCGTCCAGATGCTCTGCGCTACGGCTGGGAAAAAAAAGATACAGACTTATATAAATCTGCTGCGGAGGCACTGCCGGATTTAGCATCTAGGTCTTTTATGGTTTTAAACTTGGTTACTGGTGATGATAACTTTGTAGGTTGTAAGCATCACAAAGATACAATAAAGGACAAGCATATTAATGTTGTCCAGTGTACGATCGCTAATTGTTCCAAGCCTGAAAGTGCTAATGAAGTACTTGATTTAGTTCTCAATTATTTAGTCGATAACATTACCGACCTTGACAAGCAGTATGCGTCATATTGTCAAAAAAGATTAATTGAAATTCAAAAGGTAGTGGATGCTGAATTAAACAAGGCACGAACTGCTTTTGGTCAAGATGATCTAGATGATTACCAAGCTATTGAAGAGCTATTTAGTAAGTTATTTGGTAACGACAAGAAGGGTTGGTGGAAAGATGTCGCTTTCTCTCTCCAGAAACTAAGATCGGAACTATGGCTGACTCGTCAAAGTCCAGATAATAACTTACAAGCTGGAATAGATACTGCTATTGCAGCTTGCCAAAAAGGTGCTGGCATTTTGTTATCAGATAGTCCGATTGAAGAGATTAATGAACGGATTAGTGTCAGCAGTCCTTTTAGAGCTTACGCAGATTATCAAGATGAGCTTCGGGTTCTTCTGTCGCGTAACTTTCAATCTTTAGATGAAGGACTAAAGCAATCAATAGAAAACGTAAAATCCCAAGTATCTGAGGTATTGACTCAACAGGGACGGTTGGGAATGTTGACAAATGAAAGTGGCTCTAACTTTTTCAAATCTATCTCCGACTTAGTACCTGAACGTCTGGGGAAACTCAAGCAGGGATTTAAAATTATTGCTGACTTTGAGCTTTCGTATCGCGGACTTATTCTACATCGAATTCGTCAGCATTTAGATGGACTAACCAACATTACAGCAACTTCTGGTCAATCTAGACAGGTTGATGATCAGCAAAATCCTACATTGCTAGTTTCTAGTTCTACCTCTGCCGAAGAAATTTTAGAAGCTCTCAAAATTGACTATGACATAGCAGTTAATCGAATCAAACCTGCCTTAGAAGAATTCCTTTGTGAACCAAGTCAGGCAGCCTATGCAATGGTAGAAGAGTTTGTTGATAACGTCATTCGTCAAGAGGACATTTCAGAAGAGTGGAAAAATTTCCTTAGACCTTTACGCGGTCAAATTTGGCCTGATGAATTTGGCAAGCCGGAGCAAGAAAGACAGCAGCGAAAGGCATGGTTAGACTTAATTAATCATGTAGCAAATACCAGCAAATCAGATTTATTTCAATTCTCTAACTAAAAAAGGAAGTAATTTCAATGAATGAAGAATTAAAAATTATCATGGTTGCACCAGGAAGAGGAATGGGCAAAACAAGTCTCTTAGCAGCGATGCACGAAGAATTTGACAAAACCTTTGAAAGAGCTAATCTCGATACATGGCCTCTTGAGGGTAAAACTTTACAATTGATAGAAGAATGCAAACAGGTATTAAGAAACATAGATCCGCGATTAAAAAAAATAGTAACTCCCACTCCATCGCGAGAAGATCCTTGGGATGATGAGGGATTATTGTTTGAAATTGGCAGTAGTGGAAAGAAGTTTATGAGGCTGAAATTCACAGATCCATCAGGTGAATACTTTCGAGCAGACGCAAGACCAGAACAAAAGGAATATGTAAAGCAGCAGCTAAACGAATGTGACGCAGTAATTATTCCAATTGATGCTACTGCACTCATGGAAAAAAAGACTGGAAAAGTCAACGCTCATGAAATCGGAACATGGCATGAAGAAAAAAATGAGCCTCAGCGTATCACCAGATTCTTAAAAGATGCTTATCAAAATGTAACTTCACCAAGGTTGGTGATTTTGGCTCCAATAAAATGCGAGACGTACATGAAAACGTCGAGAGATGCCGAAGACTTATTAGCTCATGTCAAAATGGGATATCGGCAACTACTTGATTTTTTAAGGTCAGATTTTTTGATTGATAAGGTAGCTGTAGTTGTAACTCCAGTACAAACAATAGGGAGCGTTTCATTTGCTTATCATCAGACTGATGAGCAGGGAAGAACAACTTTTCATTATTATAAAACGCCTATTAATGCTCCATACGAGCCTCGCGATGGAGATCAACCACTACGATATGTTTTGCGTTTTTTGTTGAATGTCTACTTAGAAAGTAAGAAAGAATTACTAGAAAAAGAAAAGGGTAATCTCAAACAGCTTGAAGCAAGACTAGATACAGAAAAAGATAAATTAGATAATCGAAAAAGGGAATTGATCGAGAAACAGAAAAGTTTGGATGAACGAAACAACACATGGTGGTTATTGAGAGGAATATTTAATTTAATTGATGATAAACGAACCCCGTACAACAAAGCAAAAGAGCAATTTGATCAAGTTCAAGCTGTTGTTAAAGAAACTCAAAATAGTGTTTCAGGAAGTAAGAGTAGAGTCGAAACAACCCAAACTCAAATTGAGGCATTTAATAAGGCAATTTTTAGCTTTGCGCTAGGTTGCAAAAATAGTGATGGTTTTGCAGTTATACAGGGTTCAGCAAAATGGCTACCAATACCAAAACACATAGGATAATAGAGCTATGAAAAACCTAGAAATATATGTCAAAAGTTCGGCATTGGGTAAAACTGGGATTCACTGGCGTAATGTTAGTAAGCCAGAGCAAGAAGAAATTCCTAGTCTTCTTTTGCAACGAATAATTCCTAAAAAGACAGGAGGTAAGGGAACAGTTAATTACTTAGTTTATGAAGCGCAACCATCTATAATGTTGATGCGATACGACAGCCAGATTCTGTTAGAAATAACAGGTATTGAATCACCTGAACGTTCAGAAAAAATGGGAAGAAAAGTACTTAATTCTGTAGTTTTGGTTGGTGATGATGACCAAGGAGAAAATGAAAAACTTCTCAGAATGCTGGCTGCTAATGCGTTACGCAACATTCTTGGAAAAGATTTGTTGCTGAGTGAAATAGTTGCTAGAGCGATCGAGTTTGACGGTTTAGAAGGATTTAAAGTTTCGCTAAATGAGTTTGAGGAATTTGTAGAAAATTTAGGTGCAGCAGGGAGCAATCAACCTGATGAAAAAGCAGAATACAAAATAGAGAATAAGTCAGATGATTTGATAGAAAAGCTTGCTGATGAACTTCAAAATAACTGCTTGCCTCAAAAGTGGCAAAGTTGGGATGGAACGAGTATGGAAAACGGGGTGTTGGTAGTTGTAACAGAGCATTTAGAAGAAGGAGGTATACTTCACAAAGCAGGTGTTTGGAGAGGTTTGGCAAGTAATGTGAAGGAGCCAGAAAGATTAGAAGAATCAATTTCTCAGAAGCCAAATAGTCTACAACCACAACTCGATACGTCTACCCAACAACCTGTCTTAGCTCAAAAAAAAATTCCGGCAAGTCTCAAAATCATTCTGTTAATAGTCACGGTGGTGATAGTGATTATGATTGTAATTCAGATAACCAAAAAACCGCAGCCGGAGGAACAACCGCAAAGAATCCCAATCCCACAAACATTAATCAGCCCCCAACCACCAATCCCAGTGACTACACAAAAAGAAACAATCAAACAAAGAATCAAGGAGGTAAGGAAATAGCTTCGATCATAAATGTTATCTGGACGGGAGGGGAAATATTACAAAAATTAGAAGATGAGCAACGAAACGAATTGGTCAGTATTGCTAAATTCCTACTCCGCGAGGAAGATAAAGAGTCAGAGCTTAGGAACAAGCTTATGGAAAAATACTCTGCTCTGGTTGCAGAAATTAAGACCTACCTTAAAACCTAGTTAACAATGTTGGTTAAAGGGGTGAGATCGATCGCCCCCACCCTCCCCAAAACCTAAACTAACAAAGTATCCAACTTATACTGCTTTGCAAATTGCGATCGCACTTCCCCATGTATTCATTGTCTAGCTAGTGACTGCTCTAGAGAAGTCTTAAATTTGTATGTATCGCTTATCTTTTCCATTGATTAAGCCAACGCACTTGACCATTCCAGTCAGCAGCTTCTGTCTCTAAAAGCATACAATCTAAAGCAGCAATCAATGCAGATAGATTCCAGCTATTCTGGGCAGCTAAAACAATGCCACTATGGTTAGGATAGCGTTGCGCCAAAACTAAAAAATCACGGATATTGAAAGTAAAAATACACCTTCCTTGGGTAGTAGCACCTAACAACTGGGTTTCATCAGTTGCATCTAAGGGCATCCATTCTGTTGGCGTTCGGGTAACATTATGACCCCGATTAATTAAAGCTAAATGTAAAGCTTTAATTGAAGTATCAGCATCCAAATGTAACAGAGGACTAGACATTGTAAGTTAATTCTAAAGCTACTTCAGATGCGATCGCTTCATCTATTTCTTGCCGATGTTTCCCATAAAAAGCCAGAGCAATATTCACCTGTTCCTCACTCAGATTGTACTCAGCAGCGATTTCTTGAGCAGAAAGCCCCCATTTTTGAGATGCGATCGCCAAACTTTGTACCCGTACACTAGTCCCTTTTACGATCGGTACTGACAAACCACTAGCACCACGATGATAAGTAATGTTAGGAAATGCCGGATCGTCAAAATGCTGACTTAAAATACCAACTTTTTCAGCAACAGCCCAGAGAATAAACTGATTTAGAGACAAGCCTTGACTAGCAGCAAATTTTTCAGCTTCTTCGCGTAATTTTGGGGGTAAATTTAAAGATTCGGGTGTCATCGATTTTTTCCAATCGGTTGAAATTAAAGCTTTTTTCTAAAGCAATTATATATTATTTTTTGATTATACAAATGCGATATGCCTACAGCAGGCTACACCAACGTACTTCCCCAACAACTTCCAATCACTTGGCAATTTTATTAATCAAAATTGGCGATCGCGATGAAGTTTATTAGATGACTCTTTTGTAGTGTTTGCTGGAAATGCGTTGGCGTAGCCTGCCGTAGGCATATCGCCCTGTCAAGCGGAATATAATTTTTTACGCCCAGGCGCAACCGGAATTTCTTTACCCTTTTCTTGATAATCTTCTTTCACCAATTCCCAAGCTTCTTTCAATTCCTCCAAAGCTTGTTGAGGAGTATCACCAAAGGCGGAAATATTAGGCATTTCTTGCAAATGAGCCAGCCAATCTCCTTGTTCATCAACATATAAACTAATCGTAAATACATCAAAATTATAGTTATTAAAATCCATTATTCTTCTACCTCTTGATATTCAAAAAATTGCTGAACTTGATCGAAGTATCAGCATCCAAATGTAACAGAATACTAGACATTGTAAGTTGATTCCAAAGCTACTTCAGATGCGATCGGTTCATCTATTTCTTGCCGATATTTCTCATAAAAAACCTTTCTAAAGTCATTATATATTATTTCAGAAATTGAAGCGATCGCTTACAATAACTCCATGCCACACAAAAACTTTTGGGTGACGTGCTGAATCCTACATTAAAAAGTGAGTCTTATTTTGGAGTAATTGAAAAGTGATAGCATTTTCTAGATTGGTAGTTTTTCTCATCTTATTACTGGTTCTGTTCGCAGTGCCAGTGAAAGATTATGCTTATGCTGAAAATACGACGAGCGTCGAGGGTGAACGAGGCTTTGCTACCCTTGAAACCCAAAAAAACAAGCCTGTAAGCATCCTTGATAAGGAGTTTGCGATCGCCCATTACTCAGATAATATCGCAAAGAATGACTCTACCGCTTCCAAACTAACTCTTAATTTTAATCGGGAAGAACAAGAATATCTTTCTAAAATTGATTTCATTCCTATTTGTGTTGACCCCGATTGGATGCCTTATGAAAAATTAGATGAAGATGGTAATTATTTAGGTCTAGTTGCCGACTACATGAAGATTATTTTTAATAGTATCGGGAAAGAATTTCGCGTAGTAAAAACAAGTTCTTGGGATGAATCTTTGTCCGTCGCCCGACAACGAGGCTGCGATATTCTTCCGGGGGCTGTTCCCACACCATTGCGTAAGGAATTTTTGAATTTTAGCGAACCATATATTTTTTTGCCATTGGTTATTGCTACAAATTTAGAGGAAATATTTATTCTTGATTTCAAGGAGGTTGCAGATAAAAGTTTTGCCCTGATCGAGGGGTATGCAGCTATCGAATTGCTCCACAAAAAATATCCTAATATTGTTATCAAAGAAGTTCCTGATTCCCGGACTGGATTGGCAATGGTGCGGCAAAAGAAAGTTTACGGGTATATCGATACTTTACCTACAATTAGCTATCAACTTAAAACGAATAGAATGCCCAATTTGAAAATTTCGGGCGAGCTAGATTTGGATTATGATGTGTCGATTGCTGTGAGAAATGATAGACCGCTATTACTCTCGATTATCAACAAAGCCATTGCTAAAATTTCTTATGAAGAGCGTCAAAAAATATTTTATAACTGGATATCTGTCAGTTACGATCGGGGGATTGACTATGAGTTGGTTGGGAAAATCGTGGCTGCATCTCTTGTCTTTTTATCCTTGCTTTTTTATCGAAATTTGATTATTTCCCGCTACAACAAAAGACTGATTGAAGCGAATAAAAAGCTCGATTTTCTCTATAAAACTGATAAGTTAACTGGCTTATTCAATAGACACATCATTGATGAAGAAATTGAAAAGGAAGTTTTTCGTGCAAACCAATATAATCTAACATTTTCTGTTGTTCTGATGGATGTCGATTATTTTAAACAAATCAATGATACCTACGGTCATCATGTCGGGGATTCTGTTCTGATGGAAGTTGCATTTATTCTGAAGAATAACTTGCGAAAGACAGATTTAATCGGACGTTGGGGGGGAGAGGAGTTTATTGTTGTTTGTCCTGAGACTCAACTAACAAACGCAACTCACCTAGCTGAGAAATTGCGAAGTAAGATTGAGGAACATCAATTTTCAGACGTTGAAAAGACAATTACTGCTAGTTTTGGTGTTTCTGCTTACAGAATCGATGATACAGTGGAAAGTCTGATCAAAAGAGTCGATAGCGCCCTATACTTTTCTAAGCGTAATAACCGCAATTGTGTGACGTTCAGGGATTAGCAATTATCACCGATCGCTTGCCGCTGAAAATGTTCCGTTTAAGTCTAAAATAAAGGTGTCGTTAGAGAAACCTAGTTTTTAATTCGGTAAGATAGGTATAACCTAATTTCAAGTAGAATCGTCATGGTCAAAACACCATCAAAACAGGAAACTATTCCATTTTTAGTAAATGGCGACAAGCTGAACCGCTATGAATTTGAACGCCGCTACAACGCCACGCCTAACTTGAAAAAAGCCGAATTAATTGAAGGAATTGTTTATATGGCTGCCGCACTCCGTTTTAAAAGTCATAGTCAACCTCATGGTTTGATTGTCGGTTGGTTGTCTAATTATGCAGTCGTAACGCCTGGAGTAGAATTAGGAATTGAACCGAGTGTGCGGTTAGATGTGGATAATGAACCTCAACCAGATGCGGTTCTGATCATCACACCAGAAGCAGGAGGTCAAACAAGATTAAGTGAAGATGATTATATTGAAGGTGCGCCAGAATTAGTTGTGGAAATTGCTGCTAGTAGTGTGGCGATCGATCTTCATGCTAAAAAACAAGCTTATCGTCGCAATGGAGTTAAAGAATATATTGTTTGGCAAGTTCTCGATATGCCTACGGCAGGCTACGCCAACGCAAATTGAGTTGGTTTTATCTAGAACAAGGTGAATATTTAGAATTATCCCCTGATGCTAAGGGAATTTTGCAAAGTCGAATTTTTCCAGGTTTGTGGTTAGCAGTTTCCGATTTATTAGCAGGGAATATGCAGCAACTTTTGACTGTTTTACAAGCAGGTTTGCAATCTCCTGAATGTTCAGTATTTACTGAGAAATTAAGCAACAAATAATCAATTATTGAGGAAAATGTTAATATTGAAATAACTAATTGAGAGGAAAAGCAGTATGGTACAACAACTACCAACTGAAAGCAAAGCAACAATTATTTATCCCGACAGCGATGGACAACCAATGTCAGATAATACCAAACAATTCCGTTGGATTGTCACTATCAAAGAAAATTTAGAAATTTTGTTTGCTAATAATCCAGAAGTATTTGTTGCAGGCGATTTGCTTTGGTATCCAGTTGAAGGTGACAATAAAACCCGTGTGGCACCTGATGCAATGGTAGTCTTTGGTAGACCGAAAGGAGACAGAGGTTCCTACAAACAATGGTTAGAAAATAATATCCCTCCCCAAGTGGTGTTTGAAATTTTATCCCCAGGAAATCGACTCAAAGAAATGACCAAAAAATTTGTCTTTTATCAACAGTATGGAGTTGAGGAATATTATATTTACGATCCTGATGAAGCGGAATTAACTGGATTGATACTTTCGGGAGACAGATTAACAGAAATTGAGGCAATTAATGGTTGGGTAAGTCCAAGATTGGGAATAAAGTTTGCGTTAAATTCTGATACTTTAGAAATTTTTCGTCCCGACGGACAGCGATTTCTTACTTCTGTGGAATTGGATCGATTGAGAGAACAGGAACGTCAACGGGTTGAGGAAGAACGCCAACGGGCCGATCGAGAATACCAAAGGGCGGAAAAATTAGCGGCTAAGTTACGTGAATTAGGAATCGATCCAGATTTAGTAGATTGAACAAATGTGCAAGAAGAGAAACCCGGTTTCTTCAAGAAACCGGGTTTCTAGTCCAAGCAAAACTTTTGGCATGACCCTTCACCAAACTTGAGTTAAATCTAACATAAATCCAGGCAAAACATCCTCACCAGATACCGTTGTCGGAGATCCTAAAACCTCTACATCTTTCCCTTGACGATATATTTCCACCTGCTTGGTTTTTGCATCAATTAACCAACTCAAACGCACGCCATTTTCCATATATTCCTGCATTTTTTCCCGCAGTTTTTTCAGAGAATCACTACTAGAACGTAACTCAACTACAAAGTCAGGAGACAAAGGCGAAAACTCTTCTTTTTGCTGAGTTTCTGTTAAAGCTTCCCATCTTTCATTACTCACCCAACTGACATCAGGAGAACGAACTGCACCATTTGGCAAAGTAAAACCTGTGGATGAGTCAAAACCAATACCAAGTCCTGTTCGTTGTATCCAGACACCGAGTTGGGCAACGAGGCCAAAATTTTGTTTACCTGTCCAAGGATATGTTGGGGGCATAATAATAATATCTCCAGTAGCGGTACGTTCTAGCCGCAAGTTTTGATTTGCTTGGCAGAGTTCGACAAAGCCTTTGGCATCAAGATTGGGAATAGTTAGTGCGATCGCATCCATAAACCACCAAATAAAAGCATCCAATTGTCACCTTAATTTTAGATATAGTTGAAGCAAGATCCCCGACTTCTCCAAGAAGTCGGGGATCTTTAAGAGAGGATCTAATTGATTAACGTCCCATTCCCGGAATTAAACCAGTACTTAAACGTTTTACTGCTTTACCAGCAACATCACCATAACGCTGTTCTCCGCAGAGAATTTCTGCCATGATTTGAGTTGCAGTTGGACGTTTTACTCCAATTTTGTAACCAACTTTGGGGACGCGGTAGAATACACCTGCTAAACGTTGCGCCCACACCATATCACTACCCCATTCTTGGTTGATAATTTCGGTGTATTTTTCTAAAGCATTGATATCGCCACCAACAGATCGATCGATCGCTTCCGCGGCTTTCAGCCCCGTAAACATTGCCGGACGAATACCCTCAGCAGTAAACGGATCGACTACACAAGCAGCTTCTCCAGCTAACAAAGCATTTTCAGTATGCAGCTTGTGATTGCCATCCCACAAAGCTAAAGGATGACTATAATTTTGAACAGCGTTCCCATTCAGACCGAAAAGCTTGCCGTATTCTGACAAAATCTTGTTCATATCTGCTTGATCGCCACCTTGGAAAGTGCTACCACCGATCGAATAACCATTATCTTTCGGGAAATTCCAAATATAGCCACTTTTCACCATCCCGAACTCGAAATGAATTTTCGGATCTGCTTCTATAGGGTTAGTCGTTTCCACTTCTAAGGCCCCAGCTAAACGCTTTTTCCGTTCTTTAAAGCCCAACCATTTCCCCATTGGCCCTTTGGCACCGTCAGCCGCGATCAAGTAGCGACCTTCCACCGGGCCATTAGCTGTATTAACTTGCCAGCGATCGCCTTTAAATTCAATTCCCGTTACTTCAGTATTATCACGTAGTTGTGCGCCCTGTTTTTGTGCTTGTTGAATTAGAAAATGGTCGAAGATATCCCTACGTACCATCCAGATCGGTTCTGAAGTCTTAATCTTTGTCTCCACAGGATCTTCCATTTTCCATGTGTAGCAAAGCGTACTTACTTTTAAAGAAATAGCCGGAGCAAAATCAAAATCAAACCATTGGGCGATTACAGGTGAGACCCCACCACCACAAGGTTTGTAACGAGGTAGGCTTTCCTTTTCCAAAACTAAAACAGACCTACCACGCTTTGCTAAATGATATGCTGCCGTTCCCCCTGCTGGGCCAGCACCGACAATAATGCAATCAAACATAGCGCAAAAATTTGCTCCTCAATTAGCTAGGACGTAAACTTTGAACAACTTCCCAGGTCATTCTCCTAATCGGAGTTTAACAGGGTTTTGATTGTGGTTGCTACTCAAGATTCAGGAATTTTATTCAATAAATCGGATGATTTTTTTGCCGATAACCCCTGAAATAACACAATTTTATTTGCTCTTGACTTTATTGGTTAACTCCTCCTAAGTCGTATTTTTTCTGATTTTCCTAGAATTCACGGAGCGTAAATCACAGGATTGTATTTCCTGACAGGGTTAAACGCTTTGTAATCTCAGATAGTAAATAATCCCTGACTTCTACTGATTGCAAATTTTCTGTAAAGACTATAGTATGGGGTATGAAGTTTTTGTAAAGCTGAGAGTTAATATTTTGATGGGGTTTCTAACTGAAAAATCCCCAGTTAGAAAGAACCAACTAAAAAATTAAAATTTACAATTTCCAATTCAGCAAATTTATAACCGATCGATCCGACCTAACTGTGTTCCTCTGTCCTTGTGCCCCTACTACCTTTACTTGAGGATAAAAAGATGATTTGGGAAGTTTGTATTCGTTATGCCAACGGTAAAGAAAAAGTTCTCCGTTCTTACAGAAATCGGGAAAAAGCTCTGCGTTGTGTAGATGCAATATACAACACCTGGGGCTATCCACTACACATAGCTTACATTGTGCGTGCAGGTGATGCCCAACAGATGTTTCAGTCAGCTTAGCTCTAATTAAATAGTAGCTAAGAAGTTAGTTTAGACTGTGGTAATATCTTTCTCCTTCTCAGCAAGTAACTCGTCAACTTTGGCAATATATTTGTCAGTCAATTTTTGAATTTGATCTTGGTTATCTTTAGCTTGATCTTCAGATAATTCCCCATTCTTTTCTTGCTTGCGAATCGAATCAACAGCATCGCGGCGGATATTGCGAATCGAGACTTTGCCTTCTTCAGCGTATTTAGCAGCATACTTGACCAATTCTTTGCGCCGATCGCTTGTCAGTGGCGGAATATTCAAGCGAATTATCGAACCATCATTATTAGGAGTCAAGCCGATATCAGAAAGAGAAATTGCCTTTTCAATTAGATTCAAACTAGTGCGATCGAACGGTTGAATAGTAATCGTAGTCGCATCAGGAGTATTGATACTCGCCAGAGATTTTAAAGGTGTTGGTGCACCGTAATATTCCACCATCACTTTATCCAACAGAGAAGCATTAGCGCGTCCGGTGCGGATAGTGTTGAAAGAACGTTGAGTTGCTTCAACAGCCTTGTGCATGTGGTCTTCAACTTCAGGTAACTTCATATAATCCTCCTACAATGGTACCGATTTGTTCTCCTGTCACAGCCCGACGAATATTTCCCCGAACTCCCAGGTCAAATACAATAATCGGAATATTGTTTTCTTTACAAAGAGCGATAGCAGTACTATCCATCACTCGTAGATCTTGAGTCAAAACGTGAGTGTAGTTCAAACTATGATAGCGACGAGCTTGGGGATTGACATGGGGATCGGAGTCGTAAATCCCGTCAACTTTAGTAGCTTTAAAGATGACATCGGCATTGATTTCTGCTGCTCTGAGGGCAGCTGTGGTATCAGTAGTGAAGAAAGGATTTCCCGAACCTGCACCAAAAATCACCACTCGTCCTTTTTCCAAGTGACGAATAGCACGTCTGCGGATGTAAGGTTCTGCTACTTCCTGCATGGCGATCGCACTTTGAACTCGCGTTGGCACATTAATCTGTTCCAAAGCATCCTGCAAAGTCATCGCATTCATCACCGTAGCAATCATGCCAATATAATCTGCTGTGGCCCGATCCATGCCTCGCGCCGCCCCTTTCACGCCCCGAAAGATGTTGCCACCACCGACGACAATCGCTACTTGTACGCCCGTGCTGACTACTTCTGCCACTTCAGAGGCGATTTCCTGAACGACTTGGGGATCGATGCCATAGCCGAGATCGCCCATCAGGGCTTCACCGCTCAGCTTCAGTAAAATCCGCTGGTATCCTGTACCCATGAAATGACTTATTGCTGGAATTAAAATTGTCTCCAATTAAAGATAGCAGCACAAGTGACATCTTGTGTGTGAACTTGCTAACTCTAATTAGGACTCCAAAAGACTTTTTCAGCAAGCCCTAATTAAAGTGTTCACAATATAGAAAGTGACTGCTTTTCTGAAATAATTCCATGATTAGCTCTATTTCCAGCACAAATGTGACAACTCAAACTTGGACTTGGCGAGGTTTTCCGATTTGTTACCAAGCACAAGGCAACCAAGGGCCTGCTATGGTTTTAGTACATGGATTTGGGGCTTCTTGGGGGCATTGGCGGAAAAATATTCCTGAATTAGCCAAAAATGCGCGAGTTTTTGCCCTGGACTTAATTGGATTTGGGGGTTCGGCGAAACCTGCGCCGGGAAGGGAAATTCATTATACTTTTGAAACTTGGGCGCAGCAAATTGGGGATTTTTGTCGGGAAGTGGTGGGTGAACCTGCTTTTTTGGTGGGGAATTCGATCGGCTGTATAGTTGTGATGCAAGCGGCTGTAGATTTTCCCGAACTGACGAAAGGAGTAGCTTTACTCAATTGTTCTCTGCGATTATTGCACGATCGCAAACGTGCCACCCTCCCCTGGCATCGTCGTTCGGGTACTCCCATTGTCCAAAGAATCCTAGCAATTAAATCGATCGGGCAACTATTTTTTGCTCAAATAGCCAAGCCAAAAGTCGTCAAAAAAATTCTCCTGCAAGCTTACAAACGCCCCGAAGCAGTCACTGACGAACTAGTAAATATGTTAATGACACCAGCTTTAGATCCAGGCGCAGTAGATGTATTTTTAGCATTTACTCGCTATTCTACTGGGCCATTACCAGAAGATTTATTACCAATTTTGCCTTGTCCGGCAATTATTTTATGGGGAACCGATGACCCTTGGGAACCCATAAATTTAGGACGGGAGTTAGCCAAATTCCCCCAAGTCGAAAAGTTTATTCCCTTAGAAGGTTTAGGTCATTGTCCCCAAGATGAAGCACCCGAATTAGTCAATCCGATTTTAATTGATTGGATTCTGCAAAAAACCCAATAGATCGTTTGTTGTCAGGACTTCAGTCCTAAACTTTGTATCTTCTAGAAGGACTAAACTCCTGACAACGAACTAATCTGCAAATTACCGAGCCGATTTTTGTTGTTCCACCCAATCTGTGCCAATAAAAATAGTGATATCTGAGTTGAGAGAGCCAGTACTTTCTACACGCACTTCGCCAATTTCCAAAGCTTGATATACAGCTTCAGCTGCTTGATTATCCCCTTTTTGGGCAAGGATGCGAGTTTCGCGTAAAGTTTCTGTCCAAGGTTCAGTAACTTGGACATTTCGATAACCTGCTTTTCGCAATTTTCTGACTAAAGCATTTACTGATTCTGAATCACCTGTACTGTCTTTAATGGCTATTCTTACATTAGTAAAATCGTTTTGACGAGGCTGATTTGATTCTGATTCTTCACTTGGATCTAAATATTGATTAACTAACTGAGAAATTCCTCTGCGGTTAGGCAACCAATAGCTAGCGTCGTATTGTCCTTCATCACTAAACTGTCCTGGTACTAATAACATTTGGGCATCAGAACGACTCATTTTGACACCAAAACCTACTAAGGCGACTAATTCTTCAACTGATAAGTTAGTGTCAATGTGAGATTGAATTACCCGGAGAATTTCTGGTAATCTAGCTAAAGTTACGGGATTAAGAGTTTGTTCCATTAATGCTCTCATCACCATTTGTTGCCGTTGCACCCGACCAATATCTCCTAGTTTGTCGTAGCGGAAGCGGAGAAAGTTTTGGGTTTGTGCGCCGTCGAGGTGTTGTTTTCCGGCTTTAAAATCGATGTAAAGGTGTTGGGTGTTGTCGGTGTATTTCATGTCATAAGGTACATGAACAGTGACTCCGCCTAAAGCATCGATGAGTTTTTCTACACCCAAAACGTTGATGCGGACGTAGCGATCGATCCGAATATCTCCCAGTAAACTACTGACAGTCTTAGCACTTAAAGCTGGGCCACCATAAACATTAGCCGCATTAATTTTAGTAACACCTGCTCCTTCCACAAAAGTCCGAGTATCACGAGGTATAGAAAGAATAATTAACTTTTTGGTTTGCGGATTAAACCGCAATAACAGCATCGTATCGGATAAACCTTCAAACGAGTTAAGTACGGGTTGGTATCCGTTCAAAGCTGGGTCTGGTTTTTCTCCCAAATCTGAAGGTAAAACCTTGATTCCCAAAACTAAAATATTCACGGGTCGGGTTAACTCTGGCAACTTGAGGTTAGTTGTAGAGATGTTACCTTGAGAAAATACCGCGGCTTCCTCTGGGCTCAGACGACTCTGCATTAACGGTGTTGTCGAAAGTGATACTGCCAACAAAGCTCCTGCGGTTGCTGACAGCATTGCTACACCAGTTAAGCTAAATCCTAGCCATAGCCAACGTAGCTGGCTAATTTTAGATGGCTGTGACGCAATTTTAGGCAAAGTTTCTTGCTTTTGAGAGAATGAACCGGAAATTTTTGTAGTTGGCACTAGCTTCCTCACACACGAAAAATTGGCTGTCTTGAAAGTTACTCAGACTTGACGATGGAAATACTCAATACTAGTATCTACTAACCTGGAATGGAAAGTTCAGGGTGATTAATTTGCTCAGTAGTGGTTTGGGTTTGAGTAGCGATCGCTATTCCGCAAAAACTGCGCTAACAGATGATCCACAATCAGGATGTCAAGATTGATATTTCCGTAGTATTTGTTCGGAGGTGCGTACACGCAAAGAGCGACGCTGCCACAACCGAAACATCAACCAAGTAGTCACCACGAAGTAACCAGAAGTAAATAAACTATTGGTTACTAGTAGAGGCAATTTCCAGGTTTCAGAAGTATCTGCTCCTGCTGCCAATAAAATGTAACCTAAGAGCCAAGCAAAAGCTAGAGTTACGGATAATCTACTAGTTGCCATTTCTTCTCGACTACCTTGGCGACGGTACAAAGTCCAAAGGGAAGGGAAAACCCCAAATATAGGTATTAAATACCAAAACAACTGTAATTGCTTCAAGTCAGAATTTTCAAATGGATTAGTTTTTCTCATATTTTTAGTAATTGGGGACTGGGGACTGGGGACTGGGGACTGGGGACTGGGGACTGGGGACTGGGGACTGGGGACTGGGGACTGGGGACTGGGGACTGGGGACTGGGGACTGGGGACTGGGGACTGGGGACTGGGGACTGGGGAC
>NZ_JBHFNS010000015.1:0-53251 GCF_041929135.1 Floridaenema fluviatile BLCC-F154 | reverse complement strand
AAGAGTGTCCTTATAACATAGAACAAATCTTAAATTTAGAATTTCTCACTCAATAGTTCGTAGTAGCGACGTAAGAAGGTTTAAGAATTTAATCAGGACCAACAACAACAGTAAAAAAAGCGAACCCAAACTATCCTAATTGTCAATTTGGCTACTGTGCGTTGGCTTTTTTTCCTCTATTTTGTTGTCGCGACTTCAGTCTTAAACCGACTGAAGTCGCTACTACGAACTATTGAGGGAGAAATTCTAAATTTAAGATTTGTTCTATGTTATAAGGACACTCTTCGGGGAAATCTTCATAATTTAGAGAAGTTTCTCGCACCGCTAAAGCTAAACCGTATTGATATGCTTGTGCGATCGCTTCTGGTAAATAAGGTTTTAAGCTGGGACTTTCTGCCAAAAGTTGCAGAATTCTGTAACGTTGTTCTCGAATTGTCGCCAGCCAACTTTTAGAACGATGGGAAGATTGAAACTCCCACTTTAACAGATGTCCTAATAATACTCCTAAACGATTTCTTAACTCCTGTCTTTCTTGTCTTCCCAAAGATTCAATCTCCTCAACCAAATTGGGAATATCTAAGCAATCCCAAGCACCTTCGCGGAGGAATTTTGCTTGCACTGCTGTCCAAGCGTAGAAATCAGTTTGGTATAATTCTTCCGGTTTAGTTATTGGTGATTGTTGTTGAGTCATTTGCTTTTAAATTCTTGTCTTTTCTCCCATTAACTGCCTCAGTCTTAACTAAGATAATAATTGATTGCAGCAGTTTTGCGATGTTTTTGGCTGGGGAATGTTAACATTGTCAGGATAAGTCGATTCATTGAAGTCAAAATCCCAGGCTTTCTGTAGCTGTGGGAATTTCTAGATAATGAGGAAAAAAAATAAGTCTTCTCTAATCCTAACTACAGCTGCGATCGCCGCAATAATTACTGGTGGTGCTGCTGCTTACTGGGTATTAATCCAGGAAAAATACTCTTGGGGAAATTTACCTGTAGGTGCGGATTTAATTCCCCAAGATGCTTTAATGGCGTTATCTGTTTCGACAGATGAACGACAATGGCAACAGTTGGGTGAATTTGGTACATTACAAAGTCAAGCAGCTTTTCAACAAAGTTTAACTAAGTTGCGCGATCGCTTTCTCACTGCCAATGGTTACAATTATCAGCAACATATCCAACCTTGGCTAGGTAAACAAGTAACCCTAGCTTTTTTGTCACCGCCAAAAAGCACATCTCAGGGTAAACTTACCAAACAAATTACCCCAACATCAGAATCAGAAAATACCGAATCTGAAACACCTGAACCAGAAAAACAATCAGTGGTAATGGTGTTACCAATTGCACAACCACTTCAGGCAAAACAAATATTAGAAAAACCCCAAAGTCCATTCAATCAAAATCAATGGACAGAACGGGAATATCAAGGCGTGACGATTAAAGAAACCAAAATAAATGAGGATGAAACATACTCAACAGCGGTTATTAATGGGCGATTTTTAGTAATTAGTACTGATGGTAGAGGGATCGATCGCGTAATTGATACCTACAAAGGTGGAGCATCTTTAGCAAACACTCCCGGTTACAGCGAAGCTTTACAAAAAATCGCTGACAACCAATCTTTCGCTAGATTATACGTGAATATTCCCGCCGCCGCAGTAGCAGCAAACACTCCAGGCAAACAAATTTCTCCCCAAGGATTAGCCCAAATTCAACAACAGCAAGGTTTGGCATCAAATATTATTTTAGAATCCCAAGGAATTAGGTTTAAAAATATTTCCTGGTTAAAGCCAAATAGTCAACGAAAATACAAAATCACCAATAGTGCTGACACCATGCCTCAACTGTTGCCAGCTAACACTTTAATGATGGTGTCTGGAGGAAATTTAAAACAGTTTTGGCAAGAATATGTTCAAGGTGCTCAATCAAATCCCATGACACCTTTTAAACCGAAAGAGTTAAGAAATGCGGTAAGAAATTTCACTGGATTAGATTTAGATGAAGATTTAGTTTCTTGGATGGGAGGAGAATTTTCTGTAGCATTAATTCCGGCAAAGCCAGCAAATAAAGCCAATAGTGAATCGCCAAATATTGGGCCAGGTGTAGTGTTTATGGTGAAAAGTAGCGATCGCCAAACCGCCGAAAAAAACCTGGCACAACTCAACGAATTAATGAGCGAAAAATACCAATTTAAAGCCGAGAAAACTCAATTAGGTAATCAACCAGTAGTCAATTTAGTATCTCCAGTTTTAGGAGTAAAAATGTCTCAAGGTTGGTTAGATGGCAATATTGCCTTTCTCACTTTAGGTGCGCCAGTCACAGAAGAAATTGTACCTAGACCGAAAAATAACTTAAATCAAAACGAATTATTCCGCAACACAGTTCCTTCAGAACTTAAACCGAATAACGGTCACTTTTTCCTAGATATTGAACGAATGGGAGTAGATACTACCGCTAACTTATTAAGTTTTCTTTTGCGACTTTCACCAGATATTACTACGCAAAATAACCTGAGAAATCAACTTTCTCCCATGCAAGCAATAGGCGTTACTGCCGCAGTCAACGACGAAAGAAGTACTCGTTTTGACATTTTCGTGAAGTTGAAAAAAGTCAACGAAGGAGGAACTTTGCCAGCGCCGAAAGTACCGCAAAGGTAGAGGTAGACTGGTAGACTGACAGAGGGGCAGTATTGGGAGGGGAGGAGAGAGGAGAAATTATAAAGTTGAAACCCAAGACTTTTCTCTTTTTTCCAGTCTTCTGTTTTTGTGGTAATAAGCTGCCAAAATTAATACTAGAGACATATAAAACAAGATTGGGGAGAACACTTTCATGAATCTGGTTTTACTCCAGAATTGGTTGGATAACAC
Source organism: Floridaenema fluviatile BLCC-F154 (assembly GCF_041929135.1). Lineage (NCBI taxonomy): Bacteria > Bacillati > Cyanobacteriota > Cyanophyceae > Aerosakkonematales > Aerosakkonemataceae > Floridanema > Floridanema fluviatile. The sequence goes on along the minus strand of NZ_JBHFNS010000015.1, from coordinate 50,390 downwards.
TAGTTTTGCGATTTTATTCATTACCATGCTGGTGTACTGGGGAGGGGCGGCATTCCCCAATATTCCAGTTTTACCAGCATTGGGAACTGCGGGGATGACGATCGCCAACCTTTGCATTGCTAGCTTACTTGGGGCACGCTGGATAGAAGCGGGATATTTTCCCCTAAGTAACCTCTACGAATCATTATTTTTCCTGACTTGGGGAATTACCACGATTCATTTAATCGCAGAAAATATGAGTCGTAGTCGGTTAGTAGGAGTCGTCACCGCACCTGTAGCAATGGGAGTAACTGCGTTTGCCGCCTTATCTTTACCCGCACAAATGCAAACCGCGGAACCTTTGGTACCAGCACTAAAGTCAAACTGGTTAATGATGCACGTCAGCGTGATGATGTTGAGTTATTCTTGTTTGATGGTAGGGTCGTTGTTAGCGATCGCATTTTTAATAGTTACCAGAGGGAAAAATATTGAATTGCGAGGCAGTTCTGTAGGCACAGGCGGCTTTCGTAATCATCATTATCAGCTGCGGCGTTACGGAGACTTAGTAACAGAAACCGCAGCTACGAAAATTGAACAAACTGCGGGAATTTCCGCTATTCTTCCCCAAGAAATTGAATATAACGGCAAAGGTAAAACCGCAGTTTTAGAGGTTGTCAAAACCCAACCAAAAGAAACAACAGTCGAACCACTTTCGCCTCAACGTCTCAACCTAGCAGAAATACTCGATAATATTAGCTATCGAGTAATTGGCTTAGGATTTCCGCTATTAACAATTGGGATTATTGCTGGGGCTGTTTGGGCGAATGAAGCATGGGGTTCTTATTGGAGTTGGGACCCGAAAGAAACCTGGGCATTAATTACTTGGTTAATATTTGCCGCTTACCTACACGCTAGAATTACTCGTGGTTGGCAAGGGAGAAAACCCGCAATTTTAGCAGCCACAGGTTTTGTTGTCGTTTGGGTTTGCTACTTAGGAGTTAACTTACTAGGTAAGGGTTTGCACAGTTACGGCTGGTTTTTCTAATTTTCCTAGTTTAAGCGATCGGCACTCAATTATTTTGTATTGTCAGCCGATCGCTAACTTTTTGCAAATTTATGCAAAATTAGCCGGAACTATACAATAAGTTAAATAGTTGTGAGTTATTCTAGAAAGTTGTGCATTTAAATTGCTAATTAGCGGTCATCGAGAATTGAGCGTTGTTGTGTTCTTTGCTGCAAAAGCTGATCCCTCTTGCTGACTAAAGCGTAAATGAGATGCTAAAAAGCTGATTAGCGTTCAGCTGAGTTTAAGCTCCTTATGATTACAATTCTACTGGTTGATGATAGTCCCACAGTGAGGGCTATGGTTTCCGAACTACTCAGAAGTAAAGGGATAGAAGTTATTGAAGCAGCTGACGGCATTGAAGCAATGGCAAAAATGCAGATTCAATGTCCAGATTTAGTAATAACTGATATTGTCATGCCTAGAATGAATGGTTACGAACTTTGTCGATGGATAAAAACACAATTTCAGGACAAATATATACCAGTAATTATGTGTACCAGTAAAGATCAACAATTCGATCATTACTGGGGAATTAAGCAAGGTGCAGATGCTTATATCACTAAACCTTTTCAACCAGTAGATTTGATTAAAGCAATTAAAAAACTGTTAGTTAGGAATTAGCTTCTACTCTTCCTCTGCGTCCTCTGCCTCTGGAGCAGTTCAAAAAAATATTATTTAACTCTTACTCTTCCTTCGTTTCCTTCGCGTCTTCGCGGTGCAAAACTCTTAAATGCTTTCCTCCCAACCTTGGACACCACTTCACGCCCAAATACATCGCACCTTGCGAAAACGGCAACTTTTACCAAAAAACCAAAATATATTAATTGCAGTATCCGGGGGACAAGACTCGCTTTCTTTAGCGAAATTACTATTAGACTTACAATCAAAATGGCGATGGAAATTAGCAATTTGTCATTGCAATCATCGGTGGCGAAGTGATTCAGAAGCCAACGCAAATCATGTAGAAAAACTTGCTCAAAAATGGCAATTACCATTTTATTTATCAGTGACAAACCAAGAATTAAAAAGTGAAGCGGCGGCGAGAGAATGGCGATATCAAGCATTAATTGAAGTTGCCCAAACTGATAATTATGGCTATATTGTTACCGGGCATACAGCGAGCGATCGCGCCGAAACCCTACTCTACAACTTAACTCGTGGTAGCGGTGCCGATGGATTGCAAAGTTTAACTTGGCGCAGAAACTTAACCGAAAAAATCCAATTAATTCGCCCACTTTTAGAAATTACCCGCTTAGAAACCGCCCAATTTTGCAGCGATTTTCAACTACCAATTTGGACAGATTCTACTAACGAAGAGTTAAAATATAAGCGAAATCGCATTAGATTAGAATTAATCCCTTACTTAAAACAAAACTTTAATCCGCAAGTAGAAAAAGCTTTAGCTCAAACAGCGGAACTTTTGCAAGCCGAAGTAGAATTTTTAGAAAATACTGCTCAAGAAATCAAGCAAAAAGCTAGCTTAAACGCATCAATAACACAAATAAATCGTTTAATTTTACGCTCTACACCTTTAGCGATTCAAAGGCGAGTAATGAGACAATTCTTACAGGAAAATTTAGGATTTGCCCCTAGTTTTGAGCAAATAGAAAAAATAACAGCTTTAATTACAGCACCTAATCGTTCTTGTACCGATCCATTTCCCGGAGGTGCGATCGCCCAAGTAGAAAACGACTGGATTTGTTGGAAAAAATCCTAGTGCAGCATGGCAGAACTACCAGTTGAAAAAAGCCTTCTTTCCTTCGGCTTTCTGCCCTCTGCCTTCTTTAAGAAGCTGCCAGCTGTTGCAACTCACTAGGAATCAAACTATAAATAATCTTCCGCATTTCGGCAACACCATGAAATTGATAATCGCCAACTTCTTGAATACGATTCAGCAGTTCAGAAATCGCTTCTAACTTCTGCCGAACCTCATTGATTTTATCTTGAATCAATTGCAACATTTCATCATAAAGTCGAACTTTGCCCCAAGATTCTGCTAAAGAAGCCTTTTGAGTTTGCAAATTTTGTTCGCTACTTTGTAACTCTTGGCGTTGACTTTCTTGTTGCTGTACTTGAGAATCAACCATTGTTTGAGCTTGCCCAATACTAGAACGCATTTGCTCAATCTCTCGTTCCAGCTTTTGTAACTCCTCCGCTTGTTGTTGACGAACAGATTCAATTTGGGATAAAACAGGTCCTAAATCAATTTTTTGCCCATCGATCACTTCCGTATCAGCTAATCCTTGACGACGGCGTAACACCTTAACGTGCTGAGCAAAAATTTCCTCCCGTTCCCGGAGAGTGCGACGTTGACCGACCAAAGTTTCTTCTAACATTTGGTAACGGTCTTGTTCATCGATTAATTCTGTTTGCAGCTGTTGACGTTCTTGGTCGTTCGCTTGTTGTAGCTTTTGTTGTAATTCAGCGATCGCCTGACGCTCTAACTCTAACTCCTCTTCCTGATCGCTAACAAAACGCTTCGCCTTATCTAACTCCAACTTCAAATTTTGGGCAACTACTTGCAACTCACCAATAGGCATCCGTTCTAACGCTTCCAAATCAATAGCTTGACTAATCTTCACCTCCGAAGACATCGCCGCCAAGCGTTGTACTTGTTGGTACAATTCATCTTGATTTCGCAGTTGAGCATCCAAAGTTTGAGCATATTCCTGCTTCAAAGATAAAGAATTTTGCTGAACCTTTAAAGCTTCCTTTGCTTGATCTACAGAACTCTGAGCTTGGTAAAATTCTTGCCAACGAGTTTGCAGATTGCTAGCTTGGCGATCGACCCGTTCTTGAAGTGCAGTCGCCGCTGCCCTTTGTTGTTCCAACTGTTGCCAATGTTGGTCTAAAATCGACTGTTCTTGATTGAGCGCCTCCACTGCCAAACCAAGTTGTTCCCGAATCGGTTCTGGAGAAGGCGTAGTTTGGGATAATCTTTCTAAAATCTCTTGAATTTGCCTTGCTTGCTGATCGTCTAGCGCCGCTTGCGGTTTGTATTGCGCTTCCAACTCTTTCAAACGTTCTTGCTCACCCTTCAAATGCGCCCAAGCACCTTCCAACTCCAAACGATTTCGGTCAATTTCCTCCTTTAATCTTTCCGTTTCTTCACGAGAACTATTGATCTCTTGTCTTTGCTGTTCAAATCGCTCCACTTCCTCTTCCATTTGCGCCAACTCTTCTTGACGAGCTTGAATTTCCATCTCTCGACGATTCAACTCGTGAGCTTGGTAAGTCAGCGACTCTTTCCACTGTTCAATTTCTTCTTCCTTCGTCTTGTACTTTTCTTGTAAGCGCGAGAAATTTTGCAGAATCCCCACTAACTCTCGTCCCGGATTAATTCGCTGCACTTGGCGATTTCCACCCACTTCCACCAAAACTAGTGCTCCATCGCCGTACTTGCTTGCTTCTTCAGGAGAAAGGGGAATTATTTCTTCACCAGTTATGGCACTCCAACTTTCTCCACGCTGACAAGCCAGCAGTTTCAGATCCGTCTTATTGCCCCCGAATGGGCCAGATTTTTTTTGTAATACTTCCGCTAGATACAGCACGCCGATATTCCTCTTGATGTGTCTAGGTTAGAGCTTTGGCTAAACCTTTCCCAGATATTATTTAGTTCTACTAACCCTAGTTTAGGCAGACAACGCTCATAAAACAATTTGAATTGACTGGTCTACATATTCGCCGCTGTCTTCATCTCACCCCACCCGATCGAACAGAATCAACTTTGAGCTACTAGTTAAATTTAGCGTGAAAGGGTAGCCGAAATTAGCTTACCGCCTCAGCCGTGAATTTTGACGGTGAAAATGCCATAATTATTTGTACTTATGACCACCAGGTAAAGTGAAAAACTGTGAGTCACAGGCGATCGGTTTAACTTTTGTAAACTTGTCACTGGAACATTCACACTTTTTCTAGCTATTGGTAAACCAGCAGGACAATTTAGAGAGGGAAGAAAACTTCTGAACAGATTTTTTGTTCGCTTGTCCCGACGAATGGTTGGTATCCCTTTGTACTTAGAGAACAATAGTAGCAGGCGAATAGAGTGGAAAGCTAAGTTAAATTCTAACCTAGACTAAATATATCTACTGTACTTGCCAGACATTCACTGGTCAGTGAACCAAAAATTAAGCCTGACTGAGTAAGTTTTTCGGAGCGGATACTCATCCACAATTAAAAGGTAACTTTTATAATTTTCTCAGCTGGGAAATTCAGTAGCAGCACGAAATTAGATCGAAACAGTTTATTAGGAGAGTGCTATAGTTCCATGCAGGGAACGTTAAGTGAAATTGATATTCGTAGTATTTTGCAACTGATCGAATTAGGTCAACGAACCGGGTACTTAGAAGTACAGGCGTTTCGTGACTCCAAATATCGAGTTGCAGAACAGTTTTGGATTGTATTTTTCCTAAATGGTCAAATTGCTTATGCCGCAGACAGCGATAGCAGTTTATCTCGCCTGCGCGATTATTTACGGCGTTATCGGTTAGACTCTGCTTTAGATCAACTCGATCTACCTGCGATCGCTACCACCAATGCCCCCGAATACGGCTACCTGTGGACGTTATTAGAAACTCACGTTCTCACCCCAGCCCAAGGCAGGAGCATCGTTCAAAGCATGGTACATGAAACCCTGTTTGACCTGCTCAGTTTACACCAAGGCTCCTTTGTGTTTGAAATCGGCCCCGCCCTCGCCCCTCAACTCACCACCCTGGAAATTGGCCCCCTGGTGACTCACATTATGAAACAGGTACAAGAGTGGAAACAATTTCATCCACACATCCAATCCCCAGAACAATGCCCAGTGATTGTCGAACCGTCACTTTTACGGCAAAAATTACCCGAAAACACCTTTAAAATTTTGGCAAGTTGGGCAGATGGGCAGAACTCGCTGCGGCAAATGGCACGTTACTTAAATCGGCAAATTCTGCCAGTAGCTAAAGCCATTTACCCCTACATTAAGAAAGGTTGGGTGCAACTAGTTTATCCTAGTAATCCCAGCACTAATCCAACTCCGGGAGAATTTACTTCCGAGGCAAAAACTGGAACATACAGCGTAGTTTTCATTGATGATGGGATTGCCACCTGTAAAGCGGTGGAACATACTCTTCAACAACATGGTTACGCTGTAGCTGCCATCAGTAATCCGCTCAAAGCACTCAGCTTAGTATTTCAAATTAAACCGGACCTAATTCTTTGTGACATTATTATGCCTGAATTAGATGGATTTGAAATTTGCGCCATGTTGCGAAGGTCTACAGCCTTTCGTCAGACTCCGATCGTCATGTTAACGGGGAAAGATGGGTTTATCGATCGCGTCAAAGCCCGGATGGTAGGCGCAACTGATTACCTAACCAAACCCTTTGGTGATAGCGAGTTACTGACGCTCGTAGAAAAATATATTGGTAAAAGCGATCTCAATGTCACTAAAGCCGCCCAATTATCGATCGATGCGTTAGAAGAGGAAATAGGACTACCAACTCTCCCAACTTAGAATGTTAGTCGGTCATAGTGGGGAATACTAAACATACACAGTGACCAAAAAAATCTTCACCTTGCCAATACCCGACAGGCACAGCACCGTACACTGTCATACTGTCATTATGAAGCAAGGTGCTGGATACCTAAATCAATTGATATGTGGAAAGCGGCAACCTTGATAGATTTTTACTGATATCTAAATTTTGTGAAATCAGCAGGTCAGGTAAAAAAATTATGAGTACAGTTCTAGTGGTAGAGGATAGCGTTACCCAACGAGAGATGATCTCCGACCTGTTACGTGGCAGCGGACTGAACGTGACAGTTGCCAACAATGGCGAAGAAGCACTAGAGTTCATCCAAGGTCGTTGTCCCGATCTAGTAGTTTTAGATATTGTGATGCCAAAAATGAATGGCTATGAAGTTTGCCGTCGCCTGAAAGCCGATCCAAAAACACAAAATGTTCCCGTAGTCATGTGTTCTTCCAAAGGGGAAGAATTCGATCGCTATTGGGGCATGAAACAGGGTGCAGATGCTTACATTGCCAAACCGTTTCAGCCTACAGAACTGATCGGTACAGTTAAACAATTATTACGAGGATAAGGAAGATCGTTATGGTTGGCAACCCGGACTTTTTAACCGGAAAAGGTCAAGATCAAGCCGCAGAATTTCAAGAATTAGAAAGCCCAGAAGGTGAGTTGCATCTGCGGTTTTATATTACACCGACTACAGAATTAGCTTTACCCGCAATTGGCATTAGGGAAGTAATTGAGCAACCACCCGATCGAATTACACCCATTCCTAATGCCTCTCCCCTACTCTTGGGAACACTCAACTTTCGGGGACGAGTAATTTGGGTAGCTGATTTAGGTCAATTCCTGGGAGAATCAACATCATTAAATACCGATCGCCCAGAAATTCCGGTGATTGCTATAGAAGACCAAGATACTATGCTAGGCTTGGCAGTTGATCAGATTGTGGGTATGGATTGGTTAGATGTAGAAACAGGTTTTCAAATGCCAAATAATGCACCAGATAGTATGGCACCCTTTCTGAGGGGTGAATGGGTATTAGACAGCCAAAACAATAAAACTCTACAACTACTTGACCAAGTGGCGATTCTGCGATCGGCACGCTGGGCAGCATAAAATCGTACAGAGCAGTATTGAGTGGCTGATAAAAAACAGATATTCTACTCTGGTCTAGAAACTAAAGAGTCAAGTTAATAACTCTTCTGTTCAAACAAACTCAATTCCCTATCCTGAGTCCAAAGTCCAAATCAGAAAAGACAAATTTGGTAAATAATTATTGGGTCAAAACAAATGATTTATGAGTAAAAAACCCGCATTAAATAATTTTCCACTAACTCAGCACTCAGTACTCATTTAGCGGGAGGAGGCAAATGCCATTTAGCACACACACGCAGAAATACCAAGAAGCTCAAACAGCATATATGCAGGGGAAAGACGAGGAAGCGGCAGGCATTGTCGATGAACTCGTCTCGGAATTCCCGGAGGAACCAAGTATCCGGTTACTCCGCGGTCATATTTATTGCAACCTGGGACAGTACGATACTGCCAGGGAACAGTATGAGTATGTCCTCACCCTGACAGATAATCCCGAATATGTTGATTACGCTAACAGTGGCTTGGCTTACTTGAGTGAATGTGAAAATTCCTCAAGTAGCAATGGTGCTGCTGACGGAATGAATTATGCAGAGGATTATCAAAGCGAAAGCGAAGAAGATCGGGAATGGAATCAGTACGATCGCGCCACTCTAGCCAATGATTTTGGATTAGATGACCTGGGGCTAGACGATATTGATGATATACCACCGCTGCCTACTGACAACCAAACTGACAGAGGAACTGCACAATACGAGCAGGAGCAGGACAACCCCTTTGGCATTCATAGCAGTACCAATGGTTACGAGAACGGTAATGGTGCCGATGCTGGGGAAATGTTTGCCGATCCTTTTGCCGTTGGTTCCCCGGAAGAAACCTATTTCGATCAAGAATCAACAGATGTTTCTTCTGGGTGGTTTGCCCCGGATGCGAATCAGGAAGATAATTACCAGGAAGATAATTATTATCTAGAAGAATCCGAACCCAATAATTACTCATTTACCGCTGATTCTACCTATAGCAATGAAGTGGCTTTTGACTCCCAAGCAGAAGCTTTTGACTCCCAAGCAGAGGCTTTTGACCAAGAATACAGCAATGAGTACAACGACGAGTACAACGAATACAATGACGAGTACAATGATGCAGCGTTAGCTTATCCTGAAGAGGAAGAAGAATCTCCAGCTTGGTCAAATTCACAACCCACATTTCCCGATATTCCTCCCACTACCAATCGCCAGGAAAATTCTCGTCCGCCTTATTCTAGAGGTGTAGTTGGTGAAGACGAAACAATCCTGCTGGGAAATGAACTAGTACCTGATGATGAAGGCGATGAAATTGATGCCTTTAATGTGGCTTTTGGGGGGGAAGAAAATGACGATGATTCGACTTTTTCTATGCCCTTTTCTGGCTCCCGGCAACAAGTTCATAATGATATTCTGCAAGAATTCGATGAATTTGATGATGATTTAGAACATCTGCCTAATTTTGAAAATCTGGAAGATTCGGCGAGTTTAGCACCACCTCAAACTGGTTCTTTTGGTTTAACTGGGGGAATTCCTACTGGGGGGATGCGATCAGATTTGACTGATGCTGGCGATCGCTCCGCCTTTGGTTATGATGATAATTTCCCCACCACAGAACCGCCCATCTTTGTTCCTCAATCAGACAGCAGCACCACAGAGCCAACGGTAACTGTCGAACAAGGTTGGTTAGCTCCCTTTGAAAATGCTCCTTTAGCGCAAAAACGCACCATTGCCGCGGTAGTAGTGGGCATTGTCTCGGCAATTTCTGTGGCAGGAGTTAGTTTGGGCTCACAAGTGGCTTTTCGTCCCCCAGATAAAGATAGCCTTACCCAAATGCAGTTTACAGGTTTGGCAATGGCAGGAGTAGCCGGAGTCGTGGGTTTTGGAACTACGATGCTGGTTGGGGGATTGATGGATCGGCAAATTCGTCGTCAAACGGTTAATTTGCAAGAGCAGTTTGATGCGGTTTCTCAAGGCAATTTGTCAGCCCAATCTACAGTTTACTCGGAAGATGAACTGGGAAGGTTGGCGGCAGCATTTAACCAAATGACTCGGATTATGCTGACGCAAACCAGTGAAGCGCAACGGAAGGCGGAAGAACAAGAACAGGCAAAAGAAGATTTGCAACGGCAAGTAATTCGCTTGTTGGATGATGTGGAAGGTGCCGCTAGAGGTGACTTGACTGTTCAGGCTGAGGTAACGGCTGATGTGTTGGGTGCGGTGGCTGATTCGTTTAACTTGACGATTCAAAACTTGCGGGAAATCGTGGTGAAAGTTATTGAAGCGGCGAAACAAGTTAACAAGGGTGCTTCGGAAAACGAGAAATTTGCTCGTCAACTTTCGGCTGATGCTTTGCGACAGGCGGAAGAATTGGCTGTTACCTTGAATCAGGTGCAGGGGATGACGGAAATGATTGCTCGTGTAGCTGATAGTGCGGCTGAGGCGGAAAAAGTGGGACGTTCGGCTTCTTCGATGGCTCGCAAGGGCGGCGATGCGGTAGAACGGACTGTGGGCAGTATTTTGGGGATTCGGGAAACTGTTGCCGAAACTACCCGCAAGGTGAAACGATTGGCGGAGTCTTCCCAGGAGATTGCCAAGATTGTGGCTTTGATTGCGGCGATCGCATCTCGGACTAATTTGTTGGCATTAAACGCTAGCATTGAAGCAGCGAGAGCCGGGGAAGCGGGTCGAGGTTTTGCTATTGTGGCGGATGAAGTGCGGCAATTGGCAGATCGATCGGCAAAAGCACTCAAGGAAATTGAGCAAATCGTTTTGCAAATTCAAAGCGAAACTAGCTCGGTGATGATGGCAATGGAAGAAGGTACTCAGCAGGTAATTGAAGGCACAAAAGTTGCCGAGCAAGCAAAACGGAGTTTGGATGACATTATTCAAGTGTCTAACCAAATTGATGTTTTGGTGCGATCGATTACTGCTGATACAGTTCAGCAAACTCAAGCGGCTCATAATGTAGCACAGGTGGTTCAATCTGTGGAACTTACCGCCCAAGAAACTTCCCAAGAAGCACAAAGAGTGTCAGGACAATTGCAAAATCTAGTCGGTGTGGCACGCAATTTGTTAACTTCTGTGGAGCGTTTCCGTGTGGAAGCGAGCGATCGCTAAACACATTCTCTCTAACCTGGCTATATTGAATAAATTAAAGCTAGGAAAAACTGACAATTATTACTTTTGATAGTTGAGTTTTGCCCAAAATAAATTCAGAGCAGATGTGAGGTATCCCTACCTCACAGACTGCTAAATCAAAACTCACAACTCGTTGAGGAACACAGCTATGCTGCCAGAACAACAACAGCGCATCCTGGGCTACTTTATTGAGGAAGCTAAAGATCATCTGAATACTATTGAACAGGGTTTGTTAACTCTGCAAAGTACAGTTAATGACCGAGAATTGTTAAAGGAAGTTTATCGGGCGGCTCACTCTGTTAAAGGAGGAGCCGGGATGCTCAGTTTACAAAGTATTCAGAAAACTTCCCACCTTTTAGAAGATTGTTTTAAATTACTCGAAGAGTCGCCAGTTCAAGTAGACCAAAAATTAGAGTCTCTATTTTGGCGAGTATTCGATGCACTTAAAGAGTTATTAGAACAGCTGCAAGGGCCGTTTGGTTTAACAGAAGATGTCGCAGCTAATTTAATGGCATCAGTGGAACCAGTTTCTCAGGAATTAAGGCAACATTTAGAAAAACTGGTTAATACTTCTGGTAAAGGTACAGCCACCAAGCAAAGAGATTCGCAGCAAGATTTGCTCATTTCTACATTTAAGCAGGATGTGATGGAACAATTGCGGCAAATGTTGCAATTGTTTAAGCCACCTGCTTGGCCCGACAGTCGCAGTCAACTAGAAGGTTGCTGTGAGAGTTTGGCGCAAATGGGTAATAAGTTTGAGTTGTCAGCTTGGTGTAGTTTAATGGAAATGGCGAAAAGTGCGATCGCTAATTCCGAAAACACTTGCCAAACTCTCGCACCAATTGTCATTAAAGAAATTAAATCGGCGCAAGAATTAGTTCTGTCAGGAAAATCAACAGAAATTTGCATTAGCGAACAATTACAAGCACTTTTGCCTGTGACTTTACCTGCTGAAGAAGAAGAATTAAACTTCGACGATTTATTCTTAGAAGAACCAGCTGTTAATAGTGAAACAGATTTTGATTTTGCCGCTACTTCTGAGTCAGAAGAAGTAGATGCTGACTTGTTTGCTGAACCTGAACCTGAGCCATTTATAAATACAGCTAATTTGGGGAGAAGTGGTAGAGGGAGTAGATCGATCGCAGATCATACCCCCAGGATGGATTCACCCGAAAACCCAAATAATCCAAGGTTTGCCGATCGAAATGGGCCAGAGGTAGGAGCCGCAGAACTCAACACCTTAGCAGACCTATTTGACGAAGCAGTAGACCTCGACGACAGCTGGCAAGAAGAAGAAACTTTTAGCGATACCACAGTTGAACCAGAAGGTTTAGAAACTCAAACAGATTTAGAAAAAGACAGCGAATTTGCCGATTTGTTTGACAATATTTCTGATGAAGAACAAGCAACAGATGACGACCTTTTAGGTTTTCTCAGCGATGACTTTGAAGAAGAAACTGCTTCAGCTAGCCCCGCCGATTTGACCGATCTCGGCTTAGGTAATTCGGGAGAAAATGAAGAAGATAATCTCACTGAACTATTTGCTGACTTACCCGAAGAATCAATGACTTGGGAAGAAGTTACAGAACTTCCCGAAGCAAATTTAACCTCATCAATTGACCAATTTGATGGCGCAGAAACCGAAGATTGGACAATAGGAACTGAAGAAGATTTTGCCACAGTAGAGGCAGAAAATTTAGACAATTCTTTAGAGCTTCTGGATTTAGAAAATGAAGCAGAATTTGATTGGGAAGCTGAAACGATCGACGTAACAACAGCTGAAAATTTGCCTCCTGATTCTCAAAGCGAAACCGAATTTGATTTAGCCAATCTATTCGATGATGATGCAGAGTTATTAGAATTTGATGGTGAAACTTCTATAACAAGCGAATCAGAAGTAACTGAAGCTGCCTTAACAGATGACTTTGGATTTAACGATAATGCAGAAGTTGCTGAGGATGAATCTTTAGCAGATACTTTTGATTTTGGTGCAAGTAATGAGGAATTTTGGAGCGAAGAAACTCCAGAAGCAAGCGCCTCAGAAGCAGAAATCGATCTATTTAATTTAGAGGAAATTGCTGATACAGAAGCGGATGCTAGTAGCCAAATTACTGAAGAAAATCTAGAATTTGGCGATTTTACTGGAGAAGATAATCACGAAACCCCTGTAGCGGTAGATGATTTATCTTTTGATGGCAACTGGGATTTAATGGACTGGGAAAGTACTCCAACTACACCAGCAGCACAAACAGATAATACTCAATTAGATGATGTTTTTGATCCCTTTGCTTTAGATACTTCAGTTACTAACCAAGAATCAGAAGATCCGTTTGCTTGGGATGTTAACCAAACCGCAGATAGTACGGGAAGTTTAGACGATCTGTTTGTCTTGGAAACAGAAGATTCTGGCAATTTAGCGGCAGAAAGTATTGATTTTGGTGATGATTTGTTTGGCGGAGATACATTTACAGAAAGCACAAATTTAGCCAGTACAACAAATGTATCGCCAGTAGATGAATTTACTACTCAAATCCAAGATTTCGATAACGAAATTGCTGCTTACGTTGCTGAAGAACCGGGAATGGAATGGTTGACAGACAACTCGACAGAAGCATCTTTAGAGTTGTTTGATTCACCTGCACCAACAACCGAAGAAAGTTTTGATTTGGGGAGTTTTGATGAAGAATTAACCCCAGATTCAGAATTGGCAACGGATAACTTTTTGGCAGATACTTCTGATGATGGGGGTTTTGATTGGGGTGCTGAATTAACAGAGGAATTACCAAAACCTTCAGAAGCTACAGTGTGGCAAGATTTTGCAGAATTACCGACAGAGGAAAGTTTTGATTTTGATGGTTTGACTGCGGAAACATCGGAAGATTTTGCAGAATTGGCGATAGAAGAAAGCTTTGATTTTGATGGTTTAACTGCGGAAACATCGGAAGATTTTGCAGAATTGCCAACAGAAGAAAGTTTTGATTTTGATGGTTTAACTGCGGAAACATCGGAAGATTTTGCAGAATTGCCAACAGAAGAAAGTTTTGATTTTGATGGTTTAACTGCGGAAACATCAGAAGATGCTTCAGAGTCTTGGTTGTCTGATTTACCAAGTGCAGAAGCGGGATTAGAAGTTAATGCTTTGGATCTCGATACTGGTAGTTTGGATAATTTGGATCTGGAATTACCGGAAGAGTTAGACACAGGAGATGGCGCTGGGGATTGGGATTTTGCCGCTGATGTAGGTGGAACAGATGAGTTTGGCGATTTAGCGGCGATGTTGACTGAGGAAGAAGTGCCTTCCGTGGATGAATCAGCGGAGGTGGCGGATTTTGCTGATTTGGAGGCAATGCTGGGCGATGAAGAACCTGTAAGTGTTGCTGCGCCAAGTAATGATGCTGGTGATGATTTAGATTTTGCTGATTTGGAAGCAATGTTGGGTAATGAATCGCCTGTAGCTAAGGCGGCAGTTCCCGCAATAGCGACGGCGACGGTAGCAGCGGTAGTGAGTCAAAAGTCAGATGATGATATTGACTTTTCGGAGTTGGAAAGTCTGGTAGCGGATATTGATAAGAAGCCTGGTTCGCCTGCTGCAAGTAAACCTAGACCTAGCCAGTCTGCACCGCCGAAGCGTTTGACTAGAGGTATTCTGGAACAAACGATGAAGGTGCCAGTTAAGCAGATGGATAATCTGAGTAACTTGGTTGGGGAGTTGGTGGTTAACCGAAATACTTTAGAACAAGAACAGGAAAGGTTACGGCAATTTTTGGATAATTTGCTGACGCAGGTGCAGCAACTCAGCGATGTGGGTGCAAGGATGCAGGATTTGTATGAACGATCGCTTCTGGAGGCTTCGCTGTTGGCTTCTCGGCGGCGCGATCGCTATTACGATTCTAGTTTTAGAAGTTACGATCGATCGGATTCCGATGATTCCTCTGCTAACGAGCATTCTAATAATGTAGATTACGATCCTTTGGAAATGGATCGATTTACTTCTTTCCACACTATTTCCCAAGAGATGATTGAGTTAATTGTTCGAGTCAGGGAATCTACGGCGGATATTGAATTTGTCACTGATGAAACTGAACAAGTTAGTCGTCTGTTCCGCCAAGTGACTACTCAATTGCAAGAAGGTTTAACTAGGGCAAGAATGGTGCCGTTTGGGGAAATTGAGCGAATTTTCCCGTTAATTCGTTATGTGCGCGATAAGGCGGCGGAATTTGGTAAACAGGCAGAAATTAAAATTGAAGGTCGAGAAACGCTGATTGATAAGTTGATTTTGGAGCATTTTTCTGACCCGTTAAAGCATTTGGTAAATAATGCGATCGCTCACGGAATTGAAACTCCAGAAGTGCGACAAAAAGCGGGTAAAGTGCCGATGGGTAAGATTACGATTAAGGCTTTCCACCAAGGAAACCAAACGGTAATTTCTTTCTCGGATGATGGTGCTGGGATTAATGCTGAAAGAGTTAAGACTAAGGCGATCGAAAAACGCTTAATTTCTCGCGCCGATGCTGAAGGTATGTCCCGCCAAGAAATTTACCAATTGATTTATCATCCTGGTTTTAGTACTAAGGATGAAGCGGATTTACTCGCTGGTAAAGGTGTGGGAATGGATGTGGTTCTTACCTCTTTGAGCGAAATTCGGGGGACTATTACTACTGATTCCAAAGAAGGTAAAGGTACGACTTTTACAATTCGTTTACCTTTGACTTTGAGTATTTGTAAAGCACTTTGTTGTTTGAGTGACAAAGCCAGAATTGCCTTCCCAATGGACGGTGTAGAAGATGCTTTAGATATTCCTAGAGATCGGATTCAAACTAATGCTGAAGGAAACCCTTGCATTCCTTGGCGCGATACAAGTTTACCCTTCAAACCACTCAGCGAATTGTTGACTTATAATCGGCAATTAGGTCGGGCTGGTGTGTATGGTGGGAGTAAGGAAGAAGATGTAATTTCGATCGTGGTTTTGCGAAGTCCGAATAACTTAATTGCTTTGCAAGTCGATCAAGTTTTGGGCGAACAGGAAATCGTAATTAAGCAATTGGAAGGGCCAATTCCTAAACCTTTGGGAATTGCTGGTGCTACAGTGCAAGGGGATGGGCGAATTATGCCGATCGCTGATGTACTAGAATTAGTTGACCTGTCACTCGGACTAATTCGCAATGAAGGCGGAAAATTTGAATTCTGGAATCAAGATGCCGGAACAGGTTTAACATCAGATCAACCCAAGCCAGATCCGACTGTATTAATTGTTGATGACTCAATTACGGTTCGCGAATTGTTGTCTATGACATTTAATAAAACTGGCTACCGAGTTGAACAAGCACGCGATGGTCAAGAAGCTTGGGATAAACTAAAATCTGGTTTACCCTGCGATATCATTTTCTGTGATATTGAAATGCCGAGAATGGACGGTTTAGAGTTACTTTCTCGTCTGCAAAAAGACCCCGAATTGAATCATTTGCCAGTAGCAATGTTAACTTCTCGCGGTGCAGATAAACACCGTCAAATGGCAATTCAATTAGGCGCAAGCGGCTATTTTACTAAACCTTATCTGGAAGATTCGCTGTTAGATGCAGCATCAAGAATGTTGAAAGGTGAGAAGTTGGTTACTAGCAATGTTGGTGCTTAATTAAAGTTTCGATCCCCCCTAACCCCCCTTAATAAGGGGGGAACAAGGCTCAGTTTGAAGTTCCTTAATAAGGGGGGAACAAGGCTCAGTTTGAAGTTCCTTAATAAGGGGGAACAAGGCTCAGTTTGAAGTTCCTTAATAAGGGGGAACAAGGCTCAGTTTGAAGTTCCTTAATAAGGGGAGAACAAGGCTCAGTTTGAAGTTCCTTAATAAGGGGGGAACAAGGCTCTGTTTGAAGTTCCTTAATAAGGGGAGAACAAGGCTCTGTTTGAAGTTCCTTAATAAGGGGAGAACAAGGCTCTGTTTGAAGTTCCTTAATAAGGGGAGAACAAGGCTCTGTTTGAAGTTCCTTTTATTAAGAAGTTTGAAGTCCCCCTTATTAAGGGGGATTTAGGGGGATCTCTGATTAGTTGAATTCTGATATTTAAAAAGGTGCGTTACACTGGTTTTAACGCACCCTACTTTTTTTTATTTATGACTGATTCAAATTTGTTCTTCAATTACCCAGAAAGCAGAAAAATTGACGTAGTTGATGATTATCATGGTACAAAAGTTGCCGATCCTTATCGTTGGTTAGAAGATCCTGATTCAGATGAAACTAAAGCTTGGGTAGAAGGACAAAATCAAGTTACTTTCGGGTTTTTGAACGAAATTCCTGTTAGAGAGAATTTGAAGGAACGCCTGACTAAACTTTGGGATTATGAAAAATATAGTATTCCTTTTAAAAAGGGCGATCGCTATTTTTACTTTAAAAATGATGGGTTACAAAATCAAAGCGTTCTCTACACTTTAACTTCGCTTGATGGCGAACCTAAAGAACTATTAGATCCGAATAAATTATCAACAGATGGAACAGTTGCACTTTCGGGAATTGCTATTACTGAAGATGGCAATTTAATGGCTTATGGTTTATCAAGTTCCGGTTCTGATTGGCAAGAATGGAAAGTGCGAAATGTGGAAACTAGGGAAGATTTACCAGATCATTTAAAGTGGATTAAATTTTCTGGCGCTGCTTGGACTAATGACAATCAAGGATTTTTCTATAGTCGCTACGATGAACCAAAGGAAGCAACTAAGTTAGAGGATGTTAATTATTACCAAAAACTCTTTTATCATCGGTTAGGAACTCCTCAATCAGATGATGTGTTAATTTATCATCGTCCTGACCAAAAAGAATGGGGATTTAGTGGTGATGTGACGGAAGACGGCAAATATTTGATTATTAGTGTTTGGCGAGGGACCGATCCCAAGAATTTGTTTTTTTACAAAGATTTGACCGATCGAAATGCTGAGGTAGTCGAATTAATTAGTGAGTTTGAAGCCAGCTACGGTTTTATTGAAAATGATGGCGAAATCTTCTGGTTTCGTACTGATTTAGATGCACCAAAGGGAAAGGTAATTGGGATTAATATTAACAACCCAGCTAAGGAAAATTGGCAAGAAATTATTCCCGAAGCTGAGGAAGTTTTAGAAGGTGTAGGTTTACTAAATAATCAGTTTGTCGCTGAATATTTAAAAGATGCCCGCAGTCAAATTAAAATCTTTGGATTAAATGGTGATTTTGTCCGGGAAGTTGAGTTACCGGGAATTGGTTCTGCGGGTGGTTTCAGCGGAAAACGTTACGATACGGAAACTTTTTACAGTTTTACGAGTTTCACTTTTCCAACTATTATCTATCGCTACAATATGATAACTGGTGAAAGTGTGGTTTTTCGCCAGCCAAATGTGGATTTCAACCCGGAAGATTACGAGACTAAGCAGGTATTTTATGCGAGTAAAGATGGGACACAAATTCCTATGTTTATTACTCACAAGAAAGGTTTGGAGTTAAATGGAAATCAACCAACTTATCTTTATGGTTATGGAGGTTTTGGTGTATCTTTAACTCCGAGTTTTTCTGTGGGTTTATTGGTTTGGTTGGAGTTGGGTGGAGTTTATGCGGTTCCTAATTTGCGAGGTGGTGGTGAGTATGGGGAAGAATGGCATTTAGCGGGAACTAAATTGCAGAAGCAAAAGGTGTTTGATGATTTCATTGCGGCGGCGGAATGGTTGATAGAAAATAACTATACTTCGGCGGCGAAATTGGCGATCGCAGGTGGTAGCAATGGCGGTTTATTAGTGGGGGCTTGTATGACGCAACGCCCGGATTTGTTTGCTGCTGCTTTACCCGCTGTCGGTGTGATGGATATGCTACGTTTCCATAAGTTTACTATTGGTTGGGCGTGGTGTTCGGAGTATGGTTCGGCGGAAAATGCGGAAGATTTTCCGGTACTTTATGGTTATTCTCCGTTGCACAATTTAAAATCTGGTGTTGCTTATCCGGCTACTTTAATTACTACCGCAGATCATGACGATCGCGTAGTTCCTGCCCATAGTTTTAAGTTCGCTGCGGCGTTACAGGAAGCGCATAATGGGGATAAACCTGTGTTAATTCGCATTGAAACAAAAGCTGGACATGGTGCCGGAAAACCAACTGCTAAAATAATAGAAGAAATTCGCGATCGCTGGGCGTTTTTAGTGCGAACTTTGAAAATAGAAATAGCATAATCGAGTTGTAGGGGTGGGTTTTGCAGATAATTTTGTAATTGTAGCCGAATAATTAAAACAAAACCTGCCCTTACTTCCGCTACCTTTTTCAAGCTATTCAATGTAACAGTTAATATGCTAATTAAACAGATTATTTCCGTGATGGCAAAAATAACTACTCCCACAATTCAGCAATCAGCCGTAATTCCCTATCGCATTCAAGATGGAAAATTAGAAATTTTGCTTATCACTTCTTCGGGAGGTAAACGTTGGGTGATTCCCAAAGGTATGATTGAATTGTTTATGAAACCGCACTATTCCGCAGCTAAAGAAGCTTGGGAAGAAGCGGGGGTTGTTGGTGAAGTTTCTGACACTCCCATTGGTACTTACAGTTATAAAAAATCGGGCGCTAATTTCTTAGTTGAAGTGTTTTTGTTGCGGGTAGACACGGTGTTTAAAGATTGGCCTGAAGCTAAAATTAGAAAGAGAGAATGGCTGAGTTTATCCCAGGCAATTAACCGGATTCAGGAGGCGGAATTAAAACAACTATTAAGGGAATTTCCGCTTCATTTATCAAACGATTTCTTTTCTTAAACGAAACCATGCAAATTACACTAATTATTCTGAATATGAACAACTCTCTGAGGAAAAGGTATTTCAATATTATGCTGATTAAAAACTTTCCAAATAGCTAAATTTAATTCACTAGTAACTCGTTTGTGAACGATCGGATTATCTAACCAAACTGCTAATTCAAAATCCAGACTAGACTCGCCAAAACCAATAAAATAAACAGATGGAGGAGGAGTAGTTAAAACTTCAGGATGATCTTGTCCAACTTGAATTAATAACTCGATAACTTGCTCTGGATTGCTATTATAGCTTACTCCAACAGGAAGGAGTAAACGAATTACGCGATCGCTTCCTGTATAAGTGATTACTGATGATGTCAGAAAGGTTTGATTGGGAACGAATTTTTCAACATTATTAGGAGTAATGATTGTGGTAGAACGAATACTAAGTTTTTTAACTGTTGCCATTTCATTATCAAGGTTAATAACATCTCCCGGTTTTAATGCGCCTTCAAATAATAGCAAAATACCACTAATAAAGTTAGATAAAATTTCTTTCGATCCAAAACCAATGCCAATAGATAAACCACCTGTTATAGCTGCGATCGTTGCTGTGTTTAAACCTAAATTAGTTAAGGCAATTAATATTGCCAAACCAATTAAAAGGTAACGAATTAAAGTTAAAGAAGCTTCAATAATACCAGATGATATTGTTGTTTTATTCTTAACTAAACGATAAGTAATGTCTTGGATACCGGATAAAGCATAAATCCATAAATATAAACCGATGGTAGCTTGCAATAAGCCTCCTATAGTAATTACACCATCAAAAAATTTAGCCAAAACAACATTAGCAAGTTGTTGGATATCTGTTATTTCATTGATAATTTGAAAACCAATAAAAAGTAAAACTAAAGGAATGAAAAAGCGATAGTGGTAATGTTTTACTGTTGTTTTATGAAAAATAATATAACTAATACTTAAAAAGAGACGATATAAAGTAAATATTATTGTTACAGTTGTAGTACGGATGACTAAACCGTTAACCCAATTTTGAGAGTTCATGAAGTTATTGAGTAAGATTAATAAAGTTAATGCGATTAGGGGAAATTGTAAATAATTTATAAATATGAGACTTTTTTGATTCAATTTATTTAATTTCAAAGGCAGTTTGCTTTTAAATCTTAAAAAATCTAAGCTTTTTGACAATAACCAAGTAATTAAAAATGTCAGAATAATTAATATTATTTGTAATTGAACTATCGGACGTTCAAGGAAAATCAAAATTTTTGTTAACAAATCAAATATAACTTGTAAATTAGCTGCGGTGAACATTTTTAGTAAATCCAAAAAATTATTTATTTGCCCGATTTTCTTGATTAATTAAATTTACTAATTTATTCATTTCGTCGGCAGCTTCATCAGCCGTAATTTCGCCAGCCAAGACTTGATGATAAAGTTCATTCCCACGTTTTGTAATTCTACCTTTTGTTTTACTAATAATATCGAGGGGAATGGATACTCCCTCTTGAGCTTGTTTCAATAGAATAGCTTGAATCGGTGATAACCGATAGTCAACTTGTGATTCAATATTGGTTGGAATCTGAGATTCAGCTTGAACTGCGAATTTTTCCTGTTGTTCATGATTGGTCAAAAAATTAGCAATTTGTAGGGCTAATTGTTGTTGTTTAAGTGAAGAAGCTTTATTTAATACAATTACTTCAGTGTCGATCAGGGGCTTCGCTGTTTGACTATTTTCACCAGGTAATACAGTGACTCCTAGATTATTTTTAGGTAATTTATTTTTAAGTTCAGAAATTTCAATAGATTCACAAGTATAATAGTCAAGTTCGCCTTTAATAAAAGCGTTTCTTAGCAATTCTTTTTCTTCACTAAGAATAGTATGAGGTTCAATATTAGCTTTTTGTAAAATTCCTAACCATTGACTCCAAGCAAGTTTAGGAAACTCTAAATTACCTTGTTTATCTAAAAGCTTACCTCCCATACTTCCAACCCCCCAAAAGCTACTAATAAAATCAGAAGTAATCCCAACTTTGATACCTGTTTTAGTTTGTTGTACAATTTCTGACCAAGTTTTAGCTGGATTTTTTATTTTATTTTTATCATAACATAAGACTTGAACATCGATCGAAAAAGGTAAAGCATATATTTTATTGTTTAATTTAATATGGTTTAAGGTGACTGGCAGATATTGAGACAAATTTATACTTTTAGAATCAAGTTCAATAATAATAGACTTCTGGCTCAATTCATAAATATGGGAATACCAAATAATCGCCAAATCAGGGCCAAATCCTGATTGACTTTGTTCAGCAAATTGACTAGACATATTTTTTTCTGATACATATTCGCTAACCAATCTAAGATTGGGATGAATAGTGCGATATTCATTTAAAATTGATTCAAATACTTGAGCATCATTATTAGTAAAAGAATGCCAAATCAAAATATTACCTTTATTTCCTGCTTGTTGATTAGTAAAATCTGGCTTTTGATAACAAGAATTCAAATCCAAAGTTAGACAAATAATAAAAAATATTTGGATTATTTTGCAGCCGTGCATTTTCAACATAAATTTCTGGTTTATTTTCAACTAAGAAGTTCGGTTTTTTTAAGGAATACCAAACTTGGTGCGTTAATATGCTAGAATTATATCTTAAAAGTGGAATTCAATTGTAAAAATCTAAATTTCAGATGGTAATAAGTAGCAAGTTGGCAATAATTTTGGGCAGTCTTCTAATTTTTGGAGTTTTAGAAAATCTGTTTCCGTTTTACACTTATAAGCAAGGTTTAATTAACCGGATGGCTACTAATTTTGGGTTGGGGTTGTTGAATGCGATCGCCGCCAGTCTAACCACAATTTTTCTAGCCAAATGGTTACAACAACAGACTACTTGGCAAGGGTTATTTCACAATCTTCAACCTATTTGGTTAGTGGGCATTTTATCGATTTTAATTTTAGATTTGTATATGTATTTTTGGCATAGATTAATGCACACTTGGCCCCTAGCTTGGCGTTTTCATGCGATACATCACACCGATCGATCGATGAATGTTTCCACAGCTTATCGGTTTCATGTTATAGAAGTAATTGCTTCTTATTTTCCCAAAATTCTCTTAATTTGGTTCTTAGGTATTGCTATTCAACCGTTATTAATTTATGAACTAGCATTTATTTTAGTGATTGTTTTTCATCATAGCAATTGGGCTTTAGGTTATGAGTGCGATCGCATTTTAAGCTACTTCATTGTCACCCCAAACTATCACCGAATACATCACTCTCAAATTGTCGAAGAAACTAACTCAAATTACGCCAGCCTTCTGACTATCTGGGATAGAATTTTTCAATCTTTCCGCCACAGAGACGATCCAAAAAATATTAAACTAGGCTTATCTCAAGCTGAAAAAGAACTAAACTTAATTAGCTTACTGCGTCTAAGTTTTTAAGGATTACAATACATACATTGTGCAGGATCGGCTTGTTTAATGCCATCAGGAAACAGCATTTCTTTTTGAAAACCGCATTTTTGGCATCGATAAATACTGGCTAAAGTTAACTGAGTAGGTGTATGGCACAAACTACAAGGTAAACCAGGTCTTCTGTCAGTTATACTAAAACCGGGACGATCGCATTTTGGACAAAGGCTATTAATTTTTTCTACTAAATTAAGAGTAGCTTTGGCAATATTTTTCATCCTTGTAGGATTATAAAGCGCCCGCATATCCGTTTCTAAATGCACTTTGCCATTAAGTGATTTTTTCAGGAATAAACTAACAGCTTCTTCCAGTTTTTCTTGAGTGTTAATTCCCTTAATTACTTCGCTACTATCTTTGGGATTTTCTGCAAACATGACAACTAAACCATGTTCGGGAAATCCAACTTTTTGGGCAAATTCAAAAGCCTCTTCCACACTTTTAACTAACTGATGACTGTGGTTAGTTTCGGTAGAAAATTCTTCCCCAATAATTTCTAAGTCATGCTGTTTATCTATTAAGATGACTATTTCCCGATCGCAAGACAAATATGGTACAAAAGGATGAGGGCCAAAAGTTCCTTCACTGGAAATTGCTAAAGTTTCTCCGGTGAGATTTAATGCTGCTTCAGCTTTAAATTTAGCAGCTTCAATTTGCGTTCCTAAACGTTTGATTTCTCTGGTAAAAGTACCAAATCGATCGGTATCAAAGTCTGAAGGAACGATCGCCTTTACTCCCAATTCCCTAGTTAAAATTGGCGAAATTACTGCTTCTTTTTTGTGCATGGTAGCTATTACAGCTGTGCGATCCACAAACAACGATCCACTCTTCATATTTTCTCGGTATTAGTTTACCTTGCTTAAAATTTCCTCAAATTATATCATTTAACTTAAAATAGACAAGTTTTAAGTATCTTTCCAAAGAAAGATTAATTATTTATTATTTAGTTTAAAATGTTTAGTTAGTGCGATTTTAGCTCAATTCGGTTAATGTTATGTCGTGGAATAGTTTTCTTAGAGATATAGCCGATCGCTATCAACTTTCGGGAATAGAGAGAGATATCTTTATTGAACGTTTTAATGAATACAATTACGAGAAAACTGAAACAGAAATTATTGCTGATTTGCACAGAAATCTCAGATTAGATATAGATGAAACTGCTTATAAAAAACAGTTGCGGATAGTTTATGAAAAATTGATTCAAAGTAAGGAAAACCCAGAAGGTTGTCCAGATCTTGATTATAAAGGGCCAAATAAATATAAAAAATTACTAGCTTGGTTGGAAGCGAAATATGAACAAGGATCGGTTTTAGAAACCCCTGAACCTTTGCCAAAACCCCAATATCCTAACATAGCAGAACCTTTAAACTCGCCTTTTTATATTGAACGTCCGGCGATCGAAAATCACCTCTATGAACAAGTATTGCAACCGGGTAGTTTAATCAGAATTAAAGCCGCTAATCAAATTGGTAAAACCTCTTTACTAATCAGAATTTTAGATCGTGCTGCTGCTAACAGCTGTCAAACAGTGCGGTTAAACTTTTGGGAAGACGCTAAACCAAATGACTTTGAAAGTTTAGATAAATTGCTGCGTTGGCTATGTGTAAATATTAGTCGCCAACTGCATTTTAAACCCCAATTAGATGCTGATTGGGATGAAAATCTGGATAGTAAAACTAATTGCACCGCATATTTACAAACTCATTTTTTATCAGCCATAAATAGCCCTTTAATTTTAGGTTTAGATGAAATCGATCGCATTTTCCACTACCTAAACTTTGCCGATGATTTCCTGTACCTGCTGCGAGAATGGTATGAAAAATCGCAACAAATCCCCATCTGGAAAAATCTGAGATTAGTGTTAACCTACTCCACAGAACCCTATATTAGATTAGAAAGTGAAAAATCTCCCTTTGCGGTTGGATTAGAAACTAAAATTTCCGAATTTACTGTAAAGGAAGTGCAAACTTTAGCTGATTTACACAATCTTTGTTGGCAACCTAAAGAAGTTAAACAACTAATGGCAATGGTAGGAGGACATCCCTATTTAGTGCGATTAGCTTTTTATCATTTAACCCGCCAAAAGATTAGTTTAGAACAACTTTTGTCAGAAGCGATTAGCCGATCGGGAATTTACGGCGAACACCTGAAATATTTGTTAGATTATTTAGACGATCATCCCGAATTAAGAGCCGGAATGAGAAAAGTTTTAAAATCAGAAAAAAGCGTACAATTAGACATCACCCGTGCCAATAAATTAGAAGCATTAGGTTTAGTGAAAATTCAAGGCAGTAAAGTAATTCCTAGTTGTCAATTGTACCGGGAATATTTCCGCGATCGCCTCTAGGTGCAGAGGGGCAGAGGGGCAGAGGGGCAGAGGGGCAGAGGGGCAGAGGGGCAGAGGGGCAGAGGGGCAGAGGGGCAGAGGGGCAGGGGAGTTGAAGATAAAAATTCACCTTGTCCCCAGTCCCCAGTCCCTAGTCCCCAGTCCCCAGTCCCCAGTCCCCAGTCCCCAGTCCCCAGTCCCTAGTACCCAATTGCAGAACGAATTGCTTGGGCGGTTGCAGGTGCTAATAAAATGCCGTTGCGATAGTGACCAGTTGCTAAGAGAATGTTGTTATAACCGGGTAAATTACCGATAACTGGGGCAGGTCTTCCTTCGGGACGGGGACGCAAACCTACCCAGGATTTAATAATAGTAGCATTGGCTAAAGCTGGGCAAAGTGCGATCGCCTCCTCACGCACCAATTCCAATCTACTAGCATCAGCTTCCACCTGATAACCATCAACCGGAAATTCCACAGTTGCGCCTACCCAATAATCTCCTCCACCCACAGGTACAATATGCACATCATTACCTGTAATTGACGGTTGAAAATCGGGATTTCCCAAAGGATTATCCAACCTTAAATGTAAAGCTTGACCTAAAACTGGTCTAATATCAATTTGATGCAAAAGAGACTTAGTTAACAGCGAAGAACCCAAACCCCCAGCTAACACCAACCAATCAAACTCTAAATTTCCATTTGCCGTTTTTAACTGCCAACCACTTGCTAAAGATTCTATTCCCGAAACCTCAGCACCAAACTGAAAATTTACGCCATTTTTTGTCGCCGCATCTACCAAAGCTAAAGTTAAATTAGTCGGATCGACTTGCCTATCTTGGGGCGAATAAACCCCAGCAATTACCCTTTCTAAATTCAACTGCGGACAATTAGCTTTTACCTTCTCCAAATCCCAAATTTCCAAACTAAAACCTTGAGAACGGCGAACCTCTGCTAACTCTTCCCAACTCGCCAAATTCTCACCTTCCAAACAAAGCAAAAGAATTCCTTGGCGATTAAAAGGAATCTCCCGCCCCAAACTTTTTTCTAACTCAGGAATTAAAGTTTCATAACGCTGCATACTACTTTGCCGCAGTCGCCAAGCACCTCCTTTAACCTTGTGGCTAATAATTCCCATCATCACACCCAAAGCGGCACTTGTCGCACCAGCCGCTGGTGATTTTTGTTCAAAAACAGTCACATTTAACTCAGGAACTAAACTGAGTTCGTAGGCAATTGTTGCCCCAATAATTCCGCACCCAATGATGGCAATTTTGCTCATAAATTTAACGATTGGGTAATAGGTAATTGGTAGTGAATAATATCTACTACCAACTACCAAATTCAACGATCGACTACGCTTGAGGAGCTAGTTCTAAGAACGATCGCAATTCTCTTTGGACAACTCCAAAATTGCGAATAGCCTTTTTATAATCACGGCTATCAGCAGCTTCATCAATTAAGATCAACCCTTGAATTAACTCCTGGGAAGTTGCACGGGCTTTTGTCTTATCTTGGGGCAGCAAATTGCGTTCAATAAAACTCAATTTTGTCCGCAACTCACCCAAAGGTCCCCGAATGAAATTCTTAACAAAAGTCCAATTTTCATCTTGGATCAGCTTAGCTAACTCTGGCAACCGTTCCTGAACGGTTTCCAAATCAGAAGCGTACCGCTGAATTTGCTCAATTTGTGCCGGAGTGTAAGTAGGCGGCTTCTTCACTGTGGGAGTACCACCGCAGCTAACTAGAACCGTTGCCACAAACGCCAGCATTAACGCGAGAATAGACCGAAATCGTGCCTTAAACATTATCTTTGCAATCAACCTATCAAAAAGCATCCTTAAAAATATTAGCGGCGCAGAAACCCAATTAGTACATCACTGACTTTTTCTGACCAATGTTCTTGCGGATAATGCCCCGCTTCCTCTATTTTCACCAATTCTGCATTCGGCATCGCCGCTTTCAGCTGTTCCGCTTGCGAAACAGGCAACCAAGGGTCTTTCATCCCCCAAACAATTAAAGTCGGCTGTGACCACTGCTTTAACCCAGAGGCAATTTCTGCGCCTATTTCCCCCAATTGCAGGTTTCTCACCGTTGCTAACAAACTTCGACCCGCATCAGAACTTTTTAAGAAAGGACGGCGATAGACATCTAAATCTGCGTCTGAGATGCCATAACGACTGCCACCTTCTAAAGTTCGATCGACTAACAACGGATCTTGGGTCAGCATATCACCCACAAAGGGCCATCCCAACTGTTGCAATTTCCAAGGTAACTTAGCTTCTGGGGAAACCGGAGCACTCAAAATTGCTAAACATTCAACTTTTTCAGGATGACGTAAGGCATATTGAATCCCCACTGAGCCCAAAAACCCTTGCACAACTAAAGAAAATCTTTCTAATTCCAGAGTTTCGATAAAACCAGTTAACGCTTGAATAAAAGCATCAGGAGTGTAGGCAAAGTCCCGCCGATCGGGTTTAGCCGAAAAACCAGAACCAATCCAATCTGGGGCAATACTTGGATATCCCTTATCTGCTAATGCTGGCATTACTTGTGTCCAACTAAAACTTTGGGATGGTATACCATGTAACAGCAATACTGGCAATTTGTCGCTTCTGCCCAAGGGTTTTGTTTCCCGATAAAACCACTTGAGGGAACCTACTTCGATTATTTCTTCGTTCGTGGTCACTAGATCGATCCTGTCACCGCTAAATGTTGTTTGAGCTTACCTTCCAAGGGACAAGAAAACAAGGGGCAGGGGAGCAGGGGAGCAGGGGAGCAGGGGGGAAACAATTTTAGATTTCGGATTGTCAATTTTAGATTCCAAGGCAACTTCAAAAATCGAAAATCCCCAGTCCCCAGTACCCAGTCCCTAGTCCCCTTTTTTCCCTTATGCCTTATTTAATGTTGCGAAATTAGTGATAAATTGTTACACTAATTCGCCAAAATCAAAGCAATATTTTAACTCTAAGGAACTACAACAGTGAATGCTGCACAACAAGCTACTAGTATTGAAGTTGCGAGTAAAATTGCTGCCGTTGTTAATTCATTTAAGTCCGAGTTTCCCGATGCTAGGGCAGACTTGAAACCTTGGCAAAATGATGCTGATACTAGGGAGTTAGTCGATCCTGATTCGATCGATATTGGCTTTCATCTTCCGGGGTGGAGTCGCCGATTTCAATGCCGAAGTATGCTGGTGCAAATTCGGTTTCACCAAGATCCAGTGGAAAGTTCACGGCGAGCGATCGGCATGGAAATTGCAGGTTTTAATCATCAAGGGTTAGCTTGGCGATTTTCCACTGTGGAAAATTGGAGTATCGTTGGTGAATATCAACCAGTCCCGGAAATGGCAGAAAAATTAAAACGATTCGGTAGACAAACCTTTGAATTATTTAATGGTTAAAATCAGGACAAATTATTGTTAATTGGAATTAGAGCAACTTTCTGTTCCTCGACAACCGATCGGATAAGCAGATTGGTAAGTAGTACTACGTTTGCCAAAAATAGTATATCGATTGTCGCGTACTTGTTCGTAAACGCGATCGCCCACCCATTTCACCCCAGGTAACGCTCGATAAGCTGCCACAAAACCATTTCCCACAGGCAACAACCTGCCAATTTCTTCCGCTGCATCGCTACCTTGCCAGCGTTTTTCTGGCGCATTAGCATCAATTAAAATCATCCCCATTTCGCAATCTTGAGAAGTAATATTAAACTGACTCAAAGTTGCCAAATCCTGCATCGGAGTATAGCGAAACAACTGTCCTTTGTCCCAGCTTTCTAAAACTCGTACCAAACTCACACAAAGATTACAATTCCCATCATAAATCACGTAGTAATTCATCCCATTAATTTAACTCAAAACTGAAAACTTTCTTTAATCTGCGATCGCCCATCGAATCGCCGGACGAGAAGACACCACACCCTGATAATTAATCCTAGTTATTGTACCAGGACGAAGCCGAGACAGATCCATCCGAAAAATCACCTTTCGATCGGCAAATCGAAATCTATAAATCGGTTCATCCTCAGAAATAGCTTCCCCCACACAAGAAGCAAATTCCGATTTTAAAGGCGCACTAAATTCCACAAACTTCGCCCCATAATTAGTTAATCTCACTCCATTAGCAACCATACTAGTATCAACAATTACTGTATGTTCCCCCCCACCTTCATAACTGCGAAAGGCAGTCCAAAGTTTCATATTGTCGGGGCAACTTCCCGATCGCCTACTCACATCAATTGTTGTATTTGGTCGATCGTCAGGAATTCTCGGCGCTGAAACTGGAAAACTTTGCGTAATTCCTGGAGTAGCTGCCAACAAAACCGATAAAATACCCGAACTTAAAACCAAACTCTTGAATTTTTTCATAGTAATATCTAATTCCTCAATTCATCTTTGTCAACTACCAAAGGGTAAAATTATTTTTTCCCACTTATTACTAATGACGATTTAAATTCTCCAAAGTTGCCAAAGTAATATTTTTTTACATAAATTGTAGAGACTTTGTATACAAAGTCTCTACAATAATTCCAGGTAACACACCTTCAATTTCTGGAAATGTCTAATATTAACAAAAAAGCAGCTTTTTACTTAGCTGCTAAATTAATCTTCACTTACATAGCCTCAACGTTTATAAACACACCCTCTTGATGCTTTTAAACCTACCCTGAGAGTTTTTTATTTATTCCCTCACTAGCTTTTTAGAGTAGCCAAATTTATTTAGTAAAGGGGAAGCTGATGGCTGGGATTGAAAATAAATAATTCTTGCCTAACCATCAGCTACTCGTAAGGCATCTATCATCTAGGGGTCGTTATTCCATCATACTTTTTTTACCTAAAAGTCCAAGTTATTAGCGCACCAAAAATGTAGTCTAACTTTGCAATTTTCCCCTACTTCCAACTTATAAATCAGCTACATTTTCTTTTTTGGCTATCCAAATAAAAAGCAGATAACCCAGTTTATTGAAAAAATATCTCAACAAGTTTCAATTAGCCTTGTTTTCCAACTATCTGTGTTACAGGAATAAAAGGAGTTTCAGACTTTTTTGCTTTTGTCAATATCTTTAATGTAACTTCTTTTAGAATGAATTATTTTCTACTAAAAAAGACAGATGTATTGCCCACCACAGAACAGGAGTCTGTCAGCCATTAAATTCAGTAAGGACAACGGACTAGCCATACTATTTCCACAGGACTAGTCCGAAAACTGTATTTTCAGTTACATTTTACCTTTCTGCATTACTTCCTGAAGGTGACGACGAATTTCTTGCGCTTGTTCCATATCTGACTGCATTAATTTTTTAAACAATTCCACACAAGGTTCAGACCCAGTTTCTTGGGCATCGTTTATATAAGTTTCATAAGCCTTTATCGCTTCTGACTTATTTTGTAATACAGTCAACAAATCATATTCTAGGTTATCGATCACCTGTGAATCGCTATTAACAGCCATAGCTTTTGCCTCGACTCGATTTCAATATCACATTGACTCAGCCAAAACTGTATTTCATCTGCCCAAAAGAGGATAAAAAGACAAATAGTTTTCATTTAGGATTTTATAGAGAACTTTTATAGCTTTTCTGTCGCTGCATAAGTATCCTATAGTCAGACATAATCTAATTGCAGCAAGTACTTTCCGTTAATTAGTCCTATCAGCGGATTATTTATCCCTGCAAGTAAACAGAAGATTGATCATGACACAATTACTTGAAGAATTGAAACCAGCCCAACCAAATATCGTTAACGTTTTTCTACCTTACTACCGCCATAACAAACGTAACATTCTTCCTTTTGCACTTAATCTTTATCAAAGAGCCTACTTAGAAGGGGAACGCCATATAATTGGTAGTGATAACATTTCTTTTGTAGCAACTTGGTCTGTAAATGACAGTATTTTACCAGCTGACTTAACTCGTTTTCGGATACAATTTGACCGAAACCCTGATTACAGTTATGAAGTTACGATCGCTACTTTTGAATTCGTCAATCACCTAATTGAAGCAATTCTCAACTTTCAACGAGACGGCATTTGGGACTTCTCCAAATCCTTCTATTACAGACTACTCCAAGTCAGACAATCAAAATATTAGGCAGAGGGGCAGAGGGGCAGAGGGGCAGAGGGGCAGAGGGGCAGAGGAATTGAAGATAAAAATTCACCTTGTCCCCAGTCCCCAGTCCCCAGTCCCCAGTCCCCAGTCCCCAGTCCCCAGTCCCCAGTCCCCAGTCCCCCTAATTCAAACTAATCAACCAATCTAAAATTAACTGATTGACCAGTTCTGGCTTTTCATCATGAGGACAATGACCAGCATTAGGAATGGGAATAAACCTTAAACTTTGCCCATTTGTACTCAATTGCTGATAAATTCCTGCACCTTTAATTGGTGTCCAAGGGTCTTTTTCGCCCCAAAGTACTAACAAAGGATGCTGAACTTTTGGCAACAATTCCACAGGACTTGGGCCGGGAGGTGCAGTCAAAATGGAAGCAAAAACTTTTTGCGCCCCCACATCACAGGAAGGTTGATAAAGCATCTCAACCAACTCCTCTGTGACAGCATCAGCATTAATATAAACCTGCCTTAAAGTGTTGCGAATTCGGTGTTTTTGGCGAATCATATTAAATATGAACGGGCCAAAAGCTGGCGAACTTACTAACTTAGTAAAAGTTCCCATAATGAACCGCAAAGGCAAATTTAATTCATCTGGGCGATGATTTAATCCTCCGGCACAATTAATTAAAACTGCACCCGCAGCAATTTCAGGATGATTCGCCACTACCATTAAGCTGAGTAAACCCCCGATCGAATTACCCACAAATATGGTAGGTTCCTGAATGTGCGAAACGTAGAAATCCTTAACTAAATCTTGCCAAAGTTCCAAAGTGTAGTTCAAAGGCGGCTTATCAGAACCACCAAAACCCAACAAATCTAAGGCAAAAACTCGATAACCACCTGCGGCTAACACCGGAATATTTTGTCGCCAGTGTCCAATCGAAGCACCAAAACCATGTAACAGTAACAGCGGACGACCGCTTCCCATTACAGTGTATTCTATTTTGTGGCCTTGCCAATCCCAGGTAAGTTTTTCTAACTGGCTGGCTTTCCTTAACTGCTGAGTTGTCACAGGATATTTATGAAGTTTCGTAAAGTATCATCTCTTATATGATATTATGTCGAGATTTACAGGGATTATATTCAGGAACATTTACTTAAGGAATTAAGCTCAAGCAGTTTTGTCTGAGGGTGGCAGAGGAGAATATGAATCAAGGTTTGTTCGCTTTACTAGGCAGGTTGGTTTTTGCTTCTGCCAGTTTGGTAATTATCCAAACAGCCGCCAATGCACAAGAAAGTCGGCTGTCCGCAGTTAGCGGTCAAATTTCCCAAGAAATTAACCAAGAACAACTAATAAGTCAAAAATCGGGAACAAATGACCAAAATTTACGTCAGAGACGCACGAGAAGACAAAGGGTAATCAACAATGGCCCAGTTCCCGAAGCGGTTAGCAATGCCGTAATCCAAAATTTATCCCAACAGACGGGAATAGAAGTTTCTGCTTTAAAAATTGTGGAAGCAGAACAACAAGTTTGGGCAAATGGTTGTTTAGGAATTAGTAGTCCAGGGGTTCCTTGCGCGGAAGGGAAAGTTCCTGGTTGGGAAGTAGTAGTGGCGAGTGCGACGCAACGCTGGGTTTATCGCAGTAATATGTCTGGTTCTTTGGTGAAATTAGATGCCATTGCGACTCAGAATATTGCCAAGCGTGCCGCTGCAACTACCGCAACTGCTCAGTCAGCGGCTACACCAACGGAACGGCAAACTAGCTCTAGCGCCCGTCGCCAAACTACTCAATCAACGACTCAAACTCGTACTCCTCAAGGAACGGCAACCCGCACGCAACGGCAAACTACTACTACCGTGCGTCGTCAAACTGCTACGCCAACCGAAGGGCAAACGGCAACTAGCGCCCGTAGTCAAACTACGCAAACTACTGAAACTCCAGCTGCTAGCGAGAGACAAACGGCAACTAGTGCCCGTCGCCAAACTACGCAAACTACAACTCAAACTCGTACTCCTCAAGGAACTGTCACCCGCACGCAACGGCAAACTACTACTACTGTAAGTCGGCAAACTCCGGCAAAAGGTACGGGAGAATTTAGCCTTGCAATTTGGCAACCTGCGGCTAATTTATCAGAAGTAGTTGCTCGTCTTTCCGTGATGTCGAAAGATAGCAATTTTGCCAATGAAAGATATATTGGTGATTACCGCTACCAGGTAAATCAAAGAGCGAAGTTTGTTGGGGGGGTAAATCCGGGCGATCGCATCGTAGTTCGGTTGTATAATTATCAGAATCGGCTAATTGGATTCACAGAATTTGAAGTCCTACCCCAAAGAGCCTCAGTTAACATTATTTTCGGCAATCGTCCCCTAGTTTCTCGCATTGTTCGCACAGTTTACGGCGCAGATGTTGACGAAAACGCCGCCATTGACAGAGGCGCAGATACTTACGATTTCTACACCAATATTACTGGCCCAACAGCAAGTCAAGAAACGGTAGTTTTCCTCAAAGATACCCAAGGAATAGATAAAACTTGGTATCAAGTTGCGGGATTACCCATACCCCCAGAAACCGGAGCTTTTTCCAGTGCAGTTAGAGCAACAGAAGCCCCAGAAATCAGAGTTTTTCCGGCAGATTTACCCGCAAATATTACCGCTGTTCCCGGTTCCCAAAAACCAGTTGTAAATGTAGCTGGTAATAATGAATCTACTTTTAATTTAAATCAAGAAACAGCAACTAGTTCAACGCAAACTGCAACTCCTCGAACTCCCCAAGAAACTCGCGTCAACACGCAAACAACTAACTCGCAAGTTGAAGCAAGTTTTCCTGATGTACCTGCTAATTATTGGGCGAGAAAGTTTATTGGCGAGTTAGCAGAAAAAGGGATTTTGCAAGGTTATCCTGATGGTTTATATCGTCCTAAAGCTTCCTTGACTAGGGCAGAATTTGCGATTATTATTACTGGCGCTTTCAATAAAGATAAAAAGCGGGAAGTAGTCGCTTTTAAGGATGTCTCTAATAATTTTTGGGCATATCCAGCAATTCGAGAAGCTTATGAAATGGGCTTTTTAGATGCTGATAAGCGGGGGAATTTTCGCCCTGATGAAAAGATTACTCGCTTAGATGTTTTGGTAGCTTTAGCTAAAGGATTGAATTATGCTCCGACGGTGGCTACTGAAAGAACTTTGCGTGTCTACACTGATGGTGCTAGTATTCCGAAAGGCGATCGCACTTTAATTGCCGCAGTCACAGAAAGAAATATTGTGGTAAACTACCCCAATGTTCGCTCTTTAAACCCCCAACGCGCCGCAACTAGAGCCGAAGTCGCAGCATTAATTTATCGCGCCTTAGTAAGTACCGGAGAAGTCGCTGATATTTCCTCACCTTACGTAGTCGGAGAAAATACTATCCAACAACGACAAACTACCCCCACCAGACAACCATCTAATAGCAATAATCGCAGACAAACTCAGTCTCAAAGACGCTCAAATACTAGCAGTAATTCCTCAACTAACCGTTAAGGTTTAAATGTAGAGACGTTTCATGAAACGTCTCTACAGCCTTTTCCCATTTAATTACAATTGTTCTTTTAATTGGTTGATTTTTTCGGGAGTCAGCGCCACTTTAACTTCTATTTTGAGTTTTTCATCCCGAAGAATCAGCACATAATTTTCGTTCAATCTGCTAACTTCTACTTGGGGATTTATCATCTGCAATTTTTGATAAACTATTTCCGGTACAGCTAAACGAATTACCACATCTTTTTGGGATTGTGGGTAAATATATAATTGTTGTTTGAGAGTATCTAACTCTAACTTAGAGGGTGTAGTGTTGCGTTCTTGTGGTGCATCGGGCTTTTGCCAATAAAGTGTAATTCCGCGAATATCAGAATTAAAAATTATAAATTTCTCATCAAATCTTTGCGCTTCCCAATCAATTTCTCTCACGTCTCTAGTTGGCGGAAGTAATCGCTGTTTCCAAGTAATTTCTTTGCTGTTGAGATTAGTAAACCATTGTTTGATGATAGCAAAATTATCCGCATTCTCCAGGTTGTTACTACCTTGTTCCCAAATGATTGTTGACATAAATACTCCTAAATGATTAAGTTTGTAGTGGCGACTTTAGTCGTTTTTTTCTTGAAAAATAAGAACTGAATTTCCCAGAACAAACCAAGTTTATTCCAATGGTAAATATTTAACATAAATTCGATCGCACCTGGGAGTTTCCACCCCCGAAGCAGCTTGATAACCGCTACTTTCATACAATTTTACAGCTTCCTTTAACACACTCGCCGTTTCAATCCAAATTTCCCGAAAACCTTTATTCTCAATAGTTTTTTCCAACTCAGTTAATAAATACTTACCTAAACCTTGTCCTCGCGCTTCTGGTAACAAATACATTTTGCGAATTTCCACCGCTTTTTCCCCGCGTTTTACCGGATAGTAAGCCGCAGTTCCCACAACTTTTCCCTGTTTTTCCACTACCCAAAATTCACCCCCAGTAGCAAGATAAAACTCTTCTACCTTAATTACATCTTTATCGGCTCCTGTGGGTAGCCAAGGTAAACCATATTCTGTTAAAACAGAATGGAGAATATTGGCAGCATTATTTCGATCGCACTCTTGCCAATCACGAATTAAAAACCCTTGATAATAACCCTTCATTAGCTGTGAATTCTCGGTTCAGGATGTAAAGTAGATAAAATTTCACTTTCAACAATAGCTAACTCTTCCAATCGCTGATTCACCTGAGAACGATCGAAATAAGTATCAGCTAAACTCCAATAAATTCCGTAATGTCTCGCTTCCGAAGCCATCAAACTATGATAAAATTTAGCTAACTCCGGCTCAGGACAATGGGTAGCTAACAAACCTAATCTTTCGTGACTACGAGCTTCAATTAAACCGCAAACTAACAACGAATCTAAAAAGCGCCAAGGTTCATCCTTACGAATTTGCTTATTTAAAGAAGCACCATAAGGAGGTGCAGCTAACTGACGCAAGGGAATTTCCCGTTTTTCCAACCACTGATTCACTAACTCAAAGTGTTCTAGTTCTTCCTTTGCGATCGCCGTCAGCATCCGTACCATCTTACTATTAGAAGGATAGCGGAACATTAAATTTAACGCCACCCCAGCAGCTTTCCGCTCACAATGGGAGTGATCCAGCAAAATCAGATCCAGATGATTAATTGCTTGTTCCACCCACTCCCAGCGAGTCGGTTGTTTCAAAATATTAATTCTTGGCAATTTCGCTAAATTACTATCTAGCCAGTCAGGAGTCATTGAGGGCATAATTAAATTAGCAGGGTGTCCTAATAGTTACTAATTTTCTTGGTTGTGAGTCAGGGTAGCCTCAACTGCGAATGTGAAGTTTTAGTTAAGTATTTTGCTATAGAAAAGTAAATGGAAAAAACTATTCATCGTCGGATTGTGATCGGAGATGTTCATGGTCACTATAACGCCCTCATGACCTTGTTAGAAGCGATCGCTCCTGGCTCAGAAGATGAGGTATATTTTTTGGGAGACTTAATCGATCGAGGCCCGCAAAGTTTTCAAGTAGTCGATTTTGTTCAGGCTAGTCCATTTTATTGCCTTTTAGGTAATCATGAACAACTACTATTAGACAGCTTCGCCAACCGCCAAAACCAACAAACAATCATGCAAGTTTGGTTGTACAGTGGCGGACATAGCACGATCGCCAGTTATCGCCAAGAAGGAATTTCCATTTTAACGGAACACATAGAATGGATGCGAACCCTACCCAAATATTTAGACTTAGGAGATATTTGGTTAGTTCACGCAGGCGTACATCCAGAAATACCCTTAGAAGAACAAACCGTCGATCAATTTTGTTGGATTCGGGACGAATTTCATAGTATTACAAAACCCTATTTTCCCGACAAACTAATTATTACCGGACACACCATCACCTTTACCTTACCCAACGTTCCCCCCGGAAAAATCGCCCAAGGACAAGGTTGGCTAGACATCGACACAGGCGCATATCACCGCAAAAGTGGTTGGTTAACAGCATTAGATATTACTAACTCCCTGGTATATCAAGTTAACGTCTTTGAAGAAGTAGTGCGTACTCTACCCTTACAAAAAGCGATCGCTCAAGTTGAACCAGATCTAGTACTACCACGAACCTAACCAGCACATAGATAAGCTATTAGCCCAGAAATTGATTTCCGGGCGGGTTCGCAATCGCAGGTGCAAGATTTCAGTTAAAGTCAAAATTCATCCAAACTACCCCATTCTCGATCGATAATCTTCATAAGAAAACTGTCGCCAGAGTTCAAAAGTACCGTCTTTCTTGAGTATCCCGATCGAAGGATGAACCACACCATTAAACATGGTGGTTTTTACCATTGTGTAGTGCATCATATCCTCAAAAATAATCCGATCGCTCACCGACAACTCTTGAGAAAACCCATAATCACCGAGAAAATCTCCAGCTAAACAACTTGAACCACCCATGCGATAAAGTTTTTCTCCCGGTTGTGGTTCGTGTGCGCCGCGAATTACAGGTTTATAAGGCATTTCCAAACAATCAGGAGTATGAGCAGTAAATGACACATCTAACATCACATTAGTAACATCAGAAGTGGGAATTAAATCTTGAACCGTACTCAATAAAAATCCCGTTTCCCAAGTGATTGCAGAACCCGGTTCTAAAATTAATTCCAGATTTGGATAACGATCGTGAAATCCGTTAAGAACTGCGATCGCGTGTTCAACATCATACTTTTTATGAGTCATTAAATGCCCACCGCCCAGATTTAACCACTTTAACTGCGGTAGCAAATGCCCAAAAAACTGTTCTATATGTAAAAGCGTTTTTTCCAAAGCATAAGAATCGCTTTCACATAAATTATGAGACAAAAACCCCTCAATTCCTGGCGGTAAAACATTACCCAAACCTTCTGGAGAAACACCCAAACGAGTTGATGGCTGACAAGGATTATACAACGCATTTTGCACTGGTGAATATTGCGGGTTTATTCGCAAACCTATTGAAGGCGAAAAGGGCGATCGATCGATCGCTGAACTAAATCTTTCCCACTGACTAATCGAATTAAATGTCACATGAGAAACAAAGCTCAAAATCTCCAGCATATCCTCCTCACGATAAGCCGGAGAATAGATATGCACGTCCTTGCCAAACTCCTCCGCAGCTAGTTGCGCTTCCCAAACAGAACTAGCTGAAGCACCTTTGAGAGTGTTTCGGATTAAGGGAAAACTATGAAACAACGCAAAAGCTTTCAGCGCCAAAAGAACCTTTACAGACGCTTCTTTTTGCACTCGCTCGAAAATCGCTAGATTCCGCAAAAGACGAGCTTCTTCTAACACAAAACAAGGCGAGGGGATACTCGCTAAAACTGAATCTTTTGTTTGCACTATCTTTAGTTTTCCTCAAAAGGTGATGGTCGATCGATTACTTCATGCCAAGGTAATCCCAGAGGTCCAAGCAATTTCATAAACGGATCGGGATCGCACTGTTCCACATTAAAAACTCCCGGCTGTTTCCAAATTCCCTTAACTACCATTAATGCCCCAATTACTGCCGGAACACCTGTAGTATAAGAAATTGCCTGTCCACCAACTTCTTGATAAGCCTTGCTGTGATCGCAATTATTATAAACGTAATAATTGCTCTCTTTTCCGTTTTTTAATCCCCGAATATGACAACCGATCGAAGTTTGTCCAGTATAATTTTCTGCTAAAGAAGCAGGTTCAGGAAGCAGACTTTTTAAGAACTTCAAAGGTACTACTTGAGTTCCTTCATAATCAACCGGATCGATGCGCGTCAACCCCAAATTTTCCAGTACTTGAAGATGAGTAATATAACTCTGAGAAAAAGTCATCCAAAACCTTGCTCTTTTCAGAGTAGGAATATGTTTAACTAACGATTCTAATTCTTCGTGATAAAGAAGATATGACTCTTTTTCACCTATTTCAGGATAGGGAATTGGACGATGAATCGAAAGCGGCGGAACTTCTATCCATTTGCCATTTTCATAATACCTACCAACTTGAGTAATTTCTCTTATATTGATCTCTGGATTAAAATTCGTAGCAAATGCTTGCCCATGATTTCCCGCATTACAATCAACAATATCTAAATAATTAATTTCATCAAAATAATGCTTTAGAGCATAAGCGGTAAAAACTCCCGTCACCCCCGGATCAAAACCACAACCTAAAATAGCAGTAAGTCCCGCTTCTTTATAGCGATCGTGATATTTCCATTGCCAACTATACTCAAATTTTGCCACATCGGGAGGCTCATAATTTGCTGTATCGAGATAGTCAACACCCGCCTCAAGACAGGCATCCATTAACACTAAATCCTGATAAGGAAGTGCCACATTTATGAGAATATCCGGGCGAAATTCTTTGAGTAATTTAATAGTATTGTTTACATCATCTGCATCTAAAGCAGCTGTTTGTAATTTATTGGAGCCAATACGTTTAGCAATCCGATCGCATTTCTCGATCGTCCGACTAGCCAGCAGAATCTCAGAAAACTCCTCTTGCACAGCCGCTTTGTGCGCCACCACGTTTCCGACTCCACCTGCTCCCACGATGATTAATCTTGCCATTTCTACCCTTGTACCCTCTAATGTTACCTGAGTACAATTTACACCTCATTTTACCACATTCAATAGACCTAAAACTGTTGTTTGAGTACTGGGGAGGTAGGGGCCAACTCAAAACTCAGCCCCCTACCTCCCCACCTTCCTATCCTCGCTTCCGGCTATAACAAAGGCTGCATGACACTTTGATAAACGGACGGATCTAAACCATAACCAGCGTTAGCTCGATCGGGTTGTATAATCCGTTCGATCGCACTAATTCGATCTCGCGTTGCTGGGTGCGTACTCAAAAAACTGGGAGGCGAAGGTTGATCCAAGAGTTTTTCCAAAAAAGCGACCATCGCCGACTGCGGATAACCAGCCTTTGCCAACATTTCCAAACTGCTGCGATCCGCTTCCAACTCATCACCGCGGCTACGAGGACGCTTGAGAGCAAATTCTACACCCAAATTAACCAACCTGTTCGTATCAACACCCGCAGCCGTCGCAATACCTCTAGTAATCGCCGCTTGACGCATTTGTTTTAGAGCATCGCGATCGGTAATATGAGCAATTTCATGACCCAAAACACTCGCTAACTGAGC
This sequence comes from Floridaenema fluviatile BLCC-F154, assembly GCF_041929135.1. Classification (NCBI taxonomy): domain Bacteria; kingdom Bacillati; phylum Cyanobacteriota; class Cyanophyceae; order Aerosakkonematales; family Aerosakkonemataceae; genus Floridanema; species Floridanema fluviatile. The sequence continues at coordinate 9,793 of NZ_JBHFNS010000015.1, read as the reverse complement.
TTCATTATCCACCGCTGCCAGCAAACCAGTAGTCACATAAACATAACCACCCATCGTCGCAAAAGCATTAATACTGTCATCCCGCACTACCTGAAAAGTATAGGGAATATCAGGGCGATCGCTCACCGCCGCTAACCTTTGACCAACTCGATCCACATACTGATTAATTCGCGCATTGCGGTACAATCTAACCTGACTTCCCACCAATTGATCGTTAATCTGTTTGCCTAGTTGTACCTCTTGGCGATCGGAAATATTAGACAACTGAAAAATCTGAATACCTTGAAAAAGCAACCGTTCCCAAGGTAGCGCCTTTGCCGGATGAGACATTGGCGAGACTACCAAACCCAAAGCCACCAACACAGAAAGCATTGGATAAAACCAACGACGACGCGATCGAGAAATCACAATAGAGAAAGGGTTAAACATAATAAAATCGCCCTGAAACCAGCAACTAAATTCGCAACCTTGACAAAAAACTGACAGAATTAGAAGTTGATTGCCAACGAGAGATTGCAGTATGCTAAACAAGCGCAAAACTCACCGAAAATCAAAACTATCAGCAAGTTAGCCTGAAAATTGCAACCCTCGTTTAACAGAGACGCAATTTGCAGAAAATAGGTTGCCCAATTTTTAGTGTTCCCCAAAACTCAAGTTAAAAGATCTATCGATCGCGAAGCGTGCGCGTAGCGCAATCGTGTTATAAATCCCTCTTAGTTAGTTGGCTGTTTCGATTATCTGGATCAATACTCATGAAAATTTTAGACACTCAAGGTCGCATATTCGGTAAATTCAGCATCCTCGACCTGGGTGCAGCCTTAGTCATCCTATTAGTAATCGTCGGAATATTCTTCTTCCCCGGCACATCCGGTTCCGTCGCACAAGTAGGAGTCCCAACCAAACCAGTAGAAGTAGACCTACTAGTAAGAGGACTAAGCATTCGCCAACCACAAGATTTATTAAAAGAATTTCAGACCAAAAAGAAAACCAACATCATCATCCGTAACCAACCCTACGGACAAGTCGATGTCAAAGCAGTTAAAGAACTCCCCAGAACCCTAGTCATCCCCCAACCCGACGGTACAGCCAAAGCAGTCCCCGACCCCCGCCCGGATAACTTCAGCACCGATATGCTCATCACCTTAACTGGAAAAGCCCAAATCACCAAAAACGGCCCAGTTCTAGGCAACAGCAAACTCAAAGTCGGCACACCCGTTGAATTAGAAGGCTTCGACTACAACTTTAACTCCAGCGTCATCGACGTGCGAATCAAGTAGCAACGCAGAGGGGCAGAGGGGCAGAGGGGCAGAGGGGCAGAGGGGCAGAGGGGCAGAGGGGCAGAGGGGCAGGGGGGCAGAGGGGCAGAGGGGCAGAGGGGCAGAGGGGCAGAGGGGCAGAGGGGCAGGGGGCAGGGGAGAGTTGTTGATGTAAATTAAGGAACTTCCCCCCATCTCCCCATCTCCCCATCTCCCTATCTCCCAGTCCCCAGTCCCCATCTCCCTATCTCCCAGTCCCCAGTCCCCAGTCCCCAGTCCCCAGTCCCCAGTCCCCAGTCCCCAGTCCCCAGTCCCCAATCACTCCAACTCCATCCGCCCCAAATACTTAGTTAAATAAGGCGAAAAAACCTCATAAATTAGCGTCAAAGGTTCTCCATGATGCCAAAACAGGTAATGGCGACCCCAAAAAGGCCCCGAAAACCCAAAAGCTGACTCTAACGCCGCCGAATGTCCGTAATAAATTCCCTGGACATCCCGATATAACTCAGTTCGCAACCGTTCCAAACTCGCCCAAATAGGCAAAGAACGATTTTGTAAATACTCATCCACATGACTAGCTTCCCACCAGGAACAAGCATAAGCTAACCTTTGTCCAGAAGCAGTTCTCAGCCAAACCTGTCGCCGCACTCTTGGCCCCGGTACCACCTGCATTTGCTCAGGTGCATTATCTGGGTGCATTCCAATGGCAGACATATCAATCAAATCTACTTCTGTCTTTTCACCTGTAAGTAATCTTAAATGTCTCGTCGGTGAACCATCTCCCAACAAAAACATTTGCCAGGTTGGTGCTAGCTGGGAGTGAGGCAACCCATTTTCAATACAAGTTTCTCCTCCCTGCCAAAGCGGGGAAAGTTGGTGCCAAGAGGAAGGCAATATCAGCGTTTCTGAGCTTTTGAATGTTGCAGTCAAGGTTCTTTACATTACTTAACTGTTTATTATCATACCGCTCCTCAGACTATTAGACATCTCGAAGAAAGAATCTCAAAGGCAGGCAGGATGCATACCCTACAAGAGTTATTGGAGATGTCTATTGGTTTTGTCGATCGAACCAAGCAGTCAAATCTGCTGGATCAGAAAAATCTAACAATGCTTCTGCCAATTCTTCTAACTGCGGTAAGGTTAGAGTTTGAATTCGTTCTTGTTGCTGTGCTTCCACAACACCAATGCGACGGGCTAACAAACGCAGAATTAAAGACAAAGCTTCTTGTTTTTCTCCTTCTTCCCGTCCTTCGCGGAGAATAGCTTGGTAGGTGACAGATTCTCTCATAAACTCCCTTCTAAATAAGCGACGAATCAGGTTTTCATCGAATCGTAAACCAGCGAGAACGTCTGCACAGGAGAGAATGTTTTGCCGTTCTGCAACTGATTCAATCCTAGCGACTTGGGTGGCTACTTGTTGGAGTAATGTTTGGGGTGAGTCGCTGCGGGTTAGGGTGGCAAAGGGTAACAGCGCAGGGTTGGTTAAAAATGGCGCTGGTTCTTGTTCCCAAAGTCGCACGACTCTATAACTATGTCTGGTGTTTCTGTCTGTATATTCAGATACAAAAACTAAGTCGGAAGTAGTTTCTTTTAGGTAGATTACTACTTGATCGATCGCACAATCATAAACCCGCTTCAACCTCACATAATAATCCAACATCCTTAAAGAAATTGGCGGTTCCGAGTAAGGGCGCGTTTCAAATTCAATATGCAGAATCGAAGACGCAGTTTGTAGGAAGGTAACTGAGTCGGCGCGAATAGGTTCGAGAATTAGTTCAGTTTTGAGGACTTGAACTTCGGTTGTTTCAATGGCAAGTAACCAACGGACAAAATCGGCTGGGTACTTTTCAGCAAGATATTTACAAGTATTATCGTATGTCAAATGAGAGTATTAATTAATTGAATGGTTGCTTAAGTTAGTTTAATTTGTTTTAAGAATTAGCCTATCAGGAAAAAGTTTGTAACTAATGATGATCTGTTGGTGTGTTTGGGAACTCTAATAAAGAATAGATTTCACCCGTTCACACCTTTAATAGTTATGTCACAACCAAATCCTCTGGAACTTGCTAAACAAGGGCATCCTAAAGCGATCGAATCTCTAATCAATCGCCAAATGCAACCCAAGGGAATCACCGCCAAAGTTGCCCTAAAAAACAACTGCTTACACATCATGTTAGAAGCCGCCCAAGATCCGCTTCAAAAGTTCCTAATATTATTGACAATAATAGTCTCCAACTTCTTGACTGGTTTCTGTTTCGTCAAGGTTATTTTCAAAAGCCTATTCTTGCTAACAGTTCTACTTATTTCTTTGTTTCTTAGTTTTCCGCCTCTGGCTTGGGCTGATCTGACTAATATTAGTGTAGAAATTGAAAATACAAAAGCTAACACTAAAAGTTGGGATACTCTCAATGGCGCACCAGACATTGCTATCTGTCTCACAAATAAAATGGTAGGAACTATGTGCTTACCCGAAGGTGATAGCATTAGCAATATAAGGACCGCTCAATGCCAAAATTCTTTTAAATGTAAGTTTAACGCCGATGTGCCAGAAGGTAACTTTAAAATTTCTGTCGTCGATGTTGATCCAGGAGTTAATGATCTCATAGGTACAAGCTTGTGCCATACAGGTACAACTTGTGAAATTGGACAGGCTAAAGTAACAATTGGAAAATGAAAATCTAACTAGAGAAATCACATCTCATGATTCATTGGTAATTTCCAACTTTTTTTGTGGCTACATCTCTTGTTTGTTGATAAATCTAAGGAGAATAGAATTAAAGATGTTAAGTCGAAATTTCATTGCTAGAAAACTGATTATTCAGTTCTTCGTTGTCATGTTTCTCTTGGTTTATGCACTGCTAATAATTCCAAATCAAGCAAGGGCAGATGAACCTAAACCTAATGTAACTACATCTGTTGATTGTAAATTTTCTTTAGGTTGCGATTCTTCACAAGGTAGAGGTTCCAAAACTACACAAAATATTGTTTCTGAAATTAATATAAAACCAGGAGCTAACTTGAGCGGAAAAGATCTACAGGGTGTGAACCTACATAATGCAAATTTAAGTAGATCTGATTTTAGCGGCGCGAACTTGAAGGGTTCTGATCTCAGTGGTGCAGATTTAAGTGAAGTTAAACTTGGTAGAATTAATAATCCTGGCAATTTAGATTTTACTGGCTTCGACTGGAGTAAAGTCAAGTTAAGTAAAGAAGATGCAGTTAAGATAGCGAAGACTAACTTGACTAACCAAGACTTGTTTGATTTAATCAAAGATGACCCCAGTAAGATAAATTTTGCGGGAACTAACTGGAGCAAAGTACATTTAAGCCAACAAGAATTGACAGCTTTAATTAATTCAAAGTTAGGTTCACAAGAGTTGGCAAAATTGATTAAAGAGAATCCAAGTAAAATAAACCTAAGTCAAGAAGATTTACTCGATTTAATCACATATAACCTAAATAATGGTGGATTTTTGAAGAGTTCAACACTGAACATTCAGAGTTTAATTGACCTTTTAGCAAAGCAAAGTAAGTTGAATAATATAAAACTGAGTGAAGTTAACTTGCAAAATGCTGATTTTGCTGGAAGTAACTTGCAGCAAGCTAATCTAAATGGTGCTGATCTCAGAAATGCAGATCTAACGGGTGCTGATCTCAGCAAAGCAAAACTTAAGGGAGCTAAAATGCCTAAAAGCAAAACTTAAGGACGCTAAAATATCTAATGGTACTATTTATCGACCTTGAAACCATACAGCGATCGCACTAACGCACACATTTTGCGATCGCACCTTACACTAGTATTAATAGAAAACTCCCTGAACTGAAAATGGAAACAATTCGTCAAACTGTTGAAGTAAAGAGCGATCGCAAACTCGAAATGAACTTACCAGATAACCTGAACCCTGGTTTATTCGAGGTAGTCATTGTACTGCAACCAATAGCAACAGACAACACCCTAACAGAAAATTCCACTGAAAAACAGAATTTATTTGGTTTCTTACCCCAACGAGTTGATCCTCTGGAATTTCAGGAACAAATGAGAAATGAATGGAACGATTAATAACTACTTATTGGATACGAATATCTTTATTTATTACTTCAACGGCGAATCTTTAGTACAACCTATTTTCAATGAAATCATCACAGGTAATGCAATAGGTTTTTACTGTCCAATTACCTGGTCAGAATTATTGTGTTATCCCAATCTTAGCGCCGAAGAAGCAAATCAAATCCGCGCATTTTTACGATCGATGAATGTTGTACAACTCACAGAAACAGTTTTAAATTGTACTGCTGAAATTCGCCGAGATTATCGGCTCAAAATTCCTGATGCTTTAATAGCTGCTTGTGCTCTTAAATCTAGTAGCATTTTAGTAACCAGGAATATCCAAGATTTTCAAAGAGTTGTAGGATTAAGTTTGTTAAATCCCTTTAATCCTTGATTGGGCAAAAATGAAAACAATTAATCAAACTGTTGAAGTGGACTAAAAAATAAATAATATTCAGTCCATTTTAATGGACTTTTGCTATTAGCCTGCGAATTGATTCGCAGGCGGGATAACTCGCTGATAGTTAACCCCAAAACCACAAATCAAATAACAGAAATCACCGAATAAATAAACATAAAAAAATGCGGATGGCGAGACTCGAACTCGCAAGGCAAAGCCACACGCCCCTCAAACGTGCGCGTATACCAATTCCGCCACATCCGCGTAGAGAACAATGATAGCGCAACTCAATTCCGAAAATCAACCATCCGGCAAAAAATCTCCCCTGCCCTCAGTGGCAAAATGTTGCAATAGATTAAGCCGCAACAGCAGAGAACCCAAAGCTGGCACAGATCAACGATAAGTAGTCCCCGACAGCATGGTAGGATTAACACCCGAACACAAAAAGCTGCTTTTCCTCCAGGGCTAGGTGTAACCAGAGAGAAGCAGCCTGAGTTGCTTCGATACTTAACATTAAAAACTTAGTGCCACTGCCCTCGCCAAAAGCTGGAAAATGCCTTTTTCAAAGATTCTAATTGCCAACCGAGGAGAAATAGCCCTTCGGATTCTCCGCACCTGCGAAGAGATGGGAATTGCTACCGTTGCAGTTCACTCTACCATTGATTCTCAAGCCTTGCACGTCCAACTTGCCGACGAAGCTGTTTGTATAGGTGAACCTCCCAGCGGCAAAAGTTATTTAAACATCCCTAACATTATCGCTGCCGCCTTAACGCGCAACGCTACGGCAATTCATCCCGGATACGGATTTTTAGCCGAAAATGCCCGATTTGCCGAAATTTGCGCCGATCATCAAATAACATTTATTGGCCCCAGCCCCGAAGCAATCCGGGCGATGGGCGACAAATCCACCGCCAAAGACACCATGAAACGGGTAGGAGTTCCCACCGTTCCCGGAAGTGACGGCTTACTTACCGACGAACAAGAAGCGATGATTATCGCCAAAAAAATCGGCTATCCGGTGATGATTAAAGCCACAGCGGGCGGTGGTGGAAGAGGGATGCGGTTAGTTAAAGATCCCGAAGACTTTTCTAAACTATTTCAAGCCGCCCAAGGGGAAGCGGAAGCCGCTTTTGGCAATCCCGGCGTTTATTTGGAAAAATTCATTGAACGCCCCCGTCACATTGAATTTCAAATCATGGCGGACTCTTACGGTAATGTGATTCACTTGGGAGAACGGGATTGTTCCATTCAACGCCGACATCAAAAACTGTTAGAAGAAGCCCCTAGCCCCGCCCTTAGCCCAGAATTACGCGAAAAGATGGGGAAAGCGGCAGTTATGGCGGCTAAATCGATTAATTACGTTGGCGCGGGAACTGTAGAGTTTCTCTTGGATCAATACGGTGATTTTTACTTTATGGAAATGAACACCCGGATTCAAGTGGAACATCCGGTGACAGAAATGATTACTGGATTGGATTTAATCGCGGAACAAATCCGCGTCGCCCAAGGGGAAAGATTGCGTTTAACCCAAGAGGAAGTGCTTTTGCGGGGTCATGCGATCGAATGCCGAATCAACGCCGAAGACCCGGATCATAACTTCCGTCCCTCTCCTGGGCGCATTAGCGGCTACTTACCACCAGGGGGTACAGGTGTACGAATGGATTCCCACGTTTACACCGATTACGATATTCCCGCTTACTACGATTCTCTCATCGGCAAGTTAATTGTTTGGGGACCCGATCGCCAAAGCGCCATTCAACGTATGAAACGCGCCTTAAGAGAATGCGCTATCACCGGACTACCTACAACCATCAGTTTCCACCAAAAAATTCTGGAAAACCCAGGCTTTCTCAAAGGTGAAGTTTACACTAATTTTGTCGAGCAGATGATGATGCGATAGTGGGGATTGGGGGTTGGGGATTGGGTACTGGGTAGTGGGTACTGGGTAGTAATTAATAATTTTGCCCATTCATTACTCAAAACAAAAATTCTCCCAATCCCCAATCCCCAATCCCCAATCCCCAGTCCCCAGTCCCCAGTCCCCAACCTACCCCATCATCCGCAACAATCCTTGCTGACCAACTAAAATTTCTCGTAGCAAACTACAAATTCCCACCCAAATAATCGGGCTAATATCCACACCTCCCAAAGGTGGCACAATCTTTCTCGTCACCACTAAAAAAGGTTCGGTGGGCCAAGCGATTAAATTCCAGGGAAAACTATTCAGGTTGATTTGTGGATACCAAGTCAGCACGATTCTGATAATAAACAGAAAAATCATTACTGCCAACAGCAAACCAAGCCCTAAGCTAACAATGTCAATACCAGTCATAATTCTTTAAGTAAATTGTCAAAGTGGATACTTTTTATCATGGTGTGTTACGTTATCACTAACGCACCCTACGAATATTTTAAGATTTGTTAAAATTTTTATCTAGTTATTTAATTTTAAGCTCTAGTCGGGATATCCTATCGACTTGTCATCATCCTTAACAGTGGGACTTTTCAAGGTTGTAGCAGCTAGGTAAAATTAAAAGACGGTATCGTTTTGTAAAACATAGAGGCGCGGATATGACTCCTTCTTTAGCTAACTTTTTGTGGAGCCTGGTTGCAGGTTTTGTGATTGTGGTTGTTCCTGTAGTTGTGGGATTAGTCTTTATTAGTCAAAAGGATCGGATTCAGCGCTCTTAAGAAAGCTGATTTACTAGAAACCAGATAATCATTTCAGGGACGCTAAAGCCAAATTTCCGTAAATAGCGTCCCTTCTGTTCTATTAAGTAAGTTGGGCAGTAAGATCGGGTGATTTTCTGAAATACCAGTTTCAAACTGGTGCCAGCGAAAAATTAGGCCAGTCAAGCTACATTGGAGATGTCAAGCCTGACTCACTGCCGTAGAACTAACTTCGGAGAGATACAATGCTCAATTTTGGGCAGTCATTTGCCACATTTCTCGGTATTGCACTAGCTTTAGCTGGTGTAGGACTTTATTTTCTCAGGTCGGTTCGCCCAGAACTAGCCAGAGATCATGATATTTTCTTTGCTGCCATTAGCTTAGTTTGCGGGTTAATTCTCCTGTTTCAAGGATGGCGCTTAGACCCAATTTTGGCTTTTAGTCAATATCTATTAGCGGGTTCTGCTGTTTTCTTTGCGGTGGATAATCTGCGTTTACGGGGTGTGACTACAGAACAGGCTAAGCGTAATACACCGATCGTAGATGAAGAACGACCCGTCAGCAGAGAATATCGTGTATATCAAGAAGCTGAATTAGATGATTTAGAACTAGAACCAGACGAAGAATTACCAGTTTCTCGTCGCATCAGAGGTAGTCGTGACTCGCGGAGTTCCCGCAATGGCTATTATGATGAACCCCGTCGTCGTCCCTCCAGTCGCAGCAGTAGCTTAGCTGAAAGAGACAGGGAGAGATTATCTAGCGATGTTCCTACACGCAAAAAACGCCGTCCCCGTCCTGAGTCTCGTTCTGTTGAACCTCCTGTAGATGATTGGGGCATTATTAGGGATGTGGAAGAAAGACCTGCTCGCAGTTCTTCCCGTCGTCCTCCTAGAGATGAATTCGATAATTCGGAAACGGTGCCAACTCGATCGCGAAAACGTCGTCCTCCAGAGGATATCTCTTTGCGGGATGATTCCGAAAATTTACCACCGAAAGCACCAGATGATTATGTAGATTATCAACCGATCGATCCCAAAGACGACGAAAATAATTCGGGAGTCTATTAGATAGATAAATTGCAGGTGCAACAGAAATCAAAAGAGCTAAGTCTGTAACCCAGCAATGGCTGTTATGGGAATAGGCTTGAGTCTGGCTGGGTTGGTTGGAGTCTGTACGATGCTAAAACATCATATAGACCCAACCTCTCGGAACAGCCTTGGGAGCAGAGGGGCAGAGGGGCAGAGGGGCAGAGGGGCAGAGGGGTAGAGGGGTAGAGGGGCAGAGGGGTAGAGGGGCAGAGGGGCAGAGGAGAGAATATATAAAAAGTTAGAAAGTTAGAGAGTTTTTATTGTTTTTTAAATAAGTTGGGAAGAGTCAAGAACAATCAATAGTTGTAATTTTGTCTGTTCAACTACCAAC
>NZ_JBHFNS010000092.1:0-283855 GCF_041929135.1 Floridaenema fluviatile BLCC-F154 | reverse complement strand
TGGCGCTGTCAGCGTGAATGTGAATCCCACTGACGGTACAGCTACTGCTCCTAATGATTACGACAATACGCCGATTCTGGTTAGTTTTGCCAGTGGTGAGGCAAATCAAACTGTCAATATTCCGATCGTGGATGACTCTTTGTTAGAAGGCAATGAAACGATTAATTTGTCTTTGAGTAACCCCACAGGTGGCGCAACTCTTGGAAATCAAAATACGGCGATTTTAACCATTGTTGATAATGATGCTAATCATGCACCTGTTGCTGTTGATGACACTACTACTACTAGTAGAAACGTTCCACTAACTATTCCAGTAGCTACTCTGTTGAGTAATGATACTGATGAAGATGGAGATACACTCACTCTCAGCAGTGTGAGCGGCGCGACGAACGGTAGTGTTGAACTTGGCGAAAACGGTACTGTTGTTTTTACTCCTGCTGCTGATTTTTTGGGAGAAGCGAGTTTTGATTATACGATCGCAGACAACAACAATAATACTGATACTGCCCAAGTTATCGTCACAGTTAATCCTCCTCAACCAACCGAAGGAGATGATATTCTCTACGGAACACCAGAAAATGACACAATTGATGGCTTAGGTGGTAATGACCAAATTTTTGGTTTAGGAGCTAATGATTTACTTTATGGTAGTGAAGGCAACGACACCTTAAATGGTGGTGAAGGTGATGACTACCTCAATCCTGGTACAGGCATTAATGTTGTAATTGGTGGTACAGGATTTGACCTTCTTGACCTGGACTACTCAACCGAAATTAACAACCTGACAATTAATTACACTGACCCTAACAATGGCACCATTTCTGATGAATCCAGTTTCTCAGAAATCGAATGGGTGATTTTCAAGAGTGGTACAGGTAATGATACTGCTGACCTGTCAGCAGCTAATTATGCTGAGTTTCGCGGTAGTGAGGGGAATGATTCTTTCCTTGGTGGTGCGGGGAATGATTACTTAGAAGGTGGTTTTGGTAGCGATACCCTCATTGGTGGAGAAGGCAATGATGTCATCGAAGGTTGGGGCCCTGGTGACGCACCTTCTGATGAAGGGGATTACATTGATGCTGGTGGAGGTAATGATGTTGTCTATGGAGATGCAGGTAATGATTTAATCTTAGGCGGAGCAGGAAGCGACCATCTTGATGGTGTAGGCGGAAACGATACCCTTCGCGGTGGAGAGGGGGATGACCGCAAAATTGGGGATTTTGGTGGTTTATTTGGTGGCGAAGGGGATGATTTGCTTTTTGGAGAAGCGGGTAATGATGAACTTTGGGGCCAAGCGGGTAACGATACCCTAGAAGGTGGAGAAGGCGATGATGTATTGAATGGTAATCAGGGAACAGATTCTATCTACGGCGATCAAGGTAACGATATCATTCGCGGTGGTAAAGATGATGATGCCGTTTTTGGCGGTGCTGAAAATGATCAGCTTTTTGGAGATTTAGGTAATGACAGTCTTTGGGGTGGAGAGGGCGACGATACTTTAACTGGAGGTAATGTTACTGGTCTTACTCCTGGAGTTGGAGAAAAAGATTTTCTTCATGGTGGTATGGGGAGCGATCGCTTTATCCTGGGAGATGTTATCTGGCTTACCTACGACGATAACGACACGGCAACTGATGGAAGCAATGATTATGTAACGATCGCTGATTTTAACCTAACTGAAGATATTATTCAGCTTCAAGGTTCTCCTAACAAGTACATTCTAGAAGTATCCGATTCTGACACCAAGCTATTAATTGATAAACCAAGTAATGAACCGGATGAATTGATCGCTATTATTCAAGGTGTAACCGATCTAAATCTGGAAGCTGATTACTTTGTTTTTGCACAGCCAGATAATCAACCTCCTGTTGCTCAAAACGATACTGCTACTACCTATCAAAACACTCCCATTACTATTACAGCAGCTACTCTGTTGAGCAATGATACTGATGAAGACGGGGATATACTCACTCTCAGCAGTGTGGGCAACGCGACGAATGGTAGTGTTGAACTTGACGAAGAAGGTAATGTCGTTTTTACCCCTGCTACTGACTTTTTGGGAAAAGCGATTTTTGATTATACGATCGCTGACAACAAAAACGGCACTGATACTGCCCAAGTTACTGTTACTGTAAATCCTGTGATTGACCCGCCATTAAATTTAATCGGGGGAGATGGCGATGACACTTTGACGGGGAAAGGTGGTAACGACACTATTGATGGTGCTAAAGGTCGGGATGCGATTTTTGGCGGCGATGGTGATGATATTTTAATTGGAGGTTTGGGTGGCGATACGCTGACAGGTGGTGATGGTAATGACCAATTTGTTTATCGTAATTTTAGCGATCGCACTGACCAAATTATCGATTTTACCCCTGGCAAAGACCTCCTCGTTTTGACGGAAGTATTTACTAATCTTCCTGATTATAGCGGTACAAATCCGATCGATGACGGCTATATGCAGCTAGTTCAAAGCGGCTCAAATACTCTCGTTCAAATCGACCCAGATGGCGCAGGTTTCGCTACGTTCAAAACACTGGTTACGCTGCAAAATGTCTTATCTAGTGATTTGAATGCTAATAGTTTCCAATTCTAAATACTAATGCTAAGTAGGTGAATCAACCTGCTTAGTATTAGAACTTTTTAGCTCAGCATCACCAAATAATTTTAACCTGAAGTGTTTCTTGGAGTTCTATCTATGTCAACTACTACTGTTTTGAAATTTTTCACTTTAACTAGTTTAGTTAGTCTGTCCCTTATTCTGGACACTAATCCTTCCTCCGCTGCTATCCTCAATGGTAATTTCGATCCGAATTTGGATGGATGGACTTCTTTAGGAGATGTGGGAGTTCAGAATTCACAGGCATTGCTCAAAACTGATACTGTAAATGATAACTATGCAGCACTCGAACAGTTTTTAAATTCCCCTGCTGGAGGACTCGATCAAGTAGGAAATGGAGAAGTTTTTCAAGGTTCTGCTCTCAAACAAATAATTACAGCCGAAGCAGGAGAAGTTTTGACTTTTAACTGGAATTTTTTAACAAATGAACCAGCCGAAAGTACTGATTTTAATGATTTTGCATTCTTTACAATCAATGGGAATCCTGTTAAACTAGGCGATACATTCTCGGAATTTTCTAGTTCCGCTACACCGTTTGAAAAAGAAACTGGATTTAAATCAAAATCCTATAAGTTCCAAAATTCTGGTACTTATACTTTAGGTTTTGGGGTTGTGGATGTGTATGATGCTGGTAAAAATTCGGGGTTATTAATTGATAATGTTGCCTTGTCTAAACCTGCGAGTTCCGTTCCTGAACCTTCTACTGTATTGGGGGTTTTAGTGCTTGGTTCTTTGGGCGCAATTCGGCGATTCTTACATCTTTAAAATATTGTAGCTTGTTGGGTAGGTGCGATCGCCCAACAAGCAGCTACAAATTCATTCTCTAAATATTGATTCAAAGGTTGTAAACTATCAGCAAATAATCCAATTACTGTTGAGGAAAGATTACGACTGAAGTCGCTACTACGAACGAAGATTATGAACTTTTATTCTTGGGGTGGGGTGTTGGGTTTGGATTCGGTGATTTGATTGCGAAAAGGCCAGCCCGATCGCTTATCATAATTAGATGCGATCGCTAACAACAATCCACCTAAAATGAATACTGGTAATGGTAAAGTTAGCTGTTTCATCCAGTTAAACAGTTGTGCTAAAGCAAACAATAGTAGAAAACTAGCAAACCAAACTCTCATTTTTTCACCTCAAACCATGTTCTATAATTTTAAAGTTTAAATGTTTTTTGAATTGCTCCAGACACAGAGAACGCAGAGGGAGGAGAGGGAGGATTTATAACTTAAATCGGATTGCGAATTTGATACAAAACGTTACACTAGTATTTGTGCTTAGTCTGATTTTCGCGCCGAGAGAGGTTCTGTGTCACTATTAACGCCAGAAGTCAAGCAGCGAGTAGAACAATTACGGCAAAAGCTTCAGGAAGCAAGCTATGCCTATTATGCTCTCGATAATCCAATTATGGAGGATGCCGTATACGATCGCTTGTACCGGGAATTACAAGATTTAGAAACTCAATATCCAGAAGTAATTACTTCAGATAGTCCCACCCAGCGAGTCGGCGAACGTCCTGCAACACAGTTTACCGCAGTGCGGCACAATATTCCGCTTTACAGTTTGGAAAATGCTTTTAATATAGAAGAGTTTGCTGCTTGGCAGGAACGTTGGCGGCGTTATGCGAAAGAACAGGAAACAGAAAAAGATACTTTTGAATATGTTTGTGAATTGAAAATTGATGGTTCAGCTTTGGCGCTAACTTATGAAAATGGAGTATTAGTTAGAGGTGCGACTAGGGGTGATGGAATTACCGGGGAAGATATCACCCAAAATGTGAAAACAATTCGTTCCATTCCTCTGAAATTAAACTTAGAAAATCCACCTTTTCGCGTCGAAGTAAGAGGAGAGGCATTTTTAGCATTAGATACTTTTAAACAGATTAATCAGGAACGGGAAAAAGCAGGAGATACTTTATTTGCCAATCCTCGTAATGCTGCTGCGGGAACTTTACGCCAATTAGATTCGCGCATTGTGGCAAAACGCAGGTTAGATTTCTTTGCTTATACTTTACATATTCCCGGAAAAGATGATGCGGAAATTACCCAAACTCAATGGGAATCTTTGGAATTATTGCAAAAAATCGGTTTCCGAGTCAATCCGAATCGGCAACTTTGTCGAAGTTTAGCAGATGTCGCAGATTACTATAATGCTTGGGATCAAAAAAGGTTAAATTTGCCCTACATGACTGATGGGGTAGTGGCGAAATTAAACTCTTTCAAATTACAAGAACAACTTGGTTTTACCCAAAAATTTCCCCGGTGGGCGGTAGCTTTAAAATATGCTGCCGAAGAAGCACCAACTCGCGTCGAAACTATTAGTGTAAATGTGGGAAGAACGGGCGCAATTACACCTTTGGCGGAACTAACTCCGGTACAATTGGCGGGAACTACGGTTTCACGGGCAACATTGCATAATATTGATTATGTGCGATCGCTAGACATTCGTGTAGGCGACACCGTAATTATTCACAAAGCTGGCGAAATTATCCCCGAAGTCGTCAAAGTTTTAACTGAACTTCGCCCCCCCAATACTAAACCTTTTGAAATGCCAACTTGTTGCCCAGTTTGCAATCAACCTGTGGTAAAGTTACCCGATGAAGCTGTTACCCGCTGCGTAAATGCTTCCTGTCCAGCAATTTTAAAAGGTGCATTGGTACATTGGGGAAGTCGTGACGCTTTAGATATTAATGGATTAGGCGAAAAACTAGTGCATCAAATGGTAGAAAAAAACCTCGTGCATTCCGTTGCAGATTTGTACGATTTAACCCCGGAAAAATTGATGAATTTAGATAGAATGGGGCAAAAATTAGCTACAAAATTAATCGACGCAATTAATCAATCAAAAGCTCAACCTTGGGCAAGAGTATTATATGGTTTAGGTATTCGTTTAGTCGGTAGCGTCAACGCCCAAACTTTAACCCAAAAATTTACCAGCGTCGAACAATTAGAATCAGCTTCAGCAACATCTATTGAGGCAGTTTATGGCATAGGCGCAGAAATTGCCCAAAGTGTGTTTCAATGGTTCCAAGTTCCCGCAAATCAAACCTTAATCGAAAGATTAAAAGCAGCGAATTTACAACTCGCAAATCAAGAAATCGCTCCAAGTTCGACAACTCAAAGTCACAAATTTAACGGCAAAACTTTTGTCCTTACCGGAACTTTACCCACCTTAAAACGCGATGAAGCTAAAGATTTGATTCAAAAAGCTGGCGGAAAAGTCACAAATTCAGTAAGTGCTAAAACTAACTTTGTAGTAGTCGGAGAAGATGCAGGTTCTAAACTGCAAAAAGCCGAAGAATTAGGAATCACCCGATTGTCGGAAGCGGAACTTTTGCAAATGTTGGAAAATTAAAGTCTTAAATCTGAAATCTAAAATTACCAATGTTATTGCATCAAACTTCGGGAAAATGGCGTTTAGGTTTAGCACTATCATTATTAACTGTTTTGTTATGGGGAGTGCTACCAATTGCCTTAAAAGTAACACTTCAAGGATTAGATGCCTACACCGTTACTTGGTTTAGGTTTTTAATGTCTTTTGGCTTACTTGGTGTCTATTTAGCTACTAGAAAACAACTACCTTCTGGGGAAAAATTACGTTCTCTACCCTTAAGTTTGTTGGCAATTGCTAGTATATTTTTAGCAATGAATTATATCCTTTATCTGTTAGGTTTATCCTACACAACTCCCGCCAATGCTCAAGTTTTAATTCAACTTGCTCCCGTGTTAATGGGATTAGGAGGAATCTATATTTTTAAAGAACGTTATACTCTGCTCCAATGGACAGGTTTAGGAGTATTAACGTTAGGATTTCTTTTGTTTTTTAATGAACAATTGAGAACCTTGATTACTGCTCAAGGAAAATACTTGTTTGGTTCAGCTTTAATTGTTGTAGCTGCGATCGTTTGGGCAATTTATGGTTTAGCACAAAAACAACTTTTACAACAGTTAACTTCAGCAAATGTCATGTTATTAATTTATGGCATTTGTGCAATGTTGTTTGCTCCTTTTGCTCAACCCCAAGATATACTTAAATTAACTCCTTTGCAGTTCACTATGCTGATTTTTTGTGGGTTGAATACCATTATTGCTTATGGTGCTTTTGCCGAATCTTTAGAACATTGGGAAGCGTCAAGGGTTAGTGCTGTATTAGCTACTGCTCCGATTGTTACTTTACTTTCCGTTTGGTTAGTAGCATTTTTGTTTCCGACTTGGATTGTTACCAATAACCTAACAATTGTAGGAGTGTTGGGAGCTAGTTTAGTTGTTATTGGTTCGATGACGATCGCTTTGGGTAAAAAACCTAACTGAGATGTTTCACCCCGATCGTAAACCAGGCTTTTGCCGATCGATTTTTCCGAGAAAACCCGGTTTATTATTAACTCAAGTTGCTAGTGATTAATTTTGGCTAAATTTGTGGTTTGTAGGGTGCATTATACAGGGAAATTTTGGCAAATCAAAATAATTTTCCGGTTCTGACACACCCTACGGAATCTATTATCATAAGGTTCATAATTTCAGCTAAACATAAAAAATTTAAAATAATCTTAAATATTGCTTCAAGAAAATTAATTTTTTTTTAAGCTTTGGTAAATTTGCCGTTGAGTATACTGTTGAGTAAATGTTATGCTCATAAAGACAAAAAACGCCAATCACACTAACTCTTGATTAAATAACATAACTATTCAACCAAAAATTAGTGTGTGGTGTCCGCTAGAGAATCAATATTGAGGAAATTAGGCTATGTTAACGAATAAAAAATAGGGCTGAGAGATGTCGATTTTAGAAATCAAGTTACCAATTCACGAAACTTTTCAAAGTACGGTTCAGGGTGAGGGATACTGGAGTGGCACCTTAGTAGACTTTATTCGCTTGTCTGGTTGTCCAGTGGGCTGTCCTTGGTGTGATACAGGTTATGCTGATGGGGGGAAAAATTTACCGCGAGTGGAACGTCCCATTGATGAGCTTTTAGGGGAACTCAAATCTCCTAGAGTAGTGATTAGTGGGGGAGAACCATTCATTCAAAAGCATTTACCTGAATTAGTGCAAGCTTTGTTAGACGCAGGGAAAAAAGTTCATATTGAAACGTCAGGATCTTTTTGGCAAGAAGTTTCTCCCGAAGCTTGGATCACCCTATCTCCCAAACAACATATTAACCCTAAATACCCAGTACAGCCGCAATTTTGGAGCCGCAGTAATGAGGTGAAAATAGTGATAGAAACGGGTAGAGAAATAGAGTTATATAAGGAACATCTATCTGCTCACCCCGATCTCTATGTCTACCTACAACCTGAGTGGAACAGATGGTCTAAGTCACTGTCTCTGATCTTGCAGATGTTACAAGAAAAACCTGATTACAAACTTTCTCTACAAACACATAAATACATAGGGGTACAATGACAACGAATCAGTGGTTATTGGCTAAAGAATTTCGGTTTGAAGCAGCACATAAGTTACCCCACCATGATGGTAAGTGTGCTCGCTTGCATGGGCATAGTTGGCGTGGGGTTGTCTATGTGTCTGGTGATGCCTTGGTGGAAAACGGTGCTAAACAAGGCATGGTGATCGACTATTCAGATATCAAAAAATATCTCAAACCCTTGGTGGAAAATTATTTAGACCACTATTATTTAAATGAATCAACAGGTTTGGAATCACCAACTAGCGAACAAATTGCGGCTTGGATCTATGAAAAATTAGAAGAAGCAGGATTACCAGGGCTAACGGCGGTCAGAATTGAGGAAACTTGCACTTCAATCTGTTTGTATTCTAAAACCCGGATAGCTGGCTGGTTGAATTCTGGGGAAAGTTTGAATGTACACCATTATCGTCAAGATGAAGATGGCGTAGGAATTAACTTAACAAGTATTATGTAGAAGCTAGACTCCCAAATCGGCAACACCTGATTTTCTATTGTTAGGTTGCCCTCGCAAGTTCTAACTCCTCACAAAGCTACTGGATTAGGGAAGATTCGCTCACCTATTCAAACTGTTATAAGACCAAATTAGGACTTACGCGAGTGTCACAATACTAATAAGAATTTTTTAGGTATGTTGTTGCCCTGTCTTCGCCTTTCTTTAGCGAAGACAGCCTTTCTTAAGTAATAGCTTTAAGGGTTCACCAATAGCAGCAATGATAAGTCAAAATCAATACAATCCCGATTCCTTGATCGTTAAATCAACCTTGCTTTTGTCGAGTACGCTAATTGTATTCGCAGCTGCAAGCCTGACACCTGCTCTGCCAGCAATGCAAGAATACTTTGCCGGGTTAAACAATGTTGGCTTGTGGGTAAAATTGGTGGTTGCTATTCCTTCTTTGTTTATACTTTTAGGAGCGCCAGTAGTTGGAATTGGAGTTGATTATATAGGACGAAAATCAATCCTAGTAATTTCAATTATTCTCTTTGGCTTGTTTGGAACTTTAGGATTTTTTATACCTTCCCTATTCTGGATTTTGGTAAGTCGTGCCCTTGTTGGTTTAGCTACAGCGGGAATTACTACTTCTGTCACCACATTAATAGGTGATTATTATCTGGGACAAGCAAGAGTCAAGGTGTTAGGTTTACAAGCTGCATTTATTGGAATTGGAGCCGTAACTGCATTGCTGACTGGTGGTGTTTTAGCAGATTTTGATTGGCGGAATCCTTTTCTGACTCATCTAATTGCTTTTTTATTATTACCTCTGATTTTATTGGTGATTAAGGAACCAGAAGGAATAGTTAATCAGCAGAAATCTGCATCAAGCGAATCTGTTCAGGCAGCAGCAAATCAGCCAGGTGGGGAACAACCTCAGCCTGCATCTACCCAAGTTAATGTACCAAAAAAAATATTAATATTTATTTATTTCACGGCGATGTTGGGAGAAGTGATGTTATATCTAGTTCCTGTACATTTGCCGTTTTACCTGCAAGCTATGACTGGCGCTAATGCTAAACAAAATAGTATAGCGATCGCGGCAATGACATTGTTTTTCATTATCGGTTCCTTATTGTTTGCCAAAGTAAAAGAGCGACTAGATTACATGACTATAGTTGTGGTTTCCCTTGGTCTTGTGAGTCTGAGTTATGAAATAGTTGGCTTGGTAAACGACTACAGATTGGTTTTATTGGGTTTAACAATATGCGGATTAGGTGCAGGGTTTTTAGTACCTAATTTAGATTCTTGGCTCACAGCTACAGTACCCGCTATCTATCGGGGACGTGCAGTGGGAGGACTAACCGCAGCAACATTTCTGGGGCAGTTTTTGTCACCAGTTCTTACTCAGCCATTAATTCAAAAGTTAGATTTCGATATTTACACAAACTATGGATTGGTATATATTCTTTCTGGCTGCGTGTTGACTATATTTGTCTTTATTACCTTTATCGTTGACCAGTTCAGGAAACAGGAATTGGAAGCACAGTCACTAAATTGATATACCTACTTAATTTGAGTATGAATAAGTACAAAAATAACTAATTACTAACGATATGTTAGTCTGTTTTCAATGGATAATTATCAGCGATCGCAGATAGGATAATTATCGGACTGAAAATGATATAATTCATCTTATTTAATTCAATTATTCAGAAATGAACCAAACTAAACAAATAGCAATTTATCTTTTTTCCTACGATGGCATCACTAGCTGGTGTTGTGGTGTCGGTACTGTTATTAGGCACTTTATTCACTCAATGCCTGTCGTTGCTGAGTATTTACAAGAGCATGGTTTGGAGACGGTATTCTATGCGGGCACACCATTTTATCATCCAGAATGTAGCTGGTATCGACCAGAAATGTTGCAAGAAACTAAAGAAATATGTCGATCGCTCTCAGGCGATGTCCTCTATCAATTGAATGGCACTGAAGGGGACGATCAATATGTTGATCTGGAGCAGTGGAAAGCCACATCAATTGGAGCAGCAAACCTCGCCATTAACTACTTTCAAAAACATGAGTTGAATATTGTTTTTACTAACGATCCTCCTTATTGTGGGGTGAGTTCTTTTCTGTTTCGACAATTAGCTAAATTTAAAGGCAATAAACCCATTGTGGTTTGGATTCCCCATAGTACCGGATTGATTCATGAGAAAAACACCAATGAAATTAGGTATAACTGGGAAAGGCAAGCGGTAATTGATGCTAACACCCATAAAGAGTGTTTTGTCGCTCATATTAATAATTTTATGAAAAATCATTTGCTGACTGACTATCACGCCTCTTTAGAAAGTTTAGTTCCTTTAACTAATGGCTTACCTTTATTTGAAGAATTAACTAGCCCTAATCCGCAAGAGGTAATTGAGAAATATGGATTACCATGCGATCGGGATATTGTTTTTGCTACGGGTAGGGCAGCAAAATACAAAGGCTTTGAGTACTTAGTCAAAGCATTTGCTGAATCACAAACAGACCATTCAGCGGAACTCGTGCTTCTGGTGACAAGTTTTGCCACTTCTCAAACTAAAGGCAGTTACCAGGAGATTATCCAACTATTTGCAGACCTACAAGTTCGGGGTAAAGTTATCCATCAATTTATTCCCCAAGAGGAACTGAGAGCAATTTTCCGATTACCAAACGTAAAATCAGTTGTTGTACCCTCCCTGGCAGAACCTTTTGGGATGATTCCCTTAGAAGTTAGACATTGGTGTAATGACAATAGCCCAGTTCTAGTTTGCTCAAAAGTTGATGGTTTGCAAGAATTAATTGAACATGGTGAAGATGGCTTTTTAGTTGATGTGCAAAATACCAGTCAATTTGCTCAAATTCTCACTCGTGCTGTAAATATGTCCAGGGAAGAGAGGAAAAGTTTTTGGCTTAAGGGTAAAGAAAAATTGCAGCGTAAGTACAGTTTGCCCAGGAATATTGCTGATTGTATTTTACAAATACTATCCAAATGAATCTTATAAGTTAGACAAAATTATCTTTGTTCTCTCTTCAATTGAACCAGAGGGAACTCGGATTACTTCATAACCAAACTGTCTATAACTTTCCTCTTGAAGTTTCTCTAGCATTAACGCTTCTTCAAGATTTTCGCCTCTAAAAACAGTATTTTCCATGACTCCCTGATGTTCAATAATAAAGATTTTTTCATATACTTTTTCCTGCTGCAATCGCTGAATTACTGATTGCATTAACTGGCTGGGATTTCGGTTTAAAAACCGATAATAGGTGAAAACGTCTAATAAGCCTCGATCTAAAAAAACTCTATGCAGCTTTGGGTTAATATTAACTTCCCTAGACAGTTGTAGCTTTAATACATTTTCTTCAAAATCAAGATCCAGTCGGGGTGCTGCTACTCCTACTGCTTTTTGATAGCGAATTAAGTCTTCTGCTGCTTCTCGAATGATTGTTTCACCGAGAATTTCTAAATGTAGTAAAAGGCTGGTTTTTCCGGCACCTGGCCCCCCTGTGAGTACATATTTTTTTACCATTTGTTAATCTGCTGAATTTTGCCAATTTGTGAAAGCGCGTGGGAGAATTTAGTGAGGAATTTTAACTCAAGTTGCTAGTTACAAGTCTGGCTCTTTCTTAGCCCCCCTTGTTAAGGGGGGTTGGGGGAATCTAAACCTACTAATCACAGCTAAAGATCCCCCTTAGCCTTACTCAAGGGGGGAACTCCGAAAGAATTAATAACTAGCAACTTGCGTAATTTTACTCAAAAGTTGTGGTAAGTCTTTCAAAGATTCCAATTCCCAAAACCGATCGGATGGCGTGTTTTCATGAGCGATCATTTCTACATGAGAAGTAACATGATAGGGTATATAAACAGCACTACCTCCAATCTCTAAAATTGGCAAAATATCAGATTTCATTGAGTTACCAACCATCAGTAAAGATGAAGCTGTTAGTTTATGTTTGTGAACAATTTTTTGATAAGTGTACTTATTTTTTTCAGCGACAATTTCAATAATAGAAAATAAGTCAGCTAAACCAGAAAGCTCTACCTTATTCATTTGGTGCATTAAATCACCTTTACTAATTAGCATTAGATTGTATGAATCTACTAATTGTTCTAAAGTAGATTTGACATCGGGAAGTAGTTCTAGAGGTGCTTCTAGCATCTGCTTACCGCAATCAATAATATATTGAATTTTCGTTTGCGGAATCTGTCCTGCGGAAATTTCCAGCGCCGTTTCAATCATTGATAAAGTAAAACCTGTGATTCCATAGCCAAATAGTCTAACGTTAGACATCTCAACCTTGGATAAGTTTTGATGTATAGTTTCTTCATCAGCATAAGGCTGTAACATTTGGTAGAACAATTTTTGTGTATCCTGAAAAATTACTTCATTGTGCCACAATGTATCGTCAGCATCGAAAGCGATCGTGTCAAACATACTTTTTTCCCTATTTTTGCAGCAGATTTTTTGAGAATAAGTTAATGTCTCTGATTTTCCAATTAATGAACTTATTGGCTAAATTTTCCCAAGTCTAAATTTCCGAATTCCATGCTGGATGTTCAGAAATTTTATTAATTACCAAATTATCATCATAGTAAAATGTAGCTTGATAAATTGGTTGATTAAAATCTAACACTTTGGGCAGGAATATGCGATCGGCTTCTGGCATATACAACTCTCCGGGATTTGCCAATGACCACCAGTTTAGTTTACCTTCCCGCCGATCGGAAATTAACGTTCCGCTAAAGCTAGTCACCACATAAATAAATATCATCCACTGCCAATCTGGGAGTGCAGAAGTTTCGGTAACAATACCCCTTAGTCTAGGATTATGAGCAGATAAACCAGTTTCTTCAATAAGTTCCCGAACGGCACATTGGTAAGGTGATTCTCCCGGTTCCAGCTTACCACCAGGCGCAATCCAGTATCCAATAAATGGCTCTTTGATGCGTTGTGCTAGTAAAACTTTACCATTTTCCACACAGTAAATCAGAGTAGTTAATTTAGGCATTCCAATCATTGCTTCACCAAATTATGACCCAAAATAGTGTTAATATTCAGTCCACTGATATTCGATCGTGCGATTAACTACAATACCTAATCTTTCACCTTGACGTTTACCCCTTTTAATATATGGTTCATTATGAACGTCAAAATCGAATATTGAAAGCTCCTTTAAAGCATATTTAATATTTTCAGCCACTACAACTATTTTAGTTCTTTTGTCAAAATTCATAGTAGCATGAAGGATTTCTGAGGAAGGATTTGGCGTTTCAACCAAGGTCAAAAACTCTCCAAAAGCTTCATGAGGACAGCTAACTTCATTAATGGCAAAACCCAAATTCTGCAAATGTTGAAAAATCAAAAACTCGTTCTGGAGAGACATTAAAGTTAATCCACTTTGTTTGCCACAAAATATCCCTAGAAAATAGGGAGAAGGACGACAGGTAATTTTTTCAACGCCGATCACTGGGCTTTGTGTCTCTGGGGAATAATATCCTTTAAATTCCCCAAAAGGAGCTTCATTAGCTAACTCTGGGAGAACTTTACCATGAATCACAATTTCTGATTCTATTGGTGCTGGTGGATAGGAATTATCGTCAATAATTATAGGTTGATCTGCTAACTTGGCGGCTGTTTCGTAACTGTCAATATCTGGTGCAATAGCCGCTGCTGCTGCCAAATAGGTACTCAATGGGCCACCATTAAATAAAGTGATTAAAGCCTCTTTTCCCCGAGAATGCCAACGTGCAGCAATTTTGTAAGCGTCGGTGCGGGGGTCCATGAAAATCACTGCGCGATCTTTTCCAACGATCAAGATCCGATATATTCCCAAATTAATTGCGCCTGTATCAGGATCGACTAAACTGCCAATAAATGAAGTCATGTATTTGCCAACATCTCTAGGCTGATGACGCATTATTGGCAAGCTTCCTAGTCCGTTTAATTCTTCAGTTGCTAGAGTTGCTTCTCTGATAACTTTAGCTTGGCTTTTATTCAAACGATTAGCCAGTACACCACCAATACTCTCTTCCGGTTTTACGTTTAAATAAGTTCGGAATAAGTCCTGGGTGAGCAAATTCATGATTACTCGAAATGAGGGATAATTCTGAATTTGATTGAATTGGAAAGTAGGATAGTAGCCGTAGCGATCGATCCACTGACTAATAAAGTGAGTAATGCCAAGATCGGGGTCAATTTGTTGATTGACCATAAACAATTTCGTCAATTTAAGGGCGTTCCGCATCTTGGTTAATTCTCCTTACCTTCCCAAGGGAAAATCACCCACCCATGAACAATACA
Organism: Floridaenema fluviatile BLCC-F154; assembly: GCF_041929135.1. Classification (NCBI taxonomy): domain Bacteria; kingdom Bacillati; phylum Cyanobacteriota; class Cyanophyceae; order Aerosakkonematales; family Aerosakkonemataceae; genus Floridanema; species Floridanema fluviatile. The sequence goes on along the minus strand of NZ_JBHFNS010000092.1, from coordinate 269,052 downwards.
ACCACAGATGTCAACTACTTCTTCGGGAGAAGTTGTCCCTAAATTATCTTGATTGATCACCAAAGTTGCCGACACCACATTAGCATCCAAATCTTTTAAGATTTGCTTGGCATTACGTATTGTCATCCCTTCACCAACTATGTCATCTACCAGCAAAACGTTTTTACCTTTGATGAATTGTTCATTCAGTATCCCTCTGTAGTTCGCCCCTGTTTTCTCTGCATTGATATCATCTGAAGTGGTGCGGATAATATCAAGAACGGCAAAGTTTCGCACGCCTAAAGTGTGAGATAACATAACTGCGGGAATCAGTCCCGATCGGGAAATTCCCACAATTGTATCTATTGATTTTTGCTTGACTTCATCAGCTATCAAGCGAACCAAACCATTGATTTCATCCCAAGATATATAGTGCATTTTCTCTGAAAATATCGAACATTTTTCGGCTCTTTTCCACCCAGGTTATATTTGGCTTTTCAGCCCTCTGAATCAGCAAGGTTATCAATAAACCGCAATCATGGTTTAGTCAAAAGAATTTTGCCCGGAACTTTTTTGAGCAACCAAACTGCGGTAGTTGGGATGAATTTGAGTAGTTTTTGTTTGGATATGAGGTTTATTTTCTGCTTGTCCGGCTGGAGTAACGCGAATAAAACGAGCTTTCTCCCAAAATTCTGCAATTGACAAACTACCAGAGTAACTCATTCCTGAACGTAATCCACCAACAAGTTGAGTTAGGACATCTGCTACTGACCCTTTATACTCAAAAGTTGCGTCTACTCCTTCTGGTACATATTCTTTTACTTCCTTGTCTGTAATCTCTTCATTCCTAATTCTTTTCAGGGTTAGTTCTACACCTAAACTGGGAAAGCCTGTGGAGATTTTGTAGAGATTTCCATCTATTTCCATTAATTGTGCGGCACTTTCATCTGTTCCGGCTAACATACTGCCTAACATTACTGTTGATGCGCCAGCTGCGATCGCTTTAGCAATATCTCCCGAAGTGCGAATCCCACCATCTGCAATAATTGGTATTCCTTGTTTCCGGGCTTCATTAACACATTCTATAATTGCGGTTAGTTGCGGAACACCAGCGCCAGCAACTAAGCGAGTTGTGCAAACTCCACCAGGGCCAATACCTACTTTGACGGCATCAGCACCAGCTGCGATAAAGTCTGCTACAGCTTCAGCTGTCGCTACATTGCCACCGATGAGATCGATCTGAGGATAAAGTGCTTTCAGTTTGGATATAGTATCTAGTGCATAATCAGCGTGACCGTGAGCTATGTCAACTACTAAAATATCTACACCTTTATCGATTAATTGTTTTGCTCGTTCTAAATAGTCATCTTTAGTACCAATAGCCGCACCTACTAGAGGAAGATTGTTGGCATCTACAGAAGCTTTAGGGAAAATAGCTCGATCGATTACTGCACTTTTGACTTTTTCTACCAAAGCAGCTTGAATTTCCATCGTTGTCATGCGATGGATGATCCCAATTCCTCCCTGTTTAGCCATTGCGATCGCCATCGCTGCTTCCGTACACCAAGGGGTATTTGCTGAAATTACGGGAGTTTTGATGTCGATCCCTTTTGTTACCTTGGTTGATACATCCACTTCTTTTCGACTTCTGGCACTCGTGCGTTGCGGTACAAGTAAAACGTCATCGAATGTTAAACCTAGAGGTATTTGGGTTTCTGGTGTAATCATCTGCTTTTTTACTTAGATCTTTTACTATCTAGTTACAGGCTGTATCGGCAAACATTATACTTCTGTTCTGTAGCCATTTTGCATTGCTTGCAGAAATACTTACCTCTAGTGCCAGAAGATATTTATCTCTGCCAAGCTGCACTAGCTAGCGCGAACATCACATAATTCTCGACGTTTTAGAGATTCTCAGTCAGTATAGAGATAGATCGTCGTTCATCCTGATAATTTATCCAAAAACCCAACAAATTGAGTTTCTGGTTAGTCTCGCATTACTCGATTTCTGAATAAATATTTATCTGTGAGTTTAGCGATCGATCGACCCTTCTGTGATAGCAGAATTTATCTTGGTTAAACCTCCTCATTATGCGTCAATTAAATTACTCCATCCACAAGTCTTTTAACTGGATAGGAATTTTGCTAGGAATTTCTCTGCTGACAACTATGGGATCTACTTTTCCGGCAAAATCGGCAGAAAGAGTGCAAGTTTCTTTAGATATATTAGAACGGACAATTTCTGTCAATTCTTTGGAAGCTTATGCCAAAAGAGGTGTAGTTAACAAGGATTTAGCACCTTATATTCAATATATTAAACTCGAACAACAAGAGCAGTTGCGCCGGATTTTACTCAAACGTTTAGAAGTTAGACCGATCGCAGTTTCCCAATTCTTCAACACTCCCCAAGCAGAAATTTTACTGCGAAGATTAGGACAAGTTATTCAGACAGAATCAGGAGAATATGGTTCCCAAGCAATTCAACAAGCTTTAATTTCCGCTGCTAACGATCCAGAGGGAATTACCTTACTAAATGTGTTACGCAAATTTCCTGCGTCTGGAGTCAGAATTGATTTAGTAAAAGGTTTACAACTAGCGGATGATTTATCGAAATTAATTGAACAATCTAATAAAGCGATCGCAGCTGTAAATCAAGAAGCAGCTACTTTAGTTGCTAATCAAACTCCGGTAAAAATAGCTGCATTATCCAACTTACGTCAACCCGGATCTTACACTGTTAACAAACAAACAAAACAATTTCTAGATTTGCGCCGTAACCGCAGTTTGAAAGCCGATATTTATGTACCAATTCCTGATAATATTAATCAGCAACGAACCGCAGCACCAGTAATTGTAATTTCTCATGGTTTAGGTTCCGATCGCGAAACTTATGCTTATTTAGCTCAACATTTAGCTTCCTACGGATTCGCGGTTGCTGTCTTAGAACATCCGGGTAGTAACGCACAGCAATTACAAAATTTGTTTGAAGGTAAAGCGGAAGAAGTCGCACAACCTTACGAGTTTATTAATCGACCTTTAGATGTGAAGTTTCTCCTCGATGAATTAGAAAGACTTTCCCAAACTGATGTATTTTATCGAGGTCGCTTAAACACTCAAGAAGTGGGAATTATTGGTCAATCTTTTGGGGGTTATACTGCTTTAACTTTGGCGGGTGCAGATATCAATTTTAAGAGTTTGCAAAAGGATTGTGCGAGGATTAATTCTTCTTGGAATTTGTCGCTATTACTGCAATGTCGGGCTTTAATTTTACCAAATTATAACTATAACTTACGAGATCCGAGAATAAAATCAGCGATCGCAATTAATCCGATCGGTAGTAGTGTTTTTGGCAAAGATGGATTGAATAATATTAATATTCCCGTCGCTATAGTTGCGGGTACTGCTGATACAGTTGCACCCGCTTTGCCAGAACAAATTGCGCCTTTTACTTGGTTAAATAACCCCAACCGATATTTATTAATTATGAATAACGGAACGCACTTTTCCACTTTAGCTGAGTCGGAATCTAGTGTACCTTTGCCGTTATCAGTAATTGGCCCAAATCCTCAGTTAGCGCGTGATTACATGAAAGCTTTGAGTGTGGCTTTCTTTAAATTATATGTTGCCGATCGACCCGAATATCAAGCTTATCTAACTCCAGCTTACATTCAATATTTGAGTCAAGAACCTTTATCTTTGGGTTTGGTGCGATCGCTCACCGAAGCTGAGTTACAATTAGCTTTAGAACGTCCCTCACCAGCAACGGTGATCTCACCTAATAAACGCAACTAAAAATCATCAATTCTTAATTACTAAATCGTGCAAGGTTTTCTCAACTTAAACAAACCATTTGGTATTACTTCTCACGACTGCGTAGCTAAAGTTCGCCGTCTCCTACGCCAAAAAAAAGTCGGACATGGTGGCACATTAGATCCCGCAGCAACAGGAGTTTTACCCATAGCTTTAGGCAAAGCAACTCGCCTGTTACAATACCTGCGAGAAGATAAGGCATATCGCGCCACTATTAAATTAGGAATAACTACCACTACCGACGATTTACAAGGAGAAATAATTGCCGAAAAGTCGGCAGATAAATTATCTTTAGAACAGGTGAAAATAGCTCTAGAAAAATTTCAAGGAACTATTCAACAAATCCCACCTAATTATAGTGCAATTCAAGTGCAAGGTAAACGGTTGTATGACTTAGCCCGTGCCGGAGAAACTATTACAGTTACCTCTAGACCTGTGGAAATTCATCAAATAGAAATCTTAGATTGGCGTAGCGGAGAATTTCCCGAACTAGACTTAGAAATTGCTTGTGGGCCTGGTACTTATATTAGAGCGATCGCACGAGATTTAGGCATAGCTTTACAAACAGGGGGAACACTCGCCGCCTTAACTCGTACCGCCAGTTGTGGATTACGATTAACCGAAAGTTTGACTTTTCCAGAGTTAGAAACTCAAATAGAACAAGGAACATTTAATCCCATTCCACCAGCAGCAGCATTAAAACATTTAGCAACAATCAACTTATCAGCAAAGGAAGCTAAAGCTTGGTGTCAAGGTCAACGAATTCTCCTATCAAATATTCTGCCCGAACATCTAGGAGATTTCCAACAGATTTATCATGAAGATCGACGCTTTTTAGGAATTGGTAAACTACTGAACACCGATGAGAATTTCTTGTTAATTCCGCAAATGGTATTTGCACCGGAGTAAACATCGACAGGGAACAAATGAAGTTTGTAGTTACGACTTCAGTCGTTTTCCCACAAACCAACTTTATTATCAATCTTGTCTGTCTTCATCAAGCTTCATTCGTGCTTTGGTGACGACGACGCAACCCTAAGAAAGAACCTACACCCAACAAAGCCAGCATTGCAGAAGGTTCAGGTACGCCTACCGCAGTACCTTCAATACCACGAATCGCAACCACTACATCATTAAAATCGCGGTCAGATTTTTGGTTGCTACCACCAGTTGCGCCTTTAGCTCCAAACAAATCTTCAAAACCGATTAATACCCAGTTTTCGCCACCAGCCTTCACATTATAAGCAACCATGTGTTGTAATCCATCTGGGTTGTTCTCAGCAACAGCACCGTAGCGCCGAGTGTTGCTGCCATTAGGAGCAAGAAATAAAGATAATTGAGTATCGCCTTGGTAGCTGCCTAAACTGAAACCTTGACCTAAACTCATTGGCCCATTTGCTTCTTTGATAATGCTATTGGGAGAAGCAATATCACCCCAAATTAACTGTTCTGGGCCATTATTTACAGAATAGTAAAGAGCGTTTCTAAAACTTGCTCCTTCATTAATAAAGTAAATCTCTGCGTCATTCACACCATTTGCCCATCTTAAACTAGTAGGATCTAGCTCTAAAAGCTCGGCTCCTTGAAGTTGTAAACGCTCTTGTTGAACATATTGATTGAACTCAGCCCACATTGAATTACTTAATTGCAAAGCACGAGCAGTTGTAGTGTAAAAAATGCTAGTAACTGAAGCTGTAGCAATGATTAATCCAGTTAAAAATTTAGATTGCATCTATCTATTCCTCGAATTGCTGTAAGGATCAAAAATTTTCGCTCTGTTATTAATTTCTTCTAATATTTTGTAGGCAGCAATAGTTTTGCCCCGGTTTAATTAAATCTTCATAGTAATCAAGTTATATGTAAAAGTATTGTTAATTTGCTAAAATGTAGCGATAAATTTCCTGAAGCTGTCGATCGTTTAATTTAAAGTTTTACTTAACTTTATGGTTGAATTTACTAAAAATTCTTATTTAAATTTAATTCCTGCAAAAATAATTCTGCAAAAAATTTTTTCCTGCGGTTATTACGTATTTATGCTGACCAAGCCAAATTTTAATAAGTAGTTATACTGTAATTTTACCTTTGGGATTAATATATAGAATAAAAACGATCGCTAAAAATGTTGATTTCCAGACACCCAAAACTAACCCAGGTTTTTGCCACCTAACTTTCCCACAGCCCTGTAAGCTATCTGGATTACCAAAAATTCCCTATGAAGTTGCTAACTTAGAACAAATACAACTTACTATACCAGAGGAAAAGAAATGAGTCGGGATAATGCAAGAGGAATTATCAATGAGTTAAAAGCCCAGGTGTTGATCTTGGGTGGAACTGTTGCCCTAATGTGGATTATGGAATTTTTCGACCTAATTGTTTTCCGCGGTGGACTGAATTACTTTGGGATCGTTCCCGGTTCAGCTATTGGACTGCGGGGCATCTTATTCGCACCATTTCTACATGGAGACTTCGTACACCTAGCAGCTAATACCATTCCCTTCGTGACTCTTGGCTGGTTAATTATGTTACGAGAAACCAGCGATTTTTTCATTGTTACTGCCATTTCAATGTTAGTTAGTGGTCTAGGTGTTTGGTTATTTGCACCACCTAATAGTATTCATATTGGTGCTAGTGGAGTTGTGTTTGGATATCTGGGTTATTTACTATTTAGAGGCTATTTTCAACGTAGTCCCGGATCGATTCTTTTATCATTAATTGTTCTGTTGATTTACGGTGGTATGATTTGGGGTGTTTTACCAAACCAAATGGGAATTTCTTGGCAAGGGCATTTATTTGGCTTTGTGGGTGGTGCGATCGCTGCTCGTCTACTTTCCCAACCAAAACGCTGAATTCTAGCAGCAACAATCCTAGTAACCGTTAACACATTTCAATTACCCAATCCGCTAATTAAAAATGCCGAAAAATCAAGACAGTTGACGAGAGGAACTTAACTTAGCGATACTGTTGGTCTATCGGGGGGCAGATGCAAAAGCTACCTAAGCCCTGTAAAGTGAGGAGTTTAATCTGATGACCAATTTGTGTCAAAAAGTTGCTTTAGCTGGTGCTGCTGTTGTTGCAGTTGCAGCTACTATTATTATTGCTGAGTCTGCGTCGGCTCAAACTGTTACTATTTGCCAAAGCGTTAATTTTCAAACTACAAAATGTTCAATTAATACCAGACGTGGCGTATTCCTGGACAGACAATTATCTCGCGCTTCTTGCATACGTGGTGTGGATTGGGATTACGGCAGAGGTTTTGTTTGGGTAAGAAACGGATGTCGCGCTGAATTTCGGTCAAGTGGTGGCTGGGATGAGGGCGATCGCGATCGGGATTGGGATCGCAATCGCGATCGCGATCGCGAAGAGTATTGTATCGAAGAAGAAACTTTCTATACAGGAAACCGAAAACGCCCTGTTCGTCGCTCCCGAAGAGTTCCCTGTCCCTAGAGAGGGCAGATGGGCAGGGGGGCAGAGGCGAGGAAAACTCTAAACTCCCCCATCTCCCCAGTCCCCAGTCCCCAATCCCCAATCCCCAATCCCCAAACTTACTTTTTCATTGTTCGCGGATGATGGGCACGACAGGGACTACCCCAGCAAACTTGTCCTGCTGGCAAAGAGCGAAAGACGCTACTGCGTGCGCCGACTATTGTATTTGCACCAATTTCTACACCTGGGCCAACGAAGCAATCAGTGGCTACCCAAACGCCGTTACCGATCGCAATCGGCGCAGTAACTAAACTAAAAGTTGAGTCTTGAAAGTCGTGATTTCCGGTGCAAAGGTAGCATTTTTGGGAAATGACGCTGTGACAACCGATACGAATGTCATCCAAACTGTAGAAAACTACGTCGTCACCAATCCAGCTGTAATCGCCGATTTCTACTTTCCAAGGGTAGGTGAAGCGGGCGGTGGGTCGAATCACGACTCCTTTGCCGATTTTGGCACCGAATAAACGCAGTAAAGCAGATCTGGGTGCGTGGAGTTGGTGGGGTGTTAGGGGAAATGCGATCGCTTGCACCAACCACCACAGTAAAATTACCCAACCGGAACGACCGCGATCGAAACCTGATTGATCGTACTTCCGTAAATCCATCCAAGGTTCTGCATCCAACCAAGACTCTTTTTTGGATGCAGAAATTGGATCGACTGGTTCAGGAACCCACTGAGTCATAAGCTTTAGAATCGCTAGGGGTAGCCGGATCGGTTGTGGGTGTTAGAGTTTTTGGGGGAGTAGCGGGTTGTGGGGCATTGTTTAACTGACCACCAAAACGGCGTAATTCGTAGAGTTTTACCCCAATTTGATATTCGTATTGGCTCAAAAGTCTAGCATAAGTGTATCCGGCTCTCCCATCCAAAAAGCCTAATTGAAACACATAACTGAGCAAAAAGCGCAGAGTTGGTTTAAAAGGTAAGCGCACCCAAACTTTCTTTAAAAAGCGTTTGCGTTGAACGGCATCCCCCAAAATATTAGCGCCGATCGTCCCATCATCTCCTCTACCAGTTAACAAGTTCAAATAAACGCGAGCTTCCCAATTAGAATAACGATTATGTCGTTCTAACCAGTGATAAACATCGCGAAAATCAATGTGAAGCATATCATTTTCTAGATATCCAACCTTGCCCTCTAAAATTACGTGCTCATGAACTTCATTATCACCAGTGTTGCGAATTTCTTCGGTTCCTAAGTTTTCATAACGGCCTTTTTGGTGACGGAATAAACGTAAATTCCAATCAGGATATCTTCCACCGTGACGAATCCAAGTTCCCAGGAAAAAGACTCTCCGATTTAAGTAATAACCGTTGTAATCTGGGTTTTCAATGGCAGCGGCAATTTCTGCCCACAGTTCTGGGGTAATGCGTTCGTCACAATCAACAATTAACACCCACTCATTGCGGAAGGGCAAATTTTCTAATGACCAATTTTTCTTTTTCGGCCAGCGACCGTTAAAGTAAAACTGAACTACATTTGCGCCATATTTTTGGGAAATTTCCCCGCTGGCATCGCTGCTTTGGGAATCCACGACAAAAACTTCGTCTGCTACTGCGACACTTTCTAAACAAGCTGGCAAGTTAGCTTCTTCGTTTTTAGCTGGAATCAGCACGGAAACCGGGATTTTTTGGGCTGTGGCAGTCATGTTAGTGGTGCTTAATTTAGCAATAAACTTCAAGATAATCAGCAATTTAGCTTTCGGAGAAAGTCACTCATTGCCTGATATTATTTTTCCCGCTTGGTGGCAGAAAATAACCCCATGATTACGCTCATTAAATATCCAATTTGACCGTAGCTATAGACTAAATTTTCAAACCTTCGATCGGGATAGCGAAAATATTTCATTGTTTTATAAACACCATACATCAAGCGTTCGCCACCTCTTCCTAGTTGCTTGACTCCAGCTTTTCCGACTAGTTGTTCGCGGTAATATTCGCTGATGCCTTGCCACCAACCCCGGCTGAAAAACCATTGGGGGTTGATTCTTTCTGGGGAAACGTTATGCTGTACTAAAGCTTCCGGGAGATAGGCGACTTGCCAACCTCGGTTTAAAGCTTGTTCTGTCATTAGTAGTTCTTCGTTGGATAGTAATTTTTTCCCGACTCGACCCAGGTTAATGTCAAAACCTCCGATTTCTGCTAAAAACTTGCGTCGAATTGAATAGTTTAAGCCTCTTGGAGTTAAGCCTGGGCGATCGATATAAACTATTTTGTCACCCAGATCGTAAGCACCCAAATTTCCCGCTAAGTCGTCGGACAGCCAAGCTGGGGGTAAGATACCTTCAGGCCAAATTAATGTAACTTTGCCTCCAGCGATCGCTAGTTTTTCGTTGCTTTGATAAGCTGTGTACAGCACGCTCAGCCAATGGGGGCTAGCTACGGCATCATCATCTAGATAAGCGAGAATCTGACTTGTTGCTGATTGAGCGCCCGTGTTGCGAGCTACTGATAATCCCGTGACTGATTCGTATATATATTTCACGCTAGGGCGTGCTTGAACTATTTCACGGGTGCGATCGCTTGAAGCGTTGTCTACAACAATTATTTCATAATCTGGAAAATCTTGTGCTAGCAAACTATCAATAGCCGCACCTAAATATTTTTCTCGATTATGTGTACAGATAATTGCAGAAATTTTCGGCATAAACTTCCGCCTAATTGTTAACTAGCTTATCGCTGGTTTACGAAAAGCTACATTTGTCACCAAAAGTTTTAATTATTACTTTTTGGAGATGAACTAAAAAAAATTAGCCATGAGCTTTTCTCATGCTACCAAATAAAACTCCTGGTAGATATCCGTGAAATCTTTGACACGGGTATAATTATTAAGTACCTTTGATTACGTAGGGAAAAAGCTCAGGTTTGATTGCCCAGTTTGTTTAGGTATCATTAATTTATGACTAAACCATCTAAAAAACGAGTAATTTTAGTAGCTGGGCCTGCGCGATCGGGGAAAAGTGAGTGGGCGGAATCCTTGGCATTAGCATCAGGAAAATCTGTGATTTATGTAGCTACTGCGACCAAAAATCTTGATGATAGCGAGTGGATGGAAAGAATTACGCAACACGCTCAACGCCGTCCAGCGAGTTGGCAAACTTGGGAAGTACCTGTGGATTTAGCCGCAACTATTGAGTCGGCAAAAAGTAGTGTTTGCTTACTGGTAGATTCTTTGGGAACATGGGTAGCTAATTTATTAGAGTACGATCGAACTCAATGGCAGGAAATCTTAAAAGAATTGTTAGAAATTATTGAGAATTGTGATTGTGATGTCATATTTGTAGCAGAGGAAACAGGCTGGGGTGTAGTTCCGGCATATCCAGCAGGTAGACTTTTTCGCGATCGCTTAGGCAGTTTGGTACGTGAAGTAGGAGCGATCGCCAATCCCACTTATTTAGTCACAGCAGGTCATGTTTTAAATTTAAGTCAATTGGGTAGTCCCTTAAACAACAAAGAATAATTACGATTACCAAACTGGGGAAATAAATAATTTCTTTCTCTTGGGAGAAGATTCATAAAGGCTATGATTGATTGAGCCGGAAAATTTATTCCTTTTTATAGCTGAGTTAATCCTCTGCCAGCTGGAAACATAATTTCAAAAAACAAACTAAGATGAGGAGATAGTTGTGAGATATTCGAGATAATATCTCTTGGTCCCTAGTTTTAACCAGAGATTGAATTAAAAGTTATGGCATCTGAAGAACAAGTTAAACAATACATTGCCTATTGGTTTCAACTAGGAAAGAGAGTTTTGATTCGCAATGGCAGAGAAGCTTTATTGCCTCAAAGAGTGATCCAAGGCGATCGCTACAGCGACGAATTTGGAGAATGTTGGCAGCGAATAATTGCACCTGATTCTGGCGATTGTTATCTCGAAGGTACGCAAGAAACTATTGCCGAATTGCTGACACCTACTTGGGATTTAAATCCTTGCGCTCGTTGTTCCATGCCAATTCCAGTCAGAAATTTAGGTTTACCACCTAATAATTGTCCTTGCTCTGATTTACCCACTTGGCCTAATTTGGAGACTCCTTTACCGCGATCGCCAGTTGACACCCAAGTACATTTAAATGATTTAATTAGCCGTTTGCTAAAAAAAGAAAGAAGTGAGGATCTAGAACAATCCTCTAGGGAGAATCTCAAGGAAAAAGTAGAATAGACCTGGATTCCGATTCCGAGTTAAGTGTGAAAATATTCCTTTAAGTTTTTCCACTTTTCTTTACAATAGATAGAGTAATTTTAAGGAAAGTATACTTAAATTTAGTTCTATCAAATTAGAATCTAATTGATATTTATGTAACAGAAAAAAAGCTGGAAAATTCAGACAATCTAAAGATTAGATCTGATGGGGAACCAAACTAGATTGAATCTGAGACAATAAGAGGATTCATGAGGTTTGTAAACATAGAACATGGCAGTTTATCACAGTTACACTTACGGTAATTTCAAATTACTACAAGGACAACCTATTCCTTTTGGTGCTACTCCAGTACCAGGAGGAGTGAGTTTTTCTCTTTACTCTCGTCACGCCACAGCAGCAACATTAGTATTATTCAAAAAAGATGCCTCAGAACCTTATGCTGAAATTCCTTTTCCTAGTGAGTTTCGCTTAGGTAATGTGATGAGCATGATTGTTTTAGGTTTACCAAATTACGAAGACTTAGAATATGGATATCGTGTAGATGGTCCTGACAACCCGGAAGCAGGTCACAGATTTGATCGCAACAAGATTCTTCTAGATCCATACTCTACTTGTGTAGGTGGTAGAGATGTTTGGGGAAATTCTTTAAGAGAGGATGATATTTACCCTTATCGGGGACAAATTATTAGTAAAGAATTTGATTGGGAAGGCGATCGACCATTAGAAATTCCCGCCGAAGATTTAATTATTTACGAAATGCACGTCCGCGGTTTTACTCGTCACCCTTCCTCTGGAGTTAAACCAGAACACCAAGGTACTTTTGCCGGACTACAAGAAAAAATTCCCTACCTGAAAGAATTGGGAATTAACTGTGTAGAATTAATGCCAATTTTTGAGTTTGACGAGTTAGATAACACGCGACATAATCCCTTTAATGATGAAAGATTATTTAACTACTGGGGCTATAATACTGTAGGTTTTTATGCTCCAAAAGCTGGTTATGCTGCCACAGGTAAATATGGAAATCAAGCAACTGAACTAAAAACTTTAGTTAAAGAACTACACAGAAATGGCATTGAAGTAATTTTAGATGTAGTGTTTAACCATACCGCCGAAGGAAACGAAAATGGCCCAACTATTTCTTTTCGAGGTTTAGATAATAAAACCTATTATATGCTCACTCCCGAAGGGCTTTATTATAACTTTAGTGGTTGCGGTAACACGCTCAATTGTAATCATCCAATCGTGAGACAATTTGTAGTAGATTGTTTGCGTTTTTGGGCATCAACATATCACATTGATGGTTTTAGATTTGATTTAGCTTCGATTTTAGGAAGGGATACCAAAGGTGTACCTTTAACTAATCCACCATTGTTAGAAAGTTTAGCTTACGATCCTGTTTTAGCTAAGTGTAAATTAATTGCTGAAGCTTGGGACGCTGGCGGACTTTATCAAGTTGGTTCTTTTCCCAATTATGACCGTTGGGGAGAGTGGAATGGTAAATATCGGGATGCAGTACGGAAGTTTATTAAAGGCGATCCTTTAGTCGGAGAAATGGTGCAACGGATTCAAGGTTCGCCGGATTTGTATGCTTGGACAGAGAGAACTGTGGATAGTTCAGTAAACTTTATTACTGCCCATGATGGTTTCACTTTAGCAGATTTGGTAGCTTATAACGAAAAACATAATGAAGCTAATGGTGAGGAAAGTCGAGATGGATCGAATGATAATTTTAGCTGGAATTGTGGAGTTGAAGGCGAAACTGACGATCGAGAAATAATTAAATTGCGCCGACGGCAAATGAAGAATGCGATCGCCATTTTAACAGTGAGTCAAGGCATACCGATGTTACTAATGGGTGATGAGATGGCGCGATCGCAACAAGGAAATAATAACGCCTATTGCCACGATTCAGAGTTAAGTTGGCTAAATTGGAATTTATTAGAAACTAATCAAGACTTTTTCCAATTCGTGAAAAATTGCCTTGCTTTTCGTAATCTCCATCCTGTATTAAGAAATCGGGAATACTTCCGCAATAAAGACTATATGGAAAGCGGTTATCCCGATATTAGTTGGCATGGTGTTTACGCCTGGAAACCTGATTGGGCAAGCTATTGTCGCACCTTAGCTTTTATGGTTTGTGGCAAACACGCCAAAGGAGGAACAGTCAAAGACGACTCAATTTATGTAGCAATGAATATGCACTGGGAAAGCCACTGGTTTGAATTACCCAAATTACCCTCAGAAGTACAATGGCACATTTTTGTTAATACTTGGCTTGACTTTCCTGAAGATATTTACCAACCGGGAAATGAGCCCGTTTTAACGGAACAAGACGGGATTTTAGTCGGAGATCGATCGGTGGTAATTTTAGTTGCTAAATAAGGGACTGGGGACTGGGGACTGGGGACTGGGGACTAGGCAATAAGAGCAGATAAGAAAAAACCTCAGAACTCAAGACTTTCCCAGTACCCAGTTCCCAGTCCCCAATCCCCAGTCCCCTACTCCCGACGCGGAACTTCATAAGCTAAGAAATCATAAGCCATTGTTGTATTAGGAAAAATGGCTTTTGCTTCCTGTAACAAATCATTTAATTGAATATCATTACCTGGGGCATAGCGGGGGCTAAAGTGAGTCATAATTAAATGTTTTGCGCCAGCTGTTAAAGCCACTTGTGCTGCCATTGTCGAAGTAGAATGTAATCTTTGAAAAGCTAATTCAGCATCTTGATGAGCAAAAGTAGCTTCATGAATTAACAAATCGGCATCTTGGGCTAATTCAACAGCGCCTTCACAAAAAACGGTATCTGTACAGTAAACAAATTTACGTCCTATTTGAGTAGGGCCGCATAAATCAGCGCCATTAATTACTTGTCCATCGGGTAAAGTAACTGTTTCGCCTCGTTTGAGTTTGCCATAAATTGGGCCGGAAGGAATGCCTAATTCTTGGGCTTTTTCCACATCAAAACGTCCGGCACGGTCTTTTTCTTCGACTCGATAACCAAAAGCAGTGACTCGATGTTTTAAAAGCCCACATTTAACAATATATTCGTCATCTTCATAAACTATTCCCGGTTGAACAGTATGGACTTTTAGGGGATAGGAAAAATGAGTAAATGAGTAACGTTGGCAAGCTTTAATGTAATCATTTAGACCGGGCGGCCCATAAACATCTATTCTAGTGGGATTGCCAGCCAAACCATAGGTTGCTAATAGACCCATCAAACCAAAAATATGGTCGCCGTGGGTATGGGTAATAAAAATGCGAGTGACTTGGCTAATTTTCAAATCACTATGTAACAGCTGATGTTGAGTACCTTCACCGCAGTCAAATAGCCAAACTTCTGCACGCTGAGGTAAGCGCAAAGCAACACTAGAAACATTGCGCGATCGCGTTGGGACACCGGAACTTGTGCCAAAAAAAGTAATCTGCACTTAAATTAAGCTAAACCTACTAAAATTTCAGGGATTATCCTATTGACATTTTAACCAGGAAAAAGTTTTTCTTTACCTATTGACCCGATTAAGGTATTCTAGAGGACTGTCTAGCGTAGCTAAACCAAAAGAAATTTTTTTGCCAAATTCAACCATAAAAACAGTTTGTAACCTCGATTCTCCGCCGTGTGAGGAGGTTTTGACCAAATGCTAGCCAAAAGTTTGATGTTCTCGTTTTTATCTGCAAAACAGAAACAGTTAATTCCGCAATCAGGAAAAAATTTTTGGTTGTCGCTGTTGTTCTGGATGCTTTTAGTTGCGCCTGCTCAAGCGGCGTTGGAATTGCGAGTGGCGATCGAAGAAAATGCTAACCAAGTCAAAATTGGTAGTTCGACGAAAGCGATCGTCCGTGATGCCACTGGCAAACCTGTAGGAGAGATTGCCCCACTCAACGCTTTTGTGGCTGAAACCGACAGCGGTAGAGTGAAAATGAATCGTTGGCAATCCAATGCTTTGTGGGTAGAACCGACCAACAAAGGATTTGTCTGGATTGGGGATAAGTGGTATCGAGGACGCACCCTAGTTGTACCGACAAACCGAGGTTTAACAGCAGTCAATTATGTAGACCTGGAAAGATACCTTTACAGCGTCCTGGGAGGCGAAGTTTATACAAATTGGCCCCAAGAAGCATTAAAAGCTCAAGCTGTAGCTGCCCGTACTTATGCCCTTTACCAACGGCAAACTAGAGGAAATCGGTTGTTTGATGTTGGAGATACGATCGCGTGGCAAGTTTATCGAGGTGTAGAAACTGAATCACCCAGCTTTTACACCGCCGTAGATGCTACCGCCGGACAAGTCCTCACCTACAGAGGCAGACTGATTTTAGCTGCTTATCACGCCTCCTCTGGAGGACATACGGAAAACGTGGAAAACGTTTGGGGTCCACAAGCCTTACCCTACCTACGTGCTGTCCGAGACTTCGATCAAGGAACTCCCGGTTATCAGTGGACAAAATCTTTTACTCCACAACAACTAAGTAGCCGGATTAGCGGTGTCGGACAAGTTCAATCTTTGACAGCGGAACGAGTTTCTCCCTTCGGGCGAGTTCTGACAATGAAAGTTGTTGGTGACAAAGGTTCGAGAACTATGAGTGGTGCAGAATTGCAGCGCCTCTTTGGTTTAAGAAGTACTTGGTTCAGCGTCACTCCAGAAGGTAATAATAAATCTCTACCATCCTCTTTCCGTTTTGATGGTCGAGGTTTTGGTCATGGTATCGGTTTGAGTCAGTGGGGTGCTTACGGAATGGCTCGCCAAGGCGCAAACTACCAACAAATCCTCCAGCATTATTACCGGGGAGCGAGTTTAGCCAGAATTAAGGTGAGATGAGATTTAGGGGGCAGGGGGGCAGGGGGGCAGGGGGGCAGGGGTGCAGGGGGGGAGGGGAGAAAATTCAAAATTCTGTAAGGGCGGGTTTTGTGGTGAACTGCTCTGCTGTGACTAGGGAATTTTCTGCTAAACCCGCCCCTACAACTCAAAACTTTCCCCAGTCCCCAGTCCCCAGTCCCCAGTCCCTAGTCCCCAGTCCCCAGTCCCCAGTCCCCAAAAATTCAGGAACCTGATTCTAATCTACGTTGCCATTCAGCGTCGATTTGATCTTTTCGTTCAATTTCTTGTTCGATTAAGTCGGTTTCTGTGGTGTAAGCTAAGTTTTCTTGGCTAATGATGTTTTGGGTGGCAAATTGCCGAGCATAGCTAATTTTTTTGTTTAATTCGGCAGTTGCTTGTTTTAAGAAATTGGTGCGTTGTTGGCGTTGTTGGTTGCGTTTAGCAATTTTAGTATTGCGCCATTGCAGCCAAAAATAACGGATTAAAGGTGTTGTTAGAAAAGCTACTCCGTAAATGAGTAGTAGCCAATAAATTGATTGAACGAAGGCAACTAACCCACCGATTTGAGCAGCGACAGTGCCAGCAGCGAGAAGATTTCCTAAGACTAATGCACCAACTAGATTAGCTGCGCCTAATCCACAAGCTAAGAGGATTTGTCCAGAACTAGCGGCACTAAATCGCCAAGAATGTTCTCGTAAATAGCTCGGTACTGATTGAGTTTCCTGTTGGGTTGCTGTTACTTGTAATTCGGGAAAATGATAAACTAATTGCCCGTCGGGACTAACTTCTGGACGACCATTATATTTCGTTAGTACTGGCAGCATATAATCTTCGTATTCCTGTGAGTAGCCTGAGCCTAATTCGTCTAAGTAGGGTGCTATTTGTTCGGCTACTACTGCGCCTTGGTGGTTACGAATTACTGTGGCTATTTCTTGCCAGCGTCGTTCTTCTAGGTTGGCGTTGGGGTTGCCGTCTCCAAATAAAAAGGAGAAGATTGCTTCTAAAAAGTTTAGTTCGGGTTTTTCCCGGCGACGATATTGGTATTGGGGACTATCGTAGTTGGGATAAAATACCCAAAACCACCAATCGCCAACCCAAAATGTGGGGGCGAAAATTGTACCGCCGCCAAAGTCGCCACCGAAGTCGCCGCCGCTGTCGTTGTCTCGGCTGGAGTTCAGGGCGATGAGAATTATGGCGATCGCAATAAATATTAAAGCTATGGAAGCTATTAAAATTAAGCCAAAACTAATCCGAATTAAATAAAACAGAGCTTGCCAAACTTTTTGCCACCATTCTTGGAGTCGCAACCGAAAAAATTTGTTGCGTAGCACTGCTTTAAAATTTCGCGGAAATTGATAGGCAATTTCTCCTGATTCCGCTACCTGTAAATGTCCACCTGCGTCAGAAGCTAAGACTAACAATGCTTGCTCGGCTTGGTTGATATTTAGTCCGGTTTGTGCTGCGATGTCGCCTACTGTGACTCGGTAGTTCAACTGTTCTACAGCTTGCATGATGGTGGGATTTGGAGCCATGCTCTTCCCTCAGATATTTGTCTTCCTATTTCCAGTATAGATTTCTCAAATCCAGGTTGCTTAGCTGAAAACCTTTTATTTAAGCTGATTTAGGGTTTTCTTCCCGGTGAAATTTTTCTGGCGATCGGGATTGCTGGAGAAATTGTAGTCCACTTCTCTTGCAATTACTGTCCTAAATGAGCGACTATAACTTACATTACTTACTAGTTAGCTAAGTATGCCACAGCCCGATTAAGTTTCTAGAGGACTGCTATGGTTTACACTGTCCAACTGACAGGCTTTTTTGTATATTGTGTAACCGATGAAACGGATGAACAGAACAAATGGGCAGATTTACTCAAAAGGCTCTGGTGTTTTAAGAAGATTTGGATACAATATAAATATAGGTAGTGAAAACCCTACCGAAAGCATACACCGATTTCAGGTGTATTTGTATGGCTTTTATTAAGCTATGGGCAATCACAAAGTTACGTGCAATGAAAAGGCTGGGCTGATGGGAATTAACCAAATTTAGGCATTGTGAGGAAAATGCGACTCAATAAAATTGCAAAATAGGTAACAAAACCTAAAAATGTTCCCATTAGACTTAAGCAAGAGTTTATAACCAACAATTATGTTATGAGCATAGGGATGGAAGCTGTGCCGATATTTCAGTCTGTCCACCTGAAAGCGAGGGGGTCTTCAGAGTGATTGCTATATCTAAGCGTCCAGTTGGGCGCAGCTGGGCTACGATTAGCTTTGCTTCGACTCTTTACCTTTGTCCGATTCTCGATTTGCTGGTGTCTGAGATTCCTGACTCTTGGCAAGCAGAATTGCGACTAGGTTTACAGGAGGCTTTGGTAAATGCGGCTAAACATGGTAACAATCTAGATCCTAGTAAAACAGTTGCCGTGAAATTTGCCGCGATCGCAGATCACTACTGGTGGGTGATCTCAGACCAAGGTACGGGGTATGAACCTTGTTGTTGTCGCCCTAGCGATCTCAATGAGTACCTGCCACCGGAAGAGTCGGAATGTGGCCGAGGTCTATTTATCCTATACAAAGTATTCGACGAAGTACATTGGAACCCGGAAGCCAGAGAGTTAAGCCTGTGTAAATATGTCAAGAGCCGCTATAAGTTGCCTTTAGTGCGCTAGCGAGACTAAACACTAGGTAATTTATTCTAGCTCACCAATTGTCAATTTTTGGTCAGCTAATAAATCTTAATGTTCCTGGTTATCAAGAGGTTTGGTGGCTGAACGAGCAGCCACTTGTCAGGGTTAGGGATTGGAAGATTAGTGAGAGCGATCGTGTCCGTGAGTGGGACAGGGTGGGGCACTGAGCGATCGATCTAACCAACCGGAAGCTTGGTTAAAGCGGGATAAGGCTTCTTCTGGCTGATTTTTGAGCAGAAACACTAGTGCGGCAGCGGCTTGTTCGCTGGCACGCGCCTGACGATTTGATTTGAGGCGATGCCAATCATTCGGTGTAATGGCAAGACGTTCCATTAAAGCTTGAGCTAGTTCTAAGGTGGTAAGTTGGTTCAAGCTGTCGGTTTTAAGTAGTTGGGTAGGTTCAGACATAATGAAATCAGATTAGTATTTGTCTTTATTATGAAGCCATCAGAAGAACCATCTGCATCTAGGGATACTCCGGGATCGGGAAATAGCGAGCAAGAGTTTGAGCAAGCTTTGGCGGAGGTAGAGCGATCGCTAACGGCGTTAAAGGAGCGTTTTGCACAGGTACAGCGCGATCGCCAGCGACAAGCAGAGTTAAAACACCACTATGAGGAAATCCGCCAAGACCGCAGAATGGCGCGATCCCAGGAAATGAAAGCCGAGTTAAAGCGAATTCAACAAGAGTTGGAAACTATGGAAATTAACTTGGAAAGTAGCTTGTTTTCTTGGAGTAGCTTGAAAGAACCTTTTTGGATGGCGGTAAGATTTGCGGGGATCGGGATCGTTATCGGTTGGTTGTTGAAGTCTTGTGCAAGTTAAAGACTTGTATTTTTACTATTGTGCATTGCTTTGGCGATCTGCTATACCCGAATCATTGCACAGAAGCTATGCGATCCCCAAACAGGATTGAGAAAATATAGGTTAAAGTGGGGATCGCTGATGAATAAATGATCCCAGACTCTGCAATTGCACAATGCAAGTTAAATTCTTTAAATTAATCTTCACTACCTTAGTATTCTCTTGTAACTTTGTTTTCCCGGTTCGCACTCAGGACTTACCTGCGCCAGAGTGGGATACGGGAAGGACGGAAAAGCAAGCTGTCCGCGCGAGAAGACAAATGGTAGTGACTGCTAACCAGCTAGCTTCTCAGGCGGGGATAGCTATTTTGCGGCGGGGGGGTAATGCGGTGGATGCGGCGATCGCAGTCCAAATGGTGTTAACTTTGGTGGAACCGCAGTCTTCGGGTATTGGCGGCGGGGGGTTTTTACTGTTGTATGATGGCGCAACGGGAAAATTACTGAGTTATGATGGTCGGGAAACCGCACCTGGGAAGGCGAGAGGCGATCGGTTTTTGAACTCGGAAGGTAAACCTTTAGATTTTTTTGCAGCGGTAGTTGGGGGTAAGTCTGTTGGTGTACCTGGGGTTGTCAGGATGCTGGAAATGGTACACCGGGAGGAGGGGAAACTTCCTTGGCGGGAGTTGTTTCAACCTGCGATCGAGTTGGCGGAAAATGGTTTTCCGATTTCTCCGAGACTGTATGAACTGCTGAGTAGGGAAAAGTATTTACAACGTTTTCCTAATAGTAGAAGTTATTTTTATTTGGCAAATGGTCAACCGAAACCTGTTGGTAGTAAGCTGGTAAATAAACCTTTGGCGGGGGTTTTAAAGGCGATCGCTAATCAAGGCGCAGATGCTTTTTATCGTGGGGAAATTGCTCAAGATATTGTTGAAACTGTGAATCGATCGCCTGTTAATCCGGGAGATTTAATACTCGCTGATTTAGCTAATTATCAGGCAAAAAAACGCGATCCGGTTTGTGGTTTATATCGAGTTTACCAAGTTTGTAGCATGGGTCCGCCGAGTTCTGGCGGAATTACTATTTTGCAGATTTTGGGAATTTTAGAGAGTTTCGATCTGGCTAGTTTGAAGTCTAAACCAATTGATTTGGTGCATTTATTTTCGGAGGCTGGGAGGTTGGCTTATGCCGATCGCAATCAATTTTTAGCTGATGCAGATTTTGTGAAGATTCCTACTCAAAGGTTACTCGATCCGCAGTATTTGCGGGTGCGTGGGAGTGCGATCGATCTTAATCGTTCAATGGGAAAAGCTGCACCGGGAAATATTTTGGCTTCTTTTGGGGAAAGGCGATCGACTAACTGGTTAGATTTACCAGCTACAACTCACTTTTCTATTGTAGATAAAGATGGTAATGCTGTTTCTATGACTAGTTCTATTGAAAGCGGTTTTGGTTCTCGGTTGATGGTAAGGGGGTTTTTATTAAATAATCAATTAACTGATTTCAACTTTGTTCCTGAAGAAAATGGTCAACCTGTTGTTAACCGTGTGGAAGCTTGGAAACGTCCCCGAAGTTCGATGTCTCCGACTATAGTTTTTAACGCTGAAAAAAAACCAATTTTAATTATTGGTTCTCCAGGTGGTAGCGGTATTATTAATTTTGTAGCTAAGGTTTTGGTGGGGGTTTTAGATTGGAATCTTGATGTTCAAGATGCTATTTCTTTACCTAATTTTGGTAGTCGCAATGGTCCGACGGAGTTGGAAGCTGATACTCATTATGCTAGTTTTAAGGCGGTTTTGGAAAGGCGAGGTCATCGGGTAATTGTGATTCCTTTAAATAGCGGTTCTCATGGGATTGAAATTAAAAATGGCGAACTTATCGGTGGTGCCGATCCGCGTCGGGAGGGGGTTGCTATTGGTGATTAGAAAGGGTAAGATTTTTGAACCACGTTCGCGTAGCGGTGCGTAGCACTTAGACACGAAGGACACGAAGGAAGAGGAAGAAAGAGGAGTAAGGGTTTGTTAACCGCAGATGAACAGGGATGATTTATTTCTGTGGTTTAATATAATGAAGTTCTAAGTGTCTTAGTTAAAATCAATTAATCATTATGACTCGACGTATTGCTGATATTCTGAAAAGTGGTCAACCTGATGAATCTGTTAAGGTGCAAGGTTGGGTTCGCACGAAAAGGGAGTTAAAGGAGTTTGCTTTTGTTGAGGTGAATGATGGTTCTTCAATGGCAAATTTACAGGTGGTTTTGAATCCTGATTTGGCGGATTATGGGACAATAATTAAACAATTAAATACTGGTGCTTCGGTGGAAGTTGAAGGTGTTTTGGTGGAGTCTCCGGCGAAGGGACAAAGAATTGAGTTGAAGGCTTCTAGTGCAAAAGTTTTTGGGGAAGCTGATCCAGAAACTTATCCGTTGCAGAAGAAACGCCATTCGTTTGAGTTTTTAAGGGATATTGGACATTTGCGATCGCGTACTAACACTTTCGGTGCAGTTTTTCGGGTAAGAAATGCTTGTGCAACTGCGATTCATAAGTTTTTCCAAGAACGCGATTTTTTATGGATTCATGCACCAATTATTACCGCTAGTGACTGCGAAGGTGCTGGGGAAATGTTCACAGTTACGGGTTTTAATTTAGATAAGGTTCCTCGCACTGAAAAGCAAGAAATTGATTACACTAAAGATTTTTTTGGTCGTCCGGCTTATCTAACTGTTAGCGGTCAGTTGGAAGCCGAAATTATGGCGATGGCTTTTTCTAATGTTTACACTTTTGGGCCGACTTTTCGCGCTGAAAATTCCAATACTTCTCGCCATTTAGCAGAGTTTTGGATGGTAGAACCAGAAATGGCTTTTTGCGATCTCCAAGGTGATATGGATTTGGCAGAAGAGTTTTTGAAATACATCTTTAATTATGTATTGGAAAACTGTCCTGAAGATATGGAGTTTTTCAACCAAAGGATTGATAAGTCGGTTTTGGAAACGGCAGATAATATCATTAATAATCAGTTTGAACGGTTAACTTATACTGATGCAATTAAGCTTTTGGAAAAGGCAGATAAGAAGTTTGAATTTCCCGTTAGTTGGGGTTTAGATTTACAGTCAGAACATGAAAGATATTTGGCAGAAGAGAAGTTTAAAAAGCCTGTGATTGTTACCGATTATCCGGCAAAAATTAAAGCTTTTTATATGCGGTTAAATGATGACGAACAAACTGTCCGCGCAATGGATATTTTAGCACCGAAAATTGGCGAAATTATTGGCGGTTCCCAAAGGGAAGAACGCTTAGATGTGCTAGAAAAGCGGATTGAAACATTAGGAATTGATGCCGAAACTATATGGTGGTATTTGGATTTACGCCGCTTTGGAACAGTTCCTCATGCAGGTTTTGGTTTAGGCTTTGAAAGATTGGTGCAATTTATGACCGGAATGGCTAATATTAGAGATGTAATTCCTTTCCCCCGTGCGCCATTAACTGTAGAATTTTAATGATAGTGGCTAAAACTATTTCTATTGGAGAAAACATCATTAGTCTGGAACAGGTAGAGGAAAAGGTTAATCTGTTCCAGGCAGGAAATGATGAGTTTTTTACTGATTAATTGCATAAATTTAAGGAATCGATCGCACTTTATACTATTAGCAAATTCAAATTAATATGAAAAAATGGTTTTGCTGGGGGGGATTGTTGGCGATCGTCACAACTACAACAATACTTTTCTCCGCATATAATAACAACTTTTTTGGGAATTGGTACTTCAACTTACTAACATCTAAATTAACAGTAAATAATACCGCAGAAGTAGTACAAAGGCAAATTTATGCTGCTGAAATTGAGCAACCTAAACAACTGAAAACCCCTCAGTTTATTACAGCACCAAATGTTAACAAACGCCGATTAATGTCACATATTAAAGCTTTAAATTTTGAACGTTATGAAGACATTAACCGCAGTCAAGCAAGAGATTATATTATCAATAACTTAAAAAAATCGGGATGGTTGCCAACTCTACAAACATTTGAGTTTGGTATTAACGTAGTAGCCGAAAAACCTGGAAATAACCCAGAAGCAGGAAGCATTTTATTAGCTGCACATTATGATACAGTTATTGGTTCTCCCGGTGCAGATGATAATGCAAGCGGTGTAGCAATAGTTTTAGAAGTGGCACGTTTATTGAGTAAATTACCAACAGCGAAAACCTTAAAAATCGCCTTTTTTGACTTAGAAGAAAAAGGACTATTAGGTAGTTTCGCTTTTGCCAATCAACCGGAAAATTTAGCTAATTTACGAGGTACAATAATTTTAGACATGGTTGGTTTTGCTTGTCATACTCCCGGTTGTCAGCAATATCCTCTCGGTTTACCAATTACCCCACCAAGCGATAAAGGAGACTTTTTAGCAGTAATAGGTGATGCCGAAAATCCCGAATTAATTGCAGCATTTAGTAACAAAAATTCTTCTGATTTACCACCAGTAATTACTTTGCCTGTTCCTTTAAAAGGTGTAGCTACCCCTGATTTATTACGTAGCGATCATACACCTTTTTGGCTGCGAGGAATTGGTGCAGTTTTAATCACCGATACCGGAAATTTTCGCTCTCCTCACTATCATAAACCAACAGACAAACCTGATACAATTGACCAAAATTTTTTCACTGGAGTAGCGCAAATTGTAGCTAATGGTACGGCTACATTGTTGCAAAATCAGTAACCTGATATTTTTTCTTCTTTCCTCTGCGTCCTCTATGTCTCCGCGGTTTAATAATCAAGCGCCAAATTTAGTATTAAAAGGGAATTTCATTAACATCATTTACCTCTATCTTTTGATTTTCTGAATCAGGTAATTCGATTACACCAGCGATTAATTTCCAACAAGGATCGCCACCTTCCCAATTTTCTGGTCGCCAAGGCATACTTAAACTAACTGTTACTAAACAATCATTTTTCGGACGATAGCCTAAGTCCAATTTCCGCACAAATACAGGATCGGTAATACTTGTGGTCAATCTTTGCTGATTTTCAGTGATAATTGTTCCTTCCCATTTTTGGCTTCCTTCGTATACTGCTTTCAAAGGTCTAACGTGAAACTCCACTACTTTTAATAATTGTAAAGTCCGTCGTTGAGGAAATGGTAATGATTGCAAAAATGGTACTTCGACATATCTCAAATCATTGTGCAAAATGTATTCTTCATTGCTACAATATTTCAGCAAATAAGTTGCGGAAAATTGTCCAACTCGCTGCCATTTTCCCGGTAAAATTGAAAGGTTTTCGCTTTCAAAACCGTAGTCTGGCCCTGTTTTCGCTAAAGGAATTTGTAAAATATCTAATAATGCTGGTTCTGTACCGCCAATTTGTCGAATTTCTTTGGTAACTTGACCAACAGGTAAATCGGAAACTGGACGAATCCATTGTCCTTTTATAGTAGTAATTCCGGCGATACACCTTTCGCCTCGCTTCCATGAATTAGCAAGGCAAATTATTCTAGTTAGAGATGGCATATTTTTACATTTCCCCACTTATCCTGTAAATATTCGGCAACTAAGCGGCGATGACAATGATGTGGTTTTGGTTCGCTACAAAGCAAACACCCACAGTCTAAAATTTCAGGAGTAACTGTCTTTTCGATCTGTCTTTGTTCGATTAAATTTAAGAATTGTTTTTCGTAAGTTTCCCAATCTCCGCCATTCTTTTTGTAAGCGTCTAATATGTCTTTGGTGGGTGCTAAGTCTAAAATGTGAACGTATTCGATGTTGCCAATTTTTTGCAGAAAATATTCTAGGTCTTTGCGCTTGGCAAAACCTGCTAGTTGGGAAACATTATTTAGGCGGGTGTCTATGATTTTTCGCACTCCAGATTTCAGCAAGGTTTCAAAAAATTGTTCGGCGCTTTTCTGGGTAAATCCAATTGTAAATAAGTCAATTTGTTTACTCATTTTCGTTACTGTTTGGTGAGGGGTTGATATAGGCAATTTCATTGCCTTGACGATTATAAGCTGCTTCGATGTCGATTTTTTCTGGTTTGGTGGGTTCTAATTCAAATAAGGTTAATTGAATTGGTTGATTTGGATCTTCTGTTTTGTTAAATTTGCCTAAAAGTCTGGTTTCTAGTTGCTGATGTGTTTCTAAATTGCCGTCTGATAAAATATGATTAATTTGTAAGTCAAACTTCCGTAGTTGGCGACAAACTAAAATGGTACGATGACAAGTAATTGGGTCTTTTTCGGCACACATTAAGGCAATTTTGTAAGTTTCTGCGCCTTTAAGTAAACGCTGAATTCCTGTGAAAAATAAATCAGTTGCGGCTATTCTTTCGTACAAAGCTTTTCCTGTAGCGTCGTAACAACTTAAATTTTCCGGTCTAGCGCCTAGTTCTCGACCTAGAAAAACATAGTTAATTCTGGCGTTTAGAAGTGATGCTTTTAAGGCGGGTTGACTGAAGTGGGGGAAACGGCGGCTATACGGGTGGGAACGGACATCGGCTACTGCGGTAATTCCGTGCTGTTGAAGTAGGGAAATAAAGGTTTCAATATTAAGATTTGAATGACCTATAGTAAATAGTTGATTCATTAGCATTTAGGATTTTTATACATTTTGGTAAATGTACGTTGATAATTATAATACTTTTTGGCAAAATACTCAAAATATTAGTTTGTCAGGTGCTTCTTGAGACTCTTAAGTTTACTTTCTATATCAATAAGTAAAATCTACCTTCGGTAAGGCGTTAGTTTATAGATGAGTGGAATTTATATCAAAAGGTTGAGGTATTTATTAATAAAAAGTTGAATACTAGGAAGGTAAATAGCTGTTTTGAGCAGAGAAAAGCAAAATAATGAATTCGGAAAAACCTGGAAGTGCTGATGTTCCGAGAAGGAAAACAACCGATCGCGGTTTAATCCAACCTGATGCAGGTCCAGCTTCTTTGGTGGACGAGCAAAATGATGCAGCAGGGATTGACCCTAGAAACGATCCTGAAGAGATGTTTAATCCTGATGAGGAAGCGAAATTAGGCGATCGGCAAATTATCATAGCTAATCGTTCAGCAGGTTGATAACAGGGTGAACAAAGTATCAATAACTATCTGGCGAAGTCATGTAAAACTGAGACTTTGCTCTTGTGAATTTGTAGTACCTTAAATAGGTGTCAAGGCTCAAAAGCACTGCACGGATTGAGCAAGCAGTGTCAATTTGAGCCAAAATTTTAGAGCGCCTAAAAAATTCATGGAAGCCAAAGTCAAAGGGCTTTAACCAAAAGAAACCTATGCAGCACTGCGAGTGAATAGGTTCCACAGAAAGATAGCAACAATTGCGCCTAAAATAGCGACAATAATGCCCACAATACTTAAATTTGCGGATGTGAAAGCTAAAGTCCCTGTCGTGAATAAGGTAGCTAAACTTCCACCAACAAAAGCGCCGATGATTCCTAGTAAAATTGTGCCGAGAATGCCACCGCCTTGGTGTCCGGGATAGATAGCTTTAGCGATCGCACCAGCAATCAATCCTAAAATAATCCAAGCCAGAATATTCATGGTAATCTTCTTTTAACCTCTTCTTTTGACAATTACAATTTATCAGTAATAATTTGTTCAACCCATCTGCCATCAGATATAAACTCATGTTTTCTATCGGAATAAATCTTTCGATTTACTCGTTAAATAGAAAATAAAAAAACTATATCTGCTATATTTTCCCGTAATTTATCGCGACAGAACAGAAAGGTAATAAGCAATTAGTTCCTAGCAGCAACCAGGCGATAGAATAGGGAGAAATTTAGTCAGTATAAGTGAATTATCCTAAACAATCAGGGATAGCAATTAGAGAGGTAGAAGATGAATGTTCCTGAAGATACTTTTGCTGTTGGTAGAGAAATGGAAGCATTAATGCAAAGGTTTGACTGGGGAAGTACTCCTTTAGGTGTAGTGGAAAACTGGTCGCAAAGTTTACGTACCTCGGTAAGTATTTTGCTCAATTCTCATTGTCCAATCTTCATTTGTTGGGGTTCTGAGTTTATCAAGTTATACAATGACAATTTCATCCCCTTTTTGGCAGATAAACACCCCCAAGCTTTAGGAAAACCTATTGCTGAGGTATGCCCGGAAATGTGGTCAAAAATGGCAGAAACGCTGAAAAAAGTGAGAGAAACTGGTGAAGCTGCTTTATTGGAAAATATGCAGCTATTCACGCACCGTAATAGTTACCAAGAAGAAATTTTTCTAACATTTTCTTATGCGCCAATTCGGGATGAAAGTACTGAAGTAGTTGGTATTTTTGTTACTTGTACAGAAACTACTCAGAATGTTATTTTACGATCGCAAAAAGAGCGTTTTGAATTAGCAGCAGCAGCGGTAAATTGTTTAATTTATGACTGGGACTTACAAACAAATTCAGTAGAAAGAACTGATGGGTTAACCAGGATTTTCGGTTACTTACCCGAAGAAGCAGAGCCAACAAGAGATTGGTGGTCAAGTTTGATTCATCCCGAAGATTTGCTCAAGGCAAAAGAGAAAGTATTTACTCAGTTAATCAATCAAAATCGTTATGAAGTTGAGTATCGAGTTCGCTGTAAAAATAATCAATATTTGTATATCATAGATCAGGGTTTTGTGATTAAAGATAATCAGGGAAATCCAGTGCGGGTAGTGGGGACAACTACAGATATTAGCAATCAAAAAGAGTTAGAATTAGCCTTACAATGTTCGCAAACTAAGCTTAATGATATTCTGAATAGTGCGATCGCTGCTATTATGAGTTATCGAGTATTTGCTGATGGTAGTTGGGAATTTGAATATTTTTCCGCAGGTTGTGAGAAAGTCTTTGGTTTTACTGTTACTGAACTAACAGAAAATCCTCATCTTTGGATGTCCAGAGTATTACCAGAAGACTTAGCTTTGTTGCTTCCTAATCGCTATCAAGATATCTTTGCTGGTCGAACTAATTCAATGGAATATCGATTTCAAAATAAAGATGGAACTTGGCGTTGGATTTCCGATATTATGACTTCTCGCTATGAAACAGAGTTGAATTGTTGGATTGTAACTGCTGTTGCTACTGACATTACTGAACGCAATGAACTATTAGCTGATGTCCAACAAAGAGCTAGCCAATTAAGAGGATTAACGGAAGCATCTTTAGCGATGAATTCTGTGCTGTCAATTGAACAAGTATTGCAAGTAGTCACAG
The DNA here is from genome assembly GCF_041929135.1 of Floridaenema fluviatile BLCC-F154. Classification (NCBI taxonomy): domain Bacteria; kingdom Bacillati; phylum Cyanobacteriota; class Cyanophyceae; order Aerosakkonematales; family Aerosakkonemataceae; genus Floridanema; species Floridanema fluviatile. Next base: position 240,153 of record NZ_JBHFNS010000092.1, on the reverse strand, counting down.
AACAAGCACGAATAATTATTGGTGCTCATCAATCAATTACAACTATGGCGAGCGAAGGAAATTGGCAAAAAACAATTCATGCTGTCTCTTTTTCCGATAAATATGCTCAATGGCAAGATTATCAACCCAACTTTCATATTTGCCAAATCTATCCACAAATTTGCCAGCTGAATCAAGTTTTAAGGATGACGCAAACCGAATTAATTTTAGACCCTAAATGGATGCAATTAAATCAAGAAATGGAAAATTTTCCACCAATGCGGGGGTTATTAGTTGCACCATTAATTAGGAGAGATGGCGTAAATATTGGACTTATTCAACTTTCTGATAAAAAGTTTAGCGATTTTACTCAAGCAGATGCAGATATTTTAGTGCAGTTGGCGCAAATGGCTTCTGTGGCGATCGAAAATTCTCGCTTATATGAAGCAGCACAAAATGCCCGAAATCAAGCAGAATCAGCTAACAGAATTAAGGATGAATTTTTAGCAGTGCTCTCCCATGAATTACGCTCTCCTTTAAATCCGATTGTTGGTTGGTCAAAATTACTGCGAAGTCGCAAATTCGATCAAAAAACTACCGATCGCGCTTTAGAAACAATTGAACGCAATGCTAAATTACAAACTGAATTAATCGAGGATTTATTAGATGTTTCTCGCATTCTTCAAGGTAAACTTACACTCAATGTTTGCTCGGTTGATTTAAAATCAATTATCGAAGCCGCAATTGAAACAGTACATTTAGCCGCTGAAGCAAAATCAATTCAAATTAAAACTTTGTTTCAAGCAAATACTTCCTTAATTACAGGCGATCCAAATCGGTTGCAACAAGTAGTTTGGAATTTGCTTTCTAATGCAGTTAAGTTTACACCCAATGGCGGAAAAGTAGAAATTGAATTAGAGCAAATAGGCGGTTTTGTATTAATTCGAGTCAGCGATACAGGTAAAGGAATTCAAACCGATTTTATCCCCTATATTTTTGATTACTTCCGTCAGGAAAATAGCACTACAACTCGACAGTTTGGCGGCTTAGGTTTAGGTTTAGCAATTGTACGTCATTTAGTAGAATTACATGGGGGAATTGTTCAAGCAGATAGCTTAGGTGAAGGCAAAGGATCTACTTTTACAGTTCAATTACCAGTAAAATTAAGTAATTTAGAAACAAAATTAGAAACCAAAAATTCTAAGTTACAAAGAAGTTTAAATGGTGTGCGAGCTTTGGTTGTCGAAGATCAAGCAGATACACGAGAGCTAATTATTACACTGCTAGAAGAAGCAAGCGCCAAAGTCATTCCCGTTGCTTCGGCGCAAGAAGCACTACAAATTTTAGCTCAATCAGAAATCGATATTTTATTAAGTGATATTGGAATGCCAGAAATTGATGGTTATATGTTATTAAGGGAAATTAGAAATCACCCTAATCAAAAAATTAGCCAAATTCCGGCGATCGCACTTACCGCCTATGTTGGTGAATTGAATCAGCAACAAGCCCTAAAAGCCGGATTTCAAAAACATCTTGCTAAACCAGTTGAACCAATGGAATTAATTACCCTAGTAGCCAACTTAGTTAATAATTCCTAAGTTAACAAATTTCATTCTTTTTTATTGCCTGACGCACCCTACAACTACAGAGGTTTTGTATTTTATATCCATTTGGAATATATACCTTAAGAAGTGCAGTATTTTTAGAACTGTAGACAGAGAACAGGAAAAATTCCAAAAGTTAGGATATGGAAGTAATTGTTAAGTAATGTAACATGACGAGTGAGATTACCGATTTATCTGCTTTTAGTAACACTAGTAAAAGCAGAGAAACCAGATTTTCCGGCTTATCAATTCCGATAAACCTAGCTAATTTTTCTGGAATTATGATTGCTGCTGTTATCCTTTCATTGTGGGCAACTAGTTTAGGAATATTACTTTCCCTTGATATCAGCAACCTACAACTTTTATGGATTATACCTGCGATATTTTGGCAAACTTTTCTCTATGCAGGTTTATTTATCACTGCTCACGATGCCATGCACGGTGTAGTATTTCCTACCAATCTTAGAATTAACCATTTAATTGGAGCAATAACAGTAATTTTATATGGTTTATTTTCCTATACAAAATTACTGAAAAAACATTGGTTACATCATCGTTATCCGGCGACTGAGTTTGACCCAGATTATCACGATCGAGTACACAAAAGCTTTTTCGGTTGGTATTTCCACTTTATGAAAGGTTACTCAAATTGGAAGCAACTTCTAGGATTTGCATTACTGTTTTGTCTATTAGCTGGAGGGTTACATATAGCTAAAATTAACTTAATTTTATTTTGGATAATTCCCTCAATTCTCAGTTCATTACAATTGTTTTATTTTGGAACTTTCCTTACTCACCGAGAGCCAAAAGAAGGCTATACCAACGAGCATAGAACTACAAGCAATCATCTTTCACCATTCTGGTCATTCATTACTTGTTACCATTTTGGCTACCATAAAGAACATCATGAATATCCTCATCTTCCTTGGTGGAAACTACCAGAAGTTTACCAAAAATAGTTGAGGTATTTTGATTCATTAACCTCGCCAATAAAAACAGAAATAATCTGTTTTGAAATTTCATCCTCAAGGTTGATTAAACTCATTGATTCACTTGCCAGCATGATCGAAAAATGAAAAAAATATAGCGTTATCAGAGGTGAGAAAATGCTTAACTCTTGGATGGTAATCGGAGGAATAAGTTTAATAGTCGCTCTTGGTACTATGTTGATGAGACCGCGTGATACATTTTGGGGAATAGAATTGCGACGACCAAAATGGCTAGTTTTTGAACCTGCTATTCCTTTCATTTGGACTTTCATTTTTATTTGTGGTACCGGGTCAGCTATTCTAATTTGGGACAAAGATCCAGGTAGTTTAAAAACTTGGCTCCTCATGGCACTTTACCTACTTTTGGAAGTAGTGACAGTGGCTTATATTCCCCTAACGCTAAGGCTAAGAAGCCTAACAGTTGGCTTAATCTTAGGAGCAGGGGGATTAGTTTTAGCTATTTCACTAACGCTAATAATTTGGCCTATTTCTGGCTTAGCTGCTGCTTTATTAATGCCTTACTTACTGTGGAGTCCAATTGGCACTTATACTACTTGGGAAATGATTCAACTTAATCCAGAAGCAGCTTAATGAGCTAGTTCTAAGTTGCTGAGTGTGACTGTTAATTTACTAATCATACCTCAGAGGTAGTGAATTAAAAAGCATAATTACCTCCAAGGATGAAGAAATTGCAACCTTTGCTTTTTATGATGATCCCAGTAGTCAAAATAAAAAGTGGATGGTATTTATGGCTGTGAAACTCGAAGATTTATCTCCTGAAGTTAGAGAACAATTAGCTGATGGTTCTGAGCAATATTTTCTGGCTGCTTACAATAGCGCCAGTGAAAATGGAATGGATGAACAATCTGCTATGGATGTAGCTTGGAATAGTTTGGGTGTAAACTTTGAAAAAGGTCAAGACGGCAAATGGCACAAGAAGCCAGAAGAACCAGGAATTCATTACAAACCTGTTACTTCTGGCGGCAACTAATTAGCAAGAAAAGAGACTATTCGAGCCGCAAGTATTTATAAATAAAAAACACCCTTGAGTAATGGAATTTGCCGATAATCAAGGGTGTTTTTGCAAGCATTGCTAATTACTTAAATATTTAACTGGAACCAACAGATTGTCCTGCGGTGGTGGCAATTTCTCCGGCTTCCATTAGTTGCTTAAAGCGGCGTAAATCATCTCCGATTTGTTGCTCTGGTTCTTCACCAAAAAGTTTGGCGATCGCTGCCCCCAAAACACCACCAGGCGGGTTATATTCTATGACAACTTTTACTTCAGTACCTCTTCCCCCAGGCGCAGGTTGAAAGCGCACAAAACCCGAATTATCGACATCTGCACCTGCTAAAGAAGCCCAAGCAATTAAATGATTTTCTTGCTCATTAATAATCTCTGCATCCCACTCAACGCTGTTATCCATCGGCGCATTAGCAATCCAATGAGAACGTTTTGCATCCAGAACTCGCACCGATTTGAGATGTTTCATAAAAGTCGGTAAATTCTCAAAATTGTGCCAGTAACGATACAATTGTTCCGGGGATTTGTTAATAGTTACTGTCTTTTCTACTCTAATATTTTTGTTCATTCCTGTTGCATCCTGTACGCCACTTTGTCCACCAACACCGTGATACACTAAACCCCCACCTGCAAGAGCCATCAACGCACCCCGAAGAGAGCCACGCGACAACCCATAAAGTACAAGTGCGCCTCCACCAATTAACGATGCCCAGCGTTCAGCATCGTTCATATTTTCTGATTGATTGCTAGTATTTTGTTGTGCAGTCTCCATCTGTTTATCTCCTGAGATACTAATAGTGCAAGTTGCTGGTTATATGCCGTAGTAGGGTGCGTCAGAGCTATAAAATTAGTGTTACTCAGTTAAAATTATCCTGTCTGACGCACCTTAGAAATTAATATTTTATGGTTCAGAATTGCTAATTTAATGAACCATAAAGTTGCGATAATTAAAACCGGAAAACAGCTGCTAAAGGAGCTTTGTCAGGTACTTTTTCGGGTGCCACAGCATAGACAATTCCGCCATTTAATATGGTTTGAACTGCCGCTGAATCTAATAAATCTTCATCTCCAGTTTCCGGTTCTGAGTGTAGTTGAATTGTGTTATTTTGGGGATCGAAATTACCCCATTGATGCAACCCCAGAGCTACAAATAATTGCTCAACACGCCCATAAAATGCTGCGGGAACAGCTTCTTTGATGTCGCTAGAAGCTCTTTGAGCAGCTGCGGATTCTTTGTAGTAAGTCAGTGCTTCTTGTTGTGCTTTGGAAAATATTGGTTCGACAATTTTCCAAGCTTCGGTTTGTAATTCTTCGGGGGTCATTAGTTTGGTATTCCCCGTAATTCCTTCTGCTACTAAATGCGGATAACCGTTCGCTTCTCGGTAAATTGGGAAAAGATATTCTACTCCAGTTAATACCAAAGGTGCGTTTTTTCCTTGCAGATATTTGTGAATTCCCCGATCGACTATGTGGAAAAACTGCAATAAATCTACTTGAATATTATCTCGGTCTGGACTTCCTTGCCCATGATAACTACCTGAGCGTTGAAAAGAATTATCAGTACCACCTCTTGATGTATTGATGCGGAATTGTCCAGCCTTAGCAGTCTCATCATACATGAGAGCTTCATCGATATTTTTGGGGACATCTTCTAACTCAATTTCTTTCGCCTCAAAGCGGGTACATTCAAATAATTTTATTTGATCTTGGCTCAAACTCAAAATGTAAAATAACCCATCATTAGTTAAGAGGGGCAAGAGAGGTTTTAAATGGAAACGATCGGTAACAACAGTTAATTCATTAAAGTTTAATGGTAAGCGGTAGTAGTTAAATACTCCCTCAGCTACAAAGATAGCTAAACCATTATTTTGATTTTCCCAAAATTCTTCGCGATCGAGATCTTTAGCAGGCTGCAAAAACTTTCCTGCTTCCGATTCCTTTAAACCATGTTCCCCTAATAATTCTTCTGCCTGACGAATGAGATTTTTAAATCGAATCGGATTTTGTTGTGTTTCTTGTCCTAAACGGTAAGTAGGCATATAAATTGAAACACACAGTCCTGTAGGTTGTTCTGCTAATTTTTTTAACTCATCTATAGATAATAAACCCATGCTATCTCTTCTCCTAAAATCTTTCTGCAATTGCTCATTGCCTGTTAGTGCAAGAGCTAATTCTGCGACATTTGCTGCCTATTCTTTACAGTCTATCTCTGTTAACTTATCTACTCTTCTGTCTTTAGTAACAAGAGTATTCAAAGCTATATAGAGCTAATTTCTGGATTAAGTTTGTACTATTTATTCTCTATGAAGCTCGTAATTATTTGAGTATTTTATATTAAGTTGCCATCTATCTCTTCCCTAAGTAGTATTTTAAAATCACTTAACCTACGGCAGATGAAAGTAATATATTTTTTGCTTATATTAAGCAACTTTTATGTAATTTAATTACAAATCAAAGAAGTTTGAAGCAGATCTTGGGAGAGATTGCAAGACTGATCTTTTGATAGAAAGAAATCTTAACAATTATGTTTAACCTACTAAATAAGCCCGGAAAACATTAGGCAACTTTGGTCTGCCGGAAGAATTTTTATGTGCTAATAAAGCCGTCAGCTTTATGCAGCCAAGTCTTCGCTTGGCTTAATTTTTAGTGGCTTAAATTTTCAGTTCACCCATACCCATTAAGAGTAACTAAGCAATTATGGATAAATTAACATCTGAGCCAACTCCAGTAAAGATTTCAGAGTTCGTTACTAACCTGAGAAATGGTATTTGGCTGTTAGGAATTCCCTCTTGGTTATTTGGAATTACCGATCGCAGCATGGCAACCTTAGCCGATGGTTATCTATCGGCAATGGATTTAATGCAACTATTTACAGCTTCTTTCTTTTTCTTAAGTTGGCTGTGTTTGAAACCCGATCGAGTAGAAATCGATAACTATCCTACAGATGTCAGCTTGATTCCTCACGAAATAAATCCAGAATCAGCGCAAAATAGGATGCTGGAACTCCGCCAGTTACACATGATTAGTCAGGAGTATATTTTACCCTTTTCTCATCTTTGCCAAATCTATCACTTGTTAAATTTAAAACATTTGGAAACAGTTCACAATTTTAGTCTCAGTAATCTAAGAGTTGTTTCTGTTACCCATTTTCAACCGACAGCTATCGGGGGAATTATTAAATTCCAAACCATGCTAGATTCTGATTTTAATGCGCTGCGAATTTGGCGACGACCAATAGTAGAGGTAATCCTAGCTTTGCATAATCCCCATACTGTAGAATTGAACATTCCTGTTTACGGCAACAAAAGAATTGTGGTAATGTTTAATGTCGAACCTATTAGTAATAAAGAACACAGGTTGTTTATTGACATTTACAGCAATCTTAACTGGCCTAAACCATTGTTGCAAGTTTTATTACATTTGGCATCTTGCTTAACTCTGTTTGAAGATATGCCATATTTGCGGAAGTTAGCAGAAAGAAATATTGACCGTTTGTTTAATGCTAATATGGTTTCAAGTCACGAAACTGCTTGGTTATTTAGAAGGTTTGTTGAGCTATATGGTTCGGCTCGAAAATCTTCTCAATCTGTGAAAGTGCTTGAGTCAAAGGATAAAGTTAGGGAAATGGCTTAGGGCGATCGCATTTTGCTAAACAAAAAATCGTTCACTTACCAACAAAAATCCCATGAATCAACCAAATAATCAACTCTGATTGGTGCGGAAGCTTTTGATTTTATTGAAGGTCTAATCGATCGCCAAATTTTAGGTATTCATCATGTCAAACCAGAACAATTTCCTTAATCAAACTAGTAAAAGTAAAACTTGACTAGCACATCATTAATTATTTTTGGGTAAGTTCAATAATTACAGAAATTACATCCATTGGTTCTACTGGTTTAGCTAAATGACATTGAAATCCAGCATTTAATGCTAGTTTTTGATTAGATTCTCCCGCATAAGCAGTTAGTGCGATCGCCGGAATTTGTCCACCTTGTTCGGGTGGCAGAGCTCGAATTTGACGCATTAACATATAACCATCCATATCAGGCATTCCAATATCACATACAAGAATATCTGGCTGTATAGTTGTTAAAGTTTTTAATACTTCTACTGCTGAGGCTACTACAATAACTTCCACACCGTATTCTTGCAACAAAAATGCCACTAGATCTCTAGAATCAGGATCGTCATCTACAACCAAAACTTTTAAGCCAGCAAGGTCTACGGAATTCGCAGAAAGGATTAATGAATCCTCTGTTTGTTCGCTCATTCTTATTTCTCCGGATCTGATAAATGATAATCTAACAGTCTTTGCTGCATTATTCGCTGCATTAGTAGATATTTTTTATTTTCTTTTATACTCAATAACATTTCATTCGGGAATACGGGGAGAAAAACCGATCTGCTCTGTCGATCTTTTTGATTATGGAAGGAATTTATTTGCCAAGTTTATTCCGCAAAATGCTACTGGAGAAATAACTACTAAAATTGGTAATAAATTCTACCATAAGATAGGTAAAGATTTCAGAAGTATTTATGCTGAGCCAGTTCAGTGAATCAAAAAATGGTTGCATGAAAGATTTTGTATCAAAAATTACCAGGGATAATTATATTAGTAAATCTATTAGCTGGAATAAGTTATAATTATTTTTCTATATTTGGACTAATATTTAATATCAGGTAAAATTAAAAAAATTTCCAAAATATAGCTTCGAGAAGTGTTACCACAAGATGAAGAATTGCCTGTAAACTTGCAGCGGTTGCAAGCAGTTAGCAGGGGAAAAGTAGCCATGCAAAAGCGCCTTTTAGAAATCTTTTTCCAAGCTGCTGAGGGAGACGTTGCAGCTTTGAAAGAGGCGGTCGCTAATCAAGACTTTCCTACTATGGAACACAAAGCCCATCAGCTAAAAGGCTCTAGTGCTAATGTAGGTATACCAAAAGTTTCTATTATAGCAGCAGAGTTACAAAAACAAGCTCATCAAAAGACCCTGATAGACGCTAATCAATTGGTCGATCAAATAGAAAATTACTTACAAAAAGCCCGACAGTTTGCAGAAATATATTTCTCGGATTAAGCAAGCTTTAATGTTTTCTTTGAACGGGAATTTCCCCAATAAATTCTGTGCCTTTTCCCAAGGTAGAATTACAGTCTAAATTTTTGCTTAAAAATTCTTAACAATTACTCTCTAGCACCACCGAGAATTTTTAAACGTTGTACATCCAACAATTTAACAGTTGAGCCATTTAAGGTAATAATTTCTTCCTGGCTAAGTTTAGCAAATACTCGTGATAAAGTTTCGGGAATTGTTCCTAACAAAGCCGCTAATTGTCCTTTTGTTAAATCTAATTCTACTTCATTTTGGTTGCCAGTGCGATCGCTCAAATATAACAAATAAGCCGCCAATCTTCCCGGAACTTCTCTTAAAGAAAGGTTTTCAATAACTTGAGTAAATCTGCGTAAATGAAGAGCTAAAACTTTTAAAAGATTAACAGCTAAACTCGGATGCTCTTTTAATAGTTCTAAAAAAGCAGTGCGAGGAAAAAATAATAATTCACTTTTTTCTAAAGCCGCAGCAGAAGCCGGAAAAGGTTGACCATCAAAAGCTGGTACTTCAGCAAAATGTTCTTGAACTCCGAACACTTGTAAAATTTGCTCTTTACCTTCCGGGGAAATTTTGAAAACCTTAACCTTGCCAGAGATTACTAAAAAAAATCCCGTCCCAGCATCACCTTCCCAGAAAATTGTCTCACCTTTTTGGTAAGTTTGCTGCTCAGCAATAGTTAACAAACTATCAAGCTCATCTTTTGGCAAGCCAAAAAACATGCGACTATTGCCCAAAAACTCCTGTAAATCAACCTTTACCTGCTTGTCCTTACTTGCCATATTTTCTTAATCCTCAATCTTTTGACTTAAGTCAAGGTAATCTTTTTTAGCTTCTCCTATTGTGAGGGTAGATGAGAGAAACAGGAACAAGATTATGTATTGCAACCAATGTGAACAAACCACCAAAGGAGAAGGATGCTATCAATGGGGTGCTTGTGGCAAAAACCCAGAAGTTGATGCTCTACAAGATTTGTTAGTCCATTGTTTGCGGGGATTGGGAGAAGTTGCGATCGCTGCTCGTACCTTTGGTATTATCGACAAAGAAGCAGATTTCTTCACTTGCGAAACCCTATTTTCTACCCTGACAAACGTCAATTTTGACCCCAACGACTTTGTTAATTATATTCATAAAGCAGTAGCATTGCGCGACGAATTAAAAGCGCGAACCTTCTTCACTAGTTGCAAACATATCGAATGGTCAACTCTTGCCGAATTTCAACCCGCAAAAACCGTTAGTGAATTAGTCCAACAAGGCAAAGATATTGAATATGAATTTATCAGTTCTTCCGCCAAAAACGTTGACATTTTCTCCTTAAAACTCACCGTTCTTTATGGACTAAAAGGTATTGCTGCTTACGCCTATCACGCCGCCGAACTTGGTCAAGAAGACGATCGCGTTTACGCCTTCTGTCATGAAGCTTTAGCCGCCCTTGGTAGCAACGAAAAAACCTTAGAAGATTGGGTAAATATAGCTTTAAAACTAGGCGAAATTAACCTGCGAACAATGGAACTACTCGACGCAGGTAACACCAACACTTATGGACATCCTACTCCTACTTCTGTACCTTTAGGTGCGAAAAAAGGCAAAGCAATTTTAGTTTCTGGTCACGACCTCAAAGAACTAGAAATCCTCCTAAAACAAACAGAAAATACTGGCATTTATATCTACACTCATGGCGAAATGTTGCCCGCCCATGCCTATCCCAAATTAAAACAAAACTACCCTCATTTGTACGGTCATTATGGCACGGCTTGGCAAAATCAAACTAAAGAATTTCCCGTATTTCCTGGGCCAATTGTAATGACAACTAACTGTCTCATGCCACCTCACGAAAGTTACAAAGACCGGGTTTATACACTTGGCCCAGTCGGTTGGCCTGGATTAACTCACCTCACCAATAGCAACTTCAATTTAGTAATTGAAAAAGCTTTAGCAATGCCTGGATTTACGGAAGATGTTGCTGCTAAAGAAGTCATGACAGGTTTTGCCCGTAACGCAGTTTTAGGGGTAGCTAATGATGTAATTGATGCAGTGAAACAAGGGAAAATTCGCCACTTTTTCTTAGTCGGTGGTTGTGATGGTGCAAAATCAGGAAGAAACTACTACAGCGAATTAGTAGAAAAAGTACCAAATGATTGTGTGGTATTAACTTTAGCTTGTGGTAAGTTCCGTTTCTTTGACAAAGATTTAGGCAATATTGGCGGTTTACCTCGGTTAATGGATGTGGGTCAATGTAATGATGCTTACTCGGCAATTCAAATTGCTTTAGCGTTAGCAAATGCCTTTGATGTGGAAGTGAATCAGTTACCTTTGTCGATGATTCTTTCTTGGTACGAACAAAAGGCTGTAGCGATTTTACTGACTCTGCTTTATCTGGGAATTAAAGATATTCGCTTAGGGCCAACTTTGCCAGCGTTTATCTCGCCAAATGTCTTCAAGTTACTCTCAGAAAAATACAACTTGAAGCCAATTACTACCCCGGATGAAGATTTGGCAGCTTGTTTAAGTTAATCTCTCATCTTATCTTTAAATGTAGGTTGGGCTAATAGTAAACCCAACCTACATTTTATTTATTGACCTGATGCTTCATCATCCTCTCCAACTACAGAGGTAGTATCCACAAAAGGTGCAACATTACGGTTTCCGGGATCTAACAACCATTGATATTCTTTAATTGTTTCTGGACGAGCTTTTTGCCGACAATTATTCCAATGTTGCGCTGCCTTTTCTTTTTCATTCTTGAACTCTAAAGTTTCGGCTAATATACAATATGCCATGCCACTACCTACATCAGTTGAGCCAATTTTCTGCTCTAATTCAATGGCTTTATTTAGTACTGGAATGGCAGTATCATATTGTTTTTGATCGAACAAAGCCCAGCCGAGATTTCTGTGTAGTTGAGATCTTACCCGATCGTCATTTTTGACACGCTGGATACCCATACGGAATAATGATTCTGCTTTGGTTGGATCTCCGTTTTGTCGATACACACGACCTAAGTTATTAAAAGCCTTAACAATTCCACTTTCAAACGCCTCTCTATAGTGTTTTTCTGCTTCCTTAAATTCCCCTAAAGATTCGTAAACTTCTCCTAAACCAATGTTGATATTTTGATTGTCTGGATCGAGATTGAGCGCCTGTTTATAGCTATCTTCAGCTTTTCTCAATAAACCTCGCTTGTAATAATTATTTCCCTGCTGATAATAGCGATCGGCAATTTTGGGCAAATTCATTTGAATCAAAATTGCAGTTATTAGTAATAAACCAGATAATCCAAAAGTAACTTCGCTGTAGAGATTCTCAGGAATTTTCAGTTTTTTCAGGTTATTTCGGATAAATTCTTGACCTACACCTCCCTGCAAGCTAGAGAGTGCGATCGCCATTAATCCACTAGGGCCAATTATTCCAAAGGATTCTAGTACAGTAAATCCGCCAACAGCAAATCGCGGTATGATGCTGGTCATATAGGCAACAAATGCTGTCAAAAATACAATACTAAATCCATTAAATATCCCATCATAACGATCCCAACGATCCACTTTTTTCGGGGGTTGAAAAAACCACCACCAAGCTATTTCCGCTGGATTAAAACTGGTGCGCCATTCTTCTAGTTTGCCTACAGAAGCGATCGCTTCCCCAAGTTTTTTTAATCTTTCATCTAATTCTAAAACCTTCTCTAAGCTAGACCCAAATAGCTGATTTTTCTTTTCTATAGTTGTCGCTACAGCGTCACGGGCTAACAGAACTTTTAACGCCTGTGATGCCGAAGCTTCCGGTGTGGCTTTCTCAAACTCATCTAGTGTAATTTCATAGTGTTCGATCGCACGTTCTGATTCTGAGAAAATACTTTTATCCAAACTAGTCATTGTTTACACCCTTACTCAATCCTGTAGTTAATTAGATGAGAAAATCTCATAACTAATAATACTTGTTAAGTAATATATTATACTCCATAATATTTGATTTCATACAATACTAATAGTAAATAAATTTACATAAATTAATCTCTACTAAGACCAAAAAAGTGGTTTTTTAACAGCTAACTTTGCTTGTCCCATTCAACTGAATATCACTTATCATTTGCTTAAGTTAACTGAGCAATTAGATGAGTGATAAACGTTCTAGCTTAAAACCAATCAAGGGAGCTAAACGGGCTCTCAGAAGACGATTACATCTAAAAGGAGAATTAGTACTCGCATTTCTACCAACCGCGACTATATTAATAGTGCTTGGTTTTGTGGAAGTACTCAGCAAACAACGTTTATTATTTGCTTCTCTGGCAGCTAGCGCCTTTTTAATTTATTTAGATCCCCAACATGGAACAAATAGTATTCGGACTTTGGTAATGTCTCAAATATTTGCCGCAACTGTTGGTTTTATAACTTTTACAATTTTTGGTTCTGGTTACTTATCTATGGGAAGTGCCATGATTATCGTAATTTTATTCATGATTTTATTGGATGCGGTACATCCTCCAGCAGTGGCAACTTCTCTCAGTTTCGCTTTAAAATCTGATAACGAAAATAACTTAGTCTTGTTTAGTTTGGCGGTGGGAATTACTGCTTGGTTAATCGTGTTAGAACGCTTTACTTTATGGTTACTGGCAAGTTACAATCGTAGATAAATCGATATTCAGTTAATTTTATTGTTAGCTTTTATGTCTTTAATTCCTCTTTCCGAGCAAACCGTTTTTGCTGAAAAAAATATTAGTTTAATTGCTAGTGATATGGATGGTACATTAACCAGAAATAGTAAATTTACCTCCGCTTTACTTAAGGCTTTGGAAGCATTAGCAGCGGCTAAAATTTCGGTATTATTGGTTACAGGTCGATCGGCTGGTTGGGTACAAGGTTTAAAAAGTTATTTGCCTGTTACAGGTGCGATCGCAGAAAATGGCGGCGTGTTTTTTCCCGCCAACAGCGACCAACCAAAACTTTTAACACCTATTCCTGATTTAATTACTCACCGTCAACAACTAGCCGCAACTTTTGCCTATTTAAAATCTCACTTTTCCCAAATTCAAGAATCTACAGATAACCCTTTCCGCCTCACAGACTGGACATTTGATGTCCAAGGTTTAACAACTACCGAATTACAGCAATTAGAAAAACTTTGTCATGGGAAAAACTGGGGTTTTACTTATAGTACAGTACAATGCCACATCAAGCCAGAAAATCAAACTAAAGCCACAAGTTTACTGCAAGTCTTGAATAGTTATTTTCCCCAAATAACCACAGAAAATTTGATTACAGTTGGCGATAGTCCCAATGATGAAACTTTGTTCGATCGAAGTATTTTTCCTTTCTCTGTCGGTGTGGCGAATATATTACATTACAAAGACAAATTAAAATTTTTGCCTACTTACGTCACATCCTTAGCAGAAGGAGAAGGGTTTCGGGAATTAGCAGAATTAGTTTTACTTAACAATAATCATCCATAAACCAACACACAAAGCGATCGTAGCTAGATGTTGAGGAAATAAACATCTAAAAGATTGACGGGCAATTTTTTGGGTTAATATCACCGAAAAAAGTACCGAAAATATTAAGGTAACTCCCTGTAAAAAAGCAATCACCGCTGGATGAGCAACAACTATTGGTAAACCTTCACCATTCAAACCAAAAGTTGCTAAACTCACAGGTAAAATTCGTCCAGCTTCCCCTAAACCTAAACGTAAATAATGAGCCAAATTTGCCCCTAAAACCAGTGGTAAATAACCATAAGCTAACTCTACAAAAGAACGAGGTTTAATAAAGTTTTTCGTCCGAGTTACATTCCACCAAATCGTTAACCTGATCCACCCATAAGCCACAAATGTAACTAATACTGGCAAGAGTAAAGCTGCTAGAGAAAACCCTAAATGAGGCCAAAATTCAGTTAAATCTAAATTCCATCCCAACCAAGCATTAATTTCGGGTAAACGATGCAGAAAAACGCCACCTAATAACAACATTAACAAGGCTACTTCATAGTCATGAGGAGTGTGAGTTGTCCACAGTTCAATTCCCGGAGGACGCAAATTTAATTCTACAGAACGATGCGGACAAGCTTTTAAACAAGTCATGCACAAAACACAATCTTTGTTATCTTCCAACTGTGCGGGATGGGAATATAAAGGACAGCCATTTGTAGCTAAACCTTCTCCTTTTTGCGGCCCACCTTTATAACATTGGTAAGTAGTACATTCAGCCGAACAAGTTCCTTGTTGCGCTCGTAATTCGGTCATTGAAAGTTTAGCAAATAAGCCGTTCATTCCTCCGATCGGGCAAAGATAGCGACACCAAAACCGTCGCTCAAAAATAGTAGAAAATATCATTGCTCCGGCAGTAATTAATAATAACAAACAAGCCGAAAGATAAGCAGTATTTTCTAAATTCCAGAGTTCTTCCCAAAGGAAAATTAAGGCAAATAAGCCAAATAAAAACCAACCTCCCCATTTTTCTGCTGACTGTCGAGGCCAACGTTTTAACTGTCTAGGCCATAGCCATAATGATAATTTTTGGGTAATTTCTCCATAAATCATGAAGGGACAAACAGCGCACCACAAGCGTCCGACAAAGGGAAATCCGATTAAAATTAAAGGCCACCACCAAGCCCAAAATAAGTTTAATGCAAAGTTTTCTTGACGATTTTGTGGGGCAAGAAATAAGATAGCTACAACTACAGCGAAAAAGCTAAAAGTAAACCAATAATTTATCCGATCGGGCCACCAGGGACTACGCAAAAATCGCCTTAACCAAGGATAGGCATTTAACAGATTAACTCGAAATTCTTTCTTCTTAGTTTTGGCTGACCAAAAAACTTCTTCTGTTAATAATTGTGTGCCGGGAGATTGCACGATCGCTCTTTCCACCAAACTCTCTAATTCCCGCAAATTTCCCGGAAAATCATAAGCTTGTAACCTGCGTAAAGCCTCATCTGTAATTTGCGGTTTTGCAATCCCTTTAGCTCGACATAATAACCGCATATAATATTCTACTTGGTCGCTAATATCCGCTTTTCTGACTCGTAAAGGCGGAACTTTAATTAAATGCTTGGCTAAGCGATCGATACTAGGTAAAGTCCTTTCCGAGATCATCAGAATTTTCGCCTGACACTCTATTTCTAAGCTGGCATTTTCTACTTCTTGAACACCTACAGGCGTAAAAGTTTTACTTTTCAATAAATGAGCAATTTTCGGAACTAATTCTTCAGGAAGTTCTTGGATATTATTTAACAGTAAAGTTCCTGTTCCTAACCATTCAAGTAATCCCGGTTTACCACCAGCACGCCCAAACAATTCTACACCGCTAGCTTGTAAAGTGCTACAATCTAACTTAATCATTGGTTCCCGACGTTGGGCAGAACCAAAATGAATTAAAGCCGCCAAATTATCTTTTTCTAAACCAGGTTCTCCAAAAATCAAAACCGAACCCATATCATTAGTCGCTTGTTTAATTTGTTGACGCAACCTTTCCGCGTAGCGACTTTTTCCCACTACCCCACGTTTCGCTTTGGTAACTAAATAAGGACGTAAAATTGTTTGCCGTTCTTGCTGATAGGTTAACTGCGAAGAAAGCTGGACTAATTCCATCGCTAACTTTTGGGTAAAAGCTTGGCTAATTTCGGGATATGCCGCTACTAACTCTTGAAATTTAACTGCTGGAATAAACCATAAGTCACATTCACTCAAGGCTATAATAGTCCTTTGAGCTAACTGTCCAAATAGTAATTCTTGTAAATGAATTATCGCACCGGGAAGTAAACTGATTGCCCAAACTGAATTATTTTGATTAATGCGATCGCCCTCTAACCTCCCTTGTTTTAAAATATAAAGACCATCAGGTGTACTATTTTCTTGCACCAACCGAGTTTGTGCCGGAACAACCTTTTCTTCTAAAACTTCCGCAACTGCCGCTAACGCATTTTCCGATAACACACCTAATTCCGTGCGTTCCTCCAACCATACCACTCTCTCTGGATATCCCATAAATCATACTCCCAACAAAACTTTTTAATCTAATCCAAAACCTATAAAACAACTATGTCTCAGCAAATAATTGATCTTTGGGTTCCCCTAACACTTTTAAGTCTAATCATTCTAGCGGCAATTTTTTTCAGTCGCAGCAGTTAATAAAAGGCAGAAGGCAGAAGGGACAATATCAATTACAAATTGAACATCGGAAATTACCCACTCCCAAATCCCTACTCCCCAATAAACTCATGAAAAAAACATTTTTAGCCATAGCAATTTTGGTTTTTCTCCTCACAGTAATTCTTGCCGTAGGTAAACAACCAAATCTAACTTCAGCACAATCAGAAAGAAACAGTTTTAAACTTGCCTTGCCGATTAATTGTACATTAGGCAAAGACTGTTTTATCATGCACTATTTAGACCGTGACCCTAGTTCCGCAGCCGTTGATTTTGCTTGTGGTCAGCTGACCTACGACACTCATAATGGTACAGATTTTGCGATTCCAGACGAACGGGCAATGGCAAAAGGTGTAGCAGTCAAAGCAGTTGCTTCCGGGAAAGTTTTACGAGTACGGGATGGAGTTCCTGACATTCGGGTAGCAGACCAAACCGACAAAGGCAGAGTCCAAGGTATAGAATGCGGTAACGGCGTAATTATAGATCATGGTAACGGTTGGCAAAGTCAGTATTGTCATCTTCGTAAAGGTAGCGTCGCCGTTAAACCAAATACATCAGTGAGTTCGGGCGCAGTTTTAGGTATGGTGGGAGAATCAGGTTTAGCTTCTTTTCCCCATGTCCATTTAACAGTTCGCTATCAGAATAAAGTTGTAGACCCTTTTGTGGGAACTGGCAGTTCTCAAGGTTGTAACGTGGCGCGTCAATCTTTGTGGCAACAACCTTTAGAATATGTTTCTACAGGTTTGATTCGTTCAGGTTTTGCCCCCAAACAACCGACAATGGGAGAAATTTGGCAAGGAGAGTTTGGGGAAACTAGTTTAGGGAAAAATAATCCGGCGTTGTTGTTTTGGGTGCAAGCTTTTGGAGTGCGTCAGGGAGATGAAGAACAATTTCGGCTGATAACACCTGATGGTAAAGTATCGATCGATCGCAAACAACCCCTAAAATCCACCCATCGCGTATGGTTGAGTTATGTTGGGAAGAGAAATTCTGCCAATCAACCTTTAATTCCCGGCGTTTGGCGCGGAGAGTATCGCCTAGTCAGAGGTAACAAGGTATTAATTGAAAGCATTAGAGAAGTGCAGTTGCGCTGAGACTGAGATAATAAAACCGTAAGGATTCTGAGTAACAATGAGTATCGCTACTTTTCTCAATTCTGGGCGACGACTGTTTAGCTGGCTAATTTTACTAGTAGCAACCTTCAGTTGCCTATTTCTCTTGGGAACCCCCTCAGCAAGTGCGGGTATCAACGACGATAAGTATGATGGCAATATTTTTGTCCTCTATGGCGGAAATGGTTCTTTAGTCCCACCAAAGGTAAAGTTAGCAGAGTCCTTAAAGCGAGATAAACCGACTCTGTTAGTGTTTTACGCCGACGATAGTAAAGATTGTAAGCAATATGCGATCGTAGTTTCCCAACTACAAGCATTTTACGGTCGAGCCGCAGATTTTATCCCCGTCAGCATCGATTCTATTCCCCCGAAATCCAACTATCCACCCACAGAAGTTGGTTATTATTACAAAGGTTTCGTTCCCCAAGTCGTCTTACTTGACAAGTCGGGTAAGCAAGTAATTAACGAAAAAGGACAAGTACCCTTTGAAAAAATCGATGATGCCTTTCGGGAATTGTTTAACTTGTTACCTCGTTCCGACTCTAAGGAGTTAAAGCCAAAAGCTTTCAACGAGTTTAGCACCGAGTTAACCAATTAACTTCCCGTTCGTTGTAGGGTCCGTTGTGAGGACTTCAGTCCTCCAACTTCCGCTGTGTAGGACTAAAGTCCCTACAACGAACCTTGGAGGAAGCAAAATATTAGTAAAGCATAACCAAAAAATATCGGTGCAGAGGTTAAACTTGCTTTAAACCAACTGAATGGTGTTCTCATGACTAAGGTTTACACCACCCAGGATCTAATAACAATTTTGGAGCACGAGCGTCAAGCCTGTCTCACTGGACAGCGCCTTAGCTTGAGTGCGAAACCTTCGGGAAATCCTTTAATAGATAGATTTTTGAAATCGGAGGGAGTACAAAAGTTTACAGCTTATCAAGATTTTAAAGCTACTATTCATCATTACCAAAGACAACATGGAGTTTCTGGTATTGTTTGGCGAGAGATTGTCATTCATGGCAAATATTTGCGCTTTCCAGAAGTTGACTCTCACTTAGTTGCTTTACCGGGCGATTTGGAAATTTTAAAAGCTGCTAAATCGTCCATTCTGAGATTTTGGCAGGAAGTAACATCCGCAATGGATTTTTATCTGAGTGTCAATCATGGTAAAGATTATCGTGCGATCGCTCCCGCTGATGTGAGTAGAATTGCACATAGAACAGAATGGGCTAATCTTTGCAAGTGGGAAAAGTCAGATTTTCTGGAAATTCTTTTGCAACTAGGATGGGGAAACCCAGAGGAAGCCGTTTACAAACGAGGATGGCCCACTTCCGGTAGTGAGTATATCCATGCCGTAAAACCCGGTCATCGTCCGATTTGTTAATTATAGGGCTTACGCACTCTTGCTGTGTAAGCCTTCATATTTCATCTTTCTTGCTGTCATCTTATAAAAACCTTGAGATAGATATTTTTACTTGATAAATTTCTACCTTTAGATTGCGAAATTACTCATCTTTAATCGGTATTCTAAAAATAGAACTGGCGAAAAAAAAGACTTGATTCGCTTTGGTGAGGAGTGGAAAAGCTACGGAGGTAAAGACGTTTCCCGAAACGTTTCTTTATCTAAGTTAAACAATGTTCATTAGACCTCTCGAACAAAGAATCTCAATTGGAGATGTCTATTTGGAACACAAATAAATCCAACCAAGTTACACCAGAGAAAAAGGCTATGCAAACTATCACTAAACTCTTTTCCCTTTTGGGAATCTCGGCTTTAATTGCAGGAACGCCTCTTGTTGCTAATGCACAGGTTGTCCCAACTTCCAGAATTATCATCGATCCCACTGTAGTACAGGATTTGGAAATTAACGAATTCAACTTTAACCAATTTAGTGAAATAGAGATTACTTATGGTCTTTATCAACCAGCTTATGGTGCTATTGCTTACAGAACTGAAACTTTGCCCATAGGTATTGGTGGCCCAGATTTAGCACAAACTTGGCCCGAATCTTATCTGGTTAAATTAGGCGAGGCGCAAGTAGTATCCCAACCAACTTACAAACAAGGCGATAATTTCCTGCAACTTCAGTTGTTAAGATTTTGATGAATAAAATCAGGTGGGAAACCCCTAATTTGATTTTTGGGGTTTCCTTCTAATTTGGGTTTCCTGTATGTTAGGGATTTCTGGAGCTTTTTTCGGTTTGGCTTTTCCGCGGCAGAGAATCATGTAAAATACGATCGCTGCGATCGCATAACTGACTAAAGTATAAACCGGATTTAAGTTATAACTAAAAACTGCATAAGCAGGTAAAGCTGAATTAGTTGGATTAACTAACAAAACTGTAAATAAGTTATTAGCGGCATGAACTCCTAAAGCTAGTTCTAAACTATTATCTTTCAAGGTAATGACTGCTAAGAATAAGGCTAAGACTAAGTAAAAAATGGCTAAAATCAAAAAATTTGCTCCGACTTCGGGATTTCCGAAATGGACAGCAGCAAATATTAATGATGAAAACAAAACTGGAATCGAAGCTATGCGAGTAATTAAGCCAAAGCTCTGCATTAAATAGCCTCGAAAAAAAAGCTCCTCAACGCTAGTTTGAATCGGAGTTAAAATTAAGGCAAAAGGGAGAAAGATTAAGAATTTCTGCGGGTTATAAGTAAGCTGGTAAGTCTGGGGAAATAGTGCATATTCGATCGCGCCAGCAATTCCTAACAAAATTGCCCAAAGCAAAAATCCCTGGATAATTCGAGAAATTCTCACTTCATTTCTGGGAGTAATTAAACTAATGAACGATCGCTGATGGATAAACCGAACAGCGATATATAAAGCCACTACGAAAGCAATAAAAGCAAAATGAATTACTAAGTAATTCCATAATAAATCTATTCCCTCAAACTGGTTAATTTGAGAGTTAAAATTTGTCTGTTCGTTACCATCATAAAATACTAAAAGAATTAAAGCTAAAGCAGGTATATTACCAATCACTAGCCAAGAAATTAAAATCAAAGTTATTGCTGATAGGTAACGCCACCATTGGTTTTTGCCTCTTCGAGCCAAAAATAAATATTTGTCTGCCATAATTTTTATAGTATGTATCACTCAAATAGGATAAATAATAGCATTTTTTCCTAAATTTACCACAGATTATTGGTAGGGACGGATTTAGTTACTCACTCCTCATATCGCACCGACAACCTCTTCATAAAATCCGCCCCTACTTAACTGATTCAAGTTAAATTATTTCCTGTTTTGTCGTTGACAAAGTATTAAACCGTACCATTGTTGTGGATCTGTCCAAACTTGCAGAGGTGCTAAACCTTTCGTAGATAGATATTGCTGCATTTCTGACAGATTAAATTTCCGAGAAATTTCGGTAAAAATTGTTTCACCTGCTGCTAATTTAATAGTCAGGTTCAAGCTGCGTAGTTGCACAACTTGATCTGTTAAACTCCGCAAGTGCATTTCAATTCGAGACTTTTCTGAATTGAAAAAAGACAGGTGTTCAAATTGAGTGAGGTCAAAATTGCCTTGGAAACGCCTGTTGAGATGGGCTAACATATTTAGGTTAAAAGCAGCAGTTACGCCTTGGCGATCGTTGTAAGCTGCTTCTAAAATTTCGGTTGGCTTTTGTAAGTCAATTCCTAACAGGAAATATTCGCCTATTTTCAGTGCATCGGTGATTTGGGCGAAAAAGCGATCGCACTCTTGCGGAGTCAAATTACCCAGCGTACTCCCAATAAAACAAATCATTCGACGCGGTAAAGGACTTGGTTTAAGATTTGCTAGCGCCTGTTCATAAGTACTAACTAAACCATGCACTACTAACGACGAATAATCAGCCAACAATTCCCGTGCGCTACTTTCTAAAATCCCTGCACTAACATCAATTGGTGAATAATGCAATGGGTAGCCCAATTGTTGATAAGCATCCAACAAAATCCGAGTTTTTGTCGAACTACCACTACCCAATTCCACAATTTCGCAAGCACCAGTTAACCGCGCAATTTCGCTAGCGTATTTTCGCAAAATTAGGGTTTCTGTTCTGGTTAAATAATACTCCGATAAATCGCAAATTTTCTCAAACAATTGAGAACCAAAATCATCATAAAAATAGCGTGGAGGAAGAGATTTCACTGTTTGAGTTAACCCCTCAACCACATCGCCACCATCAGTCAATTCTGTCGATAATTCACTAGGGGTAAGTAAATAATCAATCTGTAATCGTTTTTCTGTTGTTCCTACAGAAAGTGTCTTACCCGTTGTTAAGTTAGAAATCAACTTTCAACCTCCGTTTATTTGGATGCGAGTTACCAAAACAACACGCTAAAGCTGTTGACAAAAAAGTTTTTTACAAAACCTTTGCTAGTCAAACACAAAACTATCTAGAAAAAAATCCCGCTTGAGCAAGATCGATCGATCAATTGCGCGTTGTTTCTCTATTTTCTCACCAAATGAACAGATTTATCTAAAAATTTCCAGAACTTGCACAGCGAAATCCTGCAATGATCTGCCTCACACTTGGATAGTACCAGTTGCGAAAGCTACAGCGTAAACCCCAAGGACGAGTTGCCCAACTTCCACCTTTTAAAACTCGATGTTTTCCATCAAAATAAACTTGTGAGTAACCACGATAGGGGAAAAACTCGAAACCTGGATAACCATCAAACCAAGTGGAAGTCCATTCCCAAACATTGCCTAAAACATCTCTTAAACCGTAAGCACTTTGCCCATTTGGATAAGTGTTTATTGCTGTAGTTTGTTGGTGAATATTGTTGTGATTACATAGTTGTGAATTAGGTTCTATTTCACCCCAAGGATAGGTGCGGCGACACTCATTTTGGGCATCCCAACTAGCGGCTTTTTCCCATTCGGCTTCTGTGGGTAATCTTTTGCCCACAAATCTGGCGTAAGCGTCAGCTTCATACCAACTTACGCCGCAAACTGGATGATTTTCTTGGGTAGTTTCTTCGCGCCAATAAAGTGGTTGAGTAATCCCGTTTTCTTGTAACCATTGCCAACCTTCAGGCGACCAAAATTCAGAGTTTTTATAACCTCCGACATTGATAAATTGGCGATATTGTTTGATGGTTACGGGGTAGCGATCGATCCAATATTTATCCAAATAAACTCGGCGAACAGGTCTTTCATTATCTAACGCATCTAGGGAATCATTTCCCATTTCAAATTCCCCAGCCGGAATTTCAATCATCTCGGTTTTGTCATCAGTCATTTGTTCTTTGTCAGTGGCAAAATACTGATGACTAATTGGGTTTTTAAGACGTTGTAATTGTAAGACAAAACTAATAATTTCTGTGTGCTGACTTTCATGTTGGAGAATAAAGCGCCATAATCTTTCCTGTTCCTCTAAAGGCGCAATTTCTAAATAGGCAAAAACTTGATTTCTGATGGTTTCCAGATAGGAATAAATTTCTGCTATTGAAGGTAGAAAAACCCTTTCTTTTTTTGGTAAACCATCAGCAGTTAACAAGGGATGATACTGTTTAAATTGTGGAGGTTTGCCAGCACATTTTTCCAATAACCACAAAGCTTCAGTATAACCAATATGCCCTAAATGCCACCCGATCGGACTAAATTCTGGGTGCGCTTGGCAACAAAAAGTTTCTCGATCTACACTTGTAAAAAGTGCCAATGTTCCAGCACGACAATTTTCCATCCATTGTTTTAATTGTTGTCGTCTTTGATTTAAATCAAGAGGTTGATTTTTAGTTGTAGATGCGATCGATCTCGATTTCAAGGTTTTCTCCTACACTAATAATGCTATTTTCCGCAAAACTATTCCAGTCCCCAGCAAACAAAGGTTCAGAAGCAATAATTACTGCATTGGGAAAAGTGGGATCGTCCCTTAACCAATACAAAGAAGGCACAGGCGATCGAGTAGCACATCGACAAGCAACCAAACGTTTGCCATCACTTAATACTAAATTAGCCGCAAATTCTACTTGATATTCCTGCGCCAAATTCTTTAAATTAATCAAGGTTTTATGCAGCGCCTTTTCCAAGCTAATACCAGTATTTGCTTGTAATTCATTAATTATTAAAGCAAAAATATGTTCCGAATCAGTAGTACCGTTAATTCCTTGGTAAATTTCATCCTTTAACTGATTTCTAATCGGTCTATATAAACTTTCCCGAAACTTTTGGATAAAGCCATTATGAGAAAATAACAAACCTTGGTGATTAAAAGGTTGACAATTACTCAAATCCACTGGTTGTCCGAGAGTCGCACTCCGAACAGTAGCAACTATGCAATTTGACTCAATATAACGACTCAAATTTGGCAGATTGACATCATTCCAAATAGGTAAAATATTCCGATAAGTGAACGGTTCTATATCTTTTTGGGGATGATACCAACCAATGCCAAAACCATCAGCATTCAACAGTCCAGCAGTCATTTCCCTTGGTTGATAACTCTGTTCAATTAAGGAATTTTCAGGCTTGCACAGGAGATAATCTAATACTATTTCTTCGCCAAGATAGCCAAGTAATCTGCACATAAATTCAATGATATTCAATCTTAATTAATTAGCATTTTAAGTTAATTTAGCTTATTTGAGTAGTGATTACCAGATTATATTTTCCTATCTATAATAGGATTGACGGGAGTTTATTTGTGTGATAAAAAATGAAAACTAATCTCGATCGGAGAATTTACCGACTAGCTAAGGCGACATTAGGGGGAGTTTCACTGATTTTATTACTGAGTTCGCCTCTAAGCTGTTACGCATTTAAAAGTCATATTGTAGGGTGCGTCAGATTTAGATATTTTCCTTTCTACATAGGCTTTACCGTCTGACGCACCCTACTCGTTAATAAGTGATTTAAATGCGTAACAGCTTATTAGCAAATACTGTTCCTCAGAGGGTAATTAACGGTTTATATCGTTCCAGTTCGGAAGATTTCTTTCAACAGGGAAAGCGTCAATTTGAACAAGAAATCAAAATTTTAATGCAACAATTGCTAATCGAACCAGAGTCACTTTTAAATATTAGTGATGAAGTAGAAATCAAAGAAGAAGAAATTCTAGAAAAACCGAACTTTTCGCCTAATAATCTTGTTACTCACAAAAATCAGAGGTAATTATATGTCTAATGCAATGATGGTGATTTTCCCCTATAAATATGAAGATACATGGGTTTTTGATGACGAAAGAGTAGGTTTAGTAAAAGAACCTTTCGTTAGCGGTGTACCTCAAATGATTGATGTTTTAGTACAAGAGATTTCCCAGGCTGAAAGAGGGTTTCGCCTATTATTTTCTGCTAATCCTTTTCCGGGATATCAAGCAGAATTAAGTTGGTTAAAAGAGGAATATGGTGGTAATTGGTATGTTTGGGAAACCAAAAATATGGAGGGTTGGTTATGCCCAGCATTATTCAAATATTTTATAGAAACACCAGCAAAAATCTACTGCAAAGCAGAAAAGCTCTAAATCCCAATCCCCAATCCCCAATCCCCAATCCCTAGTCCCCAAAAAGCATGATTAATCTTTCTGTTCATCTACTTTAATTAAAGCTTCTAAGAGGCTTTTCTTTTCATCTGTTTCTACTAATGCTTCTAAAGTAGTTGGCATTCCTAAAGTGGTAATTACTCCCTGTGTACTAATGGTGAAGCTATTAATTAACCATTGATTTTCGCGGCGAATAATTTGGACTTTGATTGTGGCTGGTGCTTTTTCAAAATCGGCTTCGGCGACATAGTTGCCTAGCGTAATTTTGCCAAATTTGCGATCGCCCTTTGGATAGATTTCTTTGCTTCCTTCTGTGGAACTTTGCCATCCTCCCACCGCACCTTTATAAGCTTCTAATTTGCCCAGTTGACGGCAGAAATCAATGATTTTTTCTGATTCTTCGGAGTGGGATAATTCTAACAGCTGTGGGGTGGCTTTGTCGTAAAGCTTGTGAAAATTCCAATCGCTGACGGTTTCTAGAATTGCCGTATTCACATAATCTTGTGCTTCCTCGTTTATCTCCAATGTTTGAGGCAGGGATTTAAGATATCTGGGCAGGAAAATAAATACGGCGATGACTATAGCCAACACGGTTACTGCAATTAAAGCAATTAAAATTAAGAAAATCCCACCAGAGATCATTAAAAATTCTTTCATGACAGCCCCCTCGAATCCAACACGATCGGGGAAAATAATGATGTTAATGGCTGACTACTTCATCGCCCAAGCTGCGATCGCCAGACAACTCCATCCTACTATAAAAGCTGCACCTCCAAGGGGGGTAATTGCTCCCAGCCACTTGATCCCAGTTAAACTTAAAGCATACAAGCTACCAGAGAAAATAATTACGCCCAAAATAAATGCCCATCCAGATGTTACCAGAAATGGCATGGGTTTTTCAAATCGGGTTAGCAGCAACCCCACCAACAGCAAAGCCAAAGCATGATACATTTGGTATCGAGCACCTACTTCAAAAATTGCGATCGCTTTTTCTGTCAGTTTTTCCTTTAAAGCATGGGAAGCAAAAGCACCAGCACCTACAGATAAAGCCCCAAAAATTGCCCCAAACATGAAAAAAATTCGCACGATCGTTTCCCCTTATAAAGAAACGACTAAAGTCGTTACTACCAACTTTCACGACTGAAGTCGTTACTATGAACTTTTATGCTGATTTCCGAGTTGCTTCTAGGATGCGAGAATAGTAAAAACGAGTTTTAGTCATCGCTTTTCTTTCAATAGAAAATCCGCAGCTTTCTAAAATTTTCACAATGTCAGCTTCTCGGTGTAAATAAGCGCGAGTGGTTTTGCTAGGACCAGGGAAAAGGCTACCAATTTTCTTCAACAAACTCAAACAAGGAGTTTTTGGTGCAAAGCTAATTATTAATCGTGATTCTGATAAAGAACTGAG
Source organism: Floridaenema fluviatile BLCC-F154 (assembly GCF_041929135.1). Lineage (NCBI taxonomy): Bacteria > Bacillati > Cyanobacteriota > Cyanophyceae > Aerosakkonematales > Aerosakkonemataceae > Floridanema > Floridanema fluviatile. Next base: position 213,335 of record NZ_JBHFNS010000092.1, on the reverse strand, counting down.
ATGATTAATCATTTCAGCAGCTTTTTCTTGAGGATAATGAATTAATACATCTAGACAAATTACTGTGTGATATTTGCCGCTTAATGATTCCAAATCCTGAACAGCAAAGGTGAGATTATGATTATTTCCGAGAACTTCTTGGGCTTTATCTTTAGCTTCTCCTACCATTTTTTCAGAAATGTCGCTAGCATAAAGTTTAGCGCCAGCTTGTGCTAAAGGAATGCTGAGGCTACCTACACCACAACCAGCATCGCAGATAGACAATCCTGCTAAATTATCATCTGCTTTTAGCCAGCTAATTACCGTATCTACAGTTTGCTGGTGTCCGTTGCGAATGTCTAGTTGGACTTTGTTAACTTCACCGTCGCCGTAAATGCGTCGCCATCTGTCAAAGCCAGTAGAATTAAAGTAGTTCTGAACAATAGTTTTGTCGTCCGCTGCGTTCATGAATTTGGGGTTGCCTAACAAGTTGCCAGGAATTAATTTACCATAATTGTGGTAAGTAAAAACAGGTGAAATTATCGTGCAAAGTCTTTCTGTAAAAGATATCACGCTTTCCGACCTCCGCACAAAATTTGACCTCCATTTAGTTGAGGATGAGGAATTTTTTTCTGAATGGCGGGTTAATCTACCAGAACTTACTGATGGAGAAAGGCAAAGACTCGATCGCGTAAAAGCTGCGTACAATAATTTATTAGAATATCCACCAATACTAGAAAATACCGTCAAAATGGTCGTGCTGTCTCCCTTGCTGGATATGGCAGATTTTTATTTGCCTCCATTTCGGATTAAATCAGAAGATTCCGTAGAACTTTCTGCGGAAGATGAAGGAGTAATTTATCGAGGCAGAATAGATGTTTTGGTATTCAAGGAAAAACTTTGGTTAATGGTTATTGAATCCAAACAAGCAGCTTTTTCTTTAGAAGCAGGAGAAGCGCAATTACTTGCTTATATGTTAGCCAGCCCTAATCCAGAAAAGCCAACCTTTGGCATGATTAGTAATGGTGGTAGTTTTCGCTTCTTTAAATTAGTTAAAACTCAGATCAATCAATATGCTTTATCCAAGTTATTTAACACTCGTAACCCTGGTAATGAGTTGTATAATGTTTTGAGAATATTGAAAAATTTAGGACAACTGCTGAACCAATAACTATTTCACATATCACTTATGAACCACACTGCATTTAAAATTCGTCCGATGACTCTTGCTGATTTAGAATTATCTTTAGAATGGGCAGCAACAGAAGGTTGGAACCCAGGAATTTACGATGCAGAAGCATTTTATGCAGCCGATTCAGGTGGCTTTTTAATTGGTGAAATTAATGGCGAACTTATTAGCAGTATTTCTGCTGTTAGATATGATGACACTTTTGGTTTTATTGGTTTGTATATTGTTAAACCAAATTGGCGAGGTCAAGGTTTTGGGTTAAAAACTTGGAATGCTGGATTAAAATTATTAGGAGATAGAAATATTGCTCTTGATGGAGTTTTAGCCCAAGTAGATAACTATCGCAAATTTGGTTTTCAGCCAGCTTATCGTCATATCCGTTATGCTGGTTTGGGAATGGCTACAGATATTAATAAAAGTATTGTATTTTTATCCACTCTGCCCAGAGAAACTTTAGTTAATTACGATCGCCAATACTTCCCCACAACTCGCCCTCAATTTCTGCAAAAATGGATTAATCAACCAGAAAGTACCGCTTATGGATTTCTCAAAAATGGCAACATATCTGGTTACGGAGTCTTAAGAAAATGCCGCAATGGTTTTAAAATTGGCCCTTTATTTGCCGAAGATTCAGAAATAGCTGAATCCTTATTTCTGGCTTTAATCAACCATGCTCAAAATCAACCAATTTTTCTCGACACACCTGATGCTAATCCCGCAGCAATTGCCCTAGCCCAAAAGTATAATATGCAACCAGTATTTGAGTGTATGAGAATGTACACCCGTGGCATACCTGAATTGGATATTACACGGGTTTTTGGAGTCACAACTTTAGAATTAGGTTAAGAGTCTTTGCCAACTTAAGAGAGTTTCCTTCGTTATAGGTGATTGACTACTACTCCAGCGTAATAATTGAGAGCCAGATTCCCCAATTATACCTTTAATTCCCATTGCTTTTCGGGGAGAAATTGTGGCTAGTGCGATCGCCTTTTCCACTTCACAAATTCCCCACCTAACTAAATTTTGCACCCCAGACAATAACGGTAAAGTAGTGCCAGCTAGAGTTCCATCTGGTAACTTAGCAGTACCATTTATTACTTCAATTTCTCTAACATCCCAAGAATAAACACCATCAGGTAAACCTAAAGGCGAAAGTGCATCACTAACTAGAAAAGTTCCCTTATCATAATCACTAGCACGAAGTAATATTTGCATCATCGGTACAGAAACGTGCTTTCCATCAGCAATTAAACCACATTTTACCTGAGAATTGACAATTGCCGCCGCTAATAATCCAGGTTCCCGATGATGTAAACTGGGCATAGCATTAAAAGCATGAGTTACCATTGAAGCGCCCAAATTAAAAGCCTTTTCTCCTTGGTGAAACGTCGCTTGCGAATGTCCTAAACTGATGATAATTCCCAACTCTTTTAAATAAGAAATTGCTTCCTCAGTGGGATCTAATTCCGGTGCTAAAGTAATCACTTTCACAATATTCGCGTAGTCGCCCAAAACTCGCTGTACATTGTCGATCGTTAAAGGCAAAAGATACTCAGCAGGATGAGCCCCACGTTTTTCGGGATTTAAAAACGGCCCTTCTAAATGAACTCCGATAATTTTAGCTGTCGGTTTAGTTTGAGATTGGGAACTGATAAAATCAGCCAAAATTGCTAAACTGCGGTGAAAATTTTCCAGAGAAGTAGTTACCAAAGTTGGCAGGAAACTAGCAACTCCTTGCTGCCAAAGAAAGTCACAAATTGCCGAGAGTTTATCGCAATTTTCCTGATTTAATTCAGGAAACGCTAAACCTAGCGCCCCATTGATTTGTAAGTCAACTCCACCTAAAGAAACCCAATCACCAGAAACATCGATAATTTGTGGATTCGTGGCTGAATTTCGGGAATTAACAACACCCATTTGCTGAATTTTGGTAATTGTACCTTGGGAGTCAAGTAAGATTTTTTGTAAACCTTTGTACCCTGGAAATCTCACGTTAATAATCTGCACCTGGGAAATCATTTGTTCTTTTTGCTGCATCCTCTGTCAGAATAATTGATGTTGTTTTGACCTGTCGAACTTTTGTGCAATGACCAATAACCAACCGTTAGTTGGTATTATCATGGGCAGCGATTCCGATTTACCTACTATGCAGGGAGCGATCGCTATTTGTGAAGCATTTAGCATCAACTGTGAAATTGCGATCGTCTCCGCCCATCGCACCCCCGAACGCATGGTAAATTATGCCCAAACAGCCGCCCAGCGTGGCTTAAAAGTTATTATCGCTGGCGCTGGTGGTGCGGCTCACTTGCCCGGAATGGTAGCCTCCTTAACTCCTTTGCCAGTAATAGGCGTACCCGTCTCCAGTCGCCACCTCCAAGGCGTTGACTCCCTTTATTCCATTGTGCAAATGCCCTCTGGAATTCCTGTAGCAACTGTTGCTATTGGCAACGCCACCAATGCTGGACTTTTAGCCGTGCAAATTTTAGCGACTTATCAGCCAGAATTGCAAGAAAAAGTCGTAGAATACCGTCAAAATCTCTCAGAATCTGTACTTAATAAGCAAACCAAGCTAGATACCGTTGGTTACAAGCAATACCTGCAAGAAAATTAAGCAAGGGACCAGGGTGGCAGGGGGCAGGGGAGAAAGAGAGCAGGCAAGATAGATTTTTCCAATCTGAGTCTGACCTTGCTAGATGTCCTGCCTGGTGAAAAAATTTTATCTTTCTACAACGAATGAACCCTGTCCCTGTCCCCTTGTTTAGAAAAAAGTATAATCTGTTACAGAATTAATGAACAAAAAGTTTGACTATAGTCAGATTTGAAACCTAAACCGCATAGTTGGCCTAAGTAAAAATGGGGAAAAATATCTCTAAAACTACTCCCCTTCAAGTTACCTAAAATGTCGGATGAATGCCCCCATTACAAGGTAAGTTATAGCCCTATTGGGCATAGCTAAGCTAGAGCGGGGGATGAAATCCGAGCAACAAATTAGGGAGTGGGGAGTGGGGGTAGAGAATAGGACAAGAATTTCCTCCTACTGCATCCTGAAAAGGATTTAATTCTAACTTTCGTAGGTAAGCTATGTTAAAGTAAAACCAAACCCAGGTCGAGGGAAACTTATGTTAGTTGTAGAAGCCAAGCTAAAAAACGGTACTTCCGAACAATATCAAAGGCTAAATGAAGCCATCAAAACAGCGCAATTTGTGAGAAACAAATGCGTTAGATATTGGATGGATAACAAAGGAACTACAAGGAATGACTTGCAAAAACTTTGTGCTGTTTTAGCAAAAGATTCTACAACACCTTGGGTAAACAAATTAAATTCCCAAGCCCGACAATCAAGTGCCGATCGAGCTTGGGCTGCGATCGCTCGGTTTTATCTTAACTGCCACGATTCATCAATTAAAAAGAAGGGATTTCCTAAATTCAAAAAGTACAGTCGGTCAGTGGAATACAAAATCACTGGCTATAAACTTTCTGACGATCGGAAACAAATCACTTTTACCGATGGATTCAAGGCAGGTACTTTTGACCTGTGGTGTAGTCAGAAAACCTTGGTCTACTACTCTTCTCAACAAATGAGGCGATTAAGAGTAGTTAGACGTGCTGACGGTTATTACTGTCAATTTTTAATTGACTACGAACGGCAAGAAAAACATGAATTTACTGGATCTGTAGTTGGAATTGACTTGGGATTAAATGTTTTCTACACTGATTCCAAGGGAAACACAGTAGAAAATCCCCGCTTCCTCAAGAAAACCGTAAGGCGTTTAAGAAAAGCTCAAAGAAAGCTATCTAAACGCTTTAAGAAAGCTCAAAAGCAGTCAAATAACTATCATAAACAACGGCAAAAAGTAGCTAAATTACACCTAAAAGTATCTCGACAACGTAAAGACAGAGCAATTAAGGATGCTTTGGCGTTAGTCCAATCTCACGATTTGGTAGTCTACGAAGCTTTAAAGGTGTCAAATTTAGTGAAAAATCACAAGTTAGCCAAAAGTATTAGCGATGCTTCTTGGTATCAATTCACGCAATGGCTGAATTATTTCGCCAAGATACATAAGATAACTTGTATTGCCGTACCACCGCAATTCACGACGATTGATTGTTCGGTTTGTGGGGCAAAAGTTTATAAAACGTTAAGTACAAGAACTCACCTTTGTCCTCACTGTAAAACAGTTTTAGCTCGTGACTTTAACGCGGCAATTAATATTTTGAAAAAAGGGTTGAAATATTTGGGAGAATATCTCAACGGTACTGTAGGGCATACAGGAACCGACCCGAACGACTGGGGAGAGTCCGGCCTCTGGATTTTTAACAGAGATGTTGAAGATTTAAGTCGTCTCGTTGAACCAGTAATCCCAAGAAGTGATTCTGGGAAAATCCCCCGTCACAGCAACGCTTGACGGGGTAGTATGTCAAAATCACCAAACGATTAGTCAAAAAAAACCTGAGACGTTTTACACATCGGAAAATAGTGCTGTAATCATGCCTAAATTAGCCCTCAGAAAGAAGAGGTCGAGAACAAAAGCTAGAAGACCATTTGCAAATAGATTGCTCGGCCAAGTATTAAGCGTAAAGTTTTTCCAGAAATTGCCAGCGAGAGTGAAGAGATTATCTCCAAGTTGGCAAGCTTGTATTCCTTTGGCTCTAATGATTGTGTTGTCGTGGGGTTACATGGCGATCGCGCAAGATGCCACCCCCACGCCCACACCTTTACAAGAGGGCATTGTCCAAGAAGCAACACCAACTCCATCCCCCTTAGAAGGCACAACTACACCAGATGGCACAGCCATTCCCTCGCCTGTACTAACTCCGGTTCCAGTACCAGTTACACCTACTGACCCAGCAGTAGTGAGCCCAGCAGCAGCGGCAGGGCCGACAACTGCTGAGTTAAAAGTAGCATTAGATACCTTATGGGTAGTAATTGCCGCCTTTTTAGTGTTCTTCATGAACGCTGGTTTCGGGATGTTAGAAACTGGCTTCTGTCGCGAGAAAAACGCCGTTAACGTTTTAGCGAAAAACCTGATTGTCTTTGGTCTTTCCACCATTGCATTCTGGGCAATTGGTTTTAGCATCATGTTTAGCGACGGCAACGAGTTCATGGGATCGCTAGGAGGATTGTTCCTCACAGGAGCAGATAACAGTCCAGCTACAGGAGACGCTTACAAAGGCATTTTTAGTTCCCTGAACTGGACAGGTGTACCCCTAGAAGCTAAGTTTTTGTTCCAATTAGTATTCGCCGGAACCGCAGCTACGATCGTTTCTGGGGCTGTGGCAGAAAGAATTAAATTCGTTGACTTCTTAATCTTTAGCGTTTTACTCGTTGGAATTGCTTACCCGATTACCGGACACTGGATTTGGGGTGGCGGTTGGCTAGCAGACTTCGGTTTCTGGGATTTTGCTGGTTCAACAGTAGTTCACTCAGTTGGTGGTTGGGCAGCACTGATGGGTGCGGCATTTTTAGGGCCAAGGATCGGTAAATATCAAGATGGTCAAAGCGTGGCTTTACCCGGTCACAACATGAGTATTGCTACTTTGGGCTGTTTGATTTTGTGGTTGGGTTGGTTTGGATTTAACCCAGGTTCGACAATGGCAGCTGATGGATCGGCGATCGCCCACATCGCCCTAACTACTAACATGGCAGCTGCGATCGGGGGAGTCGCCGCCACAGTTACCGCTTGGCTTTACCTTGGTAAACCCGACCTCTCCATGATCATCAACGGCATCTTGGCTGGCTTAGTCGCCATCACTGCCTCTTGTGCTTGGGTAAACATGGGTAGTGCCTTCATTATTGGCTTAATTGCTGGCATCATCGTAGTTTTCTCTGTCACCTTCTTCGACAGACTGGGAATTGATGACCCAGTAGGTGCAACTTCCGTTCACTTAGTTTGCGGGATTTGGGGAACTCTTTGTGTCGGTCTGTTTTCTGTTGGCCCCGGCATTTACTCCTGGTACAGCGCCGGCCCAGCTAAAGGCTTACTACTCGGTGGTGGCTTCACACAAGTTATCCCCCAAGTAGTCGGAATTCTCTCCGTAGGAGGCTTTACAGTCTTAATCAGTACCATTTTCTGGTTAGCACTGAAAGCAACTTTGGGCATTCGTGTTACTCCCGAAGAAGAAATCGTCGGTTTGGATATTGGCGAACATGGCATGGAAGCCTACAGCGGATTCCTCAAAGAAGCTGGCCCTGGTGGTGTAGCAAAAAGCGGAGGAATTTCGGGAAATCCCGGTGGAATTACCAGCGGATTGTAGATAAAAATCCATTTCTCCAAAATCTTCCCGTCAAAGGCTCAGAAGCTTTCTCTGAGAGAATAGGCGGGAAATTTTTTTATTTATGGCGAATGGGGGATTGGGGATTGGGGATTGGGGAAGTTAATTTCTCGTTTTTGAAATTGCGAAGCTTGTATTAAAATTCCCTCATTAAACTCATTCTGTTAATAGTTGGTGATTTTAGGGAAAAAGCAATTGTTAAAGAAATTTTTGATTACTTGGATAATGACGATTTTTGTGTTATTGGGGCCAATGGTAATTCAATCCTTTGCCCAAGACACTTCCCCTTCTCCCTCGCCTTCTCCAATTCCTAGTCCGACACTAACGCCGGAAACTTCTCCAACACCTTTAGTTTCTCCCAGTCCCATTAGTCCTGTATTCACTCCACCAGAGTCAACAATACTCAATCCCACCCCTCAAGAAGTGGGCGGACAGGGAACAGCGGAAGTGCCGAGAATTGACTCTGGAAATGCAGCTTGGATGTTGATTTGCTCAGCATTAGTGTTGTTGATGACACCGGGATTGGCGTTTTTTTATGGGGGATTGGTCCGATCGCGCAACGTCCTCAACACCATGATGATGAGTTTCATGACAATGGCGATCGTCGGTGTTATCTGGATTTTATGGGGTTACAGTCTCGCCTTTGCCCCCAACTCGATCGCACCAGGAGCCATACCCCCTTATGAAACTAGCCCGATCTTGGGTAGCTTAAATTGGGCATTTTTGCGGGATGTTGCCTTCAATCAACCAGATCCGATCGGCTACGCACCCACCATTCCCCATCAACTTTTCATGATTTACCAAATGATGTTCGCTATCATCGCCCCAGCAATAATTTCTGGCGCAATAGTCGAACGAGTTAGCTTTAAAGCTTACTTTTGGTTTATCATTCTTTGGTCTACCTTCATTTACTCACCTTTAGTTCACTGGGTTTGGGGCAAAGGTTGGTTAGAAACAATGGGAGTACTAGACTTCGCTGGCGGAACAGTTATTCATATTAGTTCCGGTGTTTCCGCCCTAGTCGCCGCTTGGGTTTTGGGCGCAAGAAAAACTTACCCCCATCAAACTAACGCCCCACATAATATTCCCTACGCTTTACTAGGAATTGCTTTACTTTGGTTCGGTTGGCTCGGTTTAAATGGCGGTAGAGCATTAGCCTCTGGAGAATTAGCCACTGTCGCTATTGTCGCCACCACCGCAGCCGCAGCAGCGGGAGGTTTAACTTGGAGCATTATGGAATGGGTACTCAAAGGTAAACCCTCTACCATTGGCATTGCTAGCGGTTTCTTGGCAGGATTGGTAAGTATTACTCCCGCCGCAGGTTATGTTACGCCAATGGGGGCGCTGTTGATTGGTTCGATCGCCTGTTTCGGTTGTTTCTGGGCGGTAAACTGGCGAGTGAAGTGGAAATTTGATGATTCTTTGGATACTTTCTCGATTTTCGGCGTAGGCGGTACCATAGGCACCATTCTTACGGGTTTCTTTGCCACTAAGGAAGTTAACAGTGCTGGAAGTGATGGGTTACTATATGGCAATCCTGGATTAATCATTAGCCAATTTGGGGGAGTAATAGCTACAGTTATCTTTGCTGCTGTTGGTACACTAATTATCTGGAAACTTCTGGGATTGGTGATGCCTTTACGGGTGAAACCTGTGGCGGAAGATGAAGGTTTAGATATCAACGAACATGGCGAAGAAGGTTACGGAGAAGAGTTTATTTCACAGTTGACTCTTGGCAATGACTAAAGTAATACCGTTTTGGATCTTAGATTGGTGCTTTTGATAACAAAACGGCTCAATCTAAAATCTAAAATCTAAAATCTAAAATCAGATGACCGATCGCACTTTCAAATCAGTACCAAACAGATTGAAATCCAGCCGAGTATTAACTTCGGTGCGGAATTATCCCACTTGGGCTTTGCTATCTCTGGCTGTTAATGGTTTACTTATACTGGTGGTTGGCTGGCTACTGCGGGATGGTTGGTGGCCTGTTGATTATCAGATTAGTGCTGCTGCGGTGAGAGAAAGTATGTCATCAGAAGTTCCTACTTCCACTCCGGGATTAGGAAAAAGACATCAATTGTCTTATCAAAAGTGGATCGATATTTTACAGCAAGAAGCAGAAGCCGCAGCCAGAAAACAGCCAACTCATTTAAATGTTTTGTTGGGTGATTCCTTAAGTTTGTGGTTTCCCCCAGATTTGTTACCCACAGACAAAAGTTGGTTGAATCAAGGAATTTCTGGGGAAGTTTCCCTTGGTTTGTGGCGCAGATTGCGCCTGTTCGATCGCACTCAACCGGAAAGAATCTACGTGATGATTGGGATTAACGATCTGATTCGGGGAGTTGACGATCGAACTTTGTTAAAAAATTATCGCAAGATTCTGCGAAGATTGCGCCGAGTTCATCCTCAATCTCAAGTTGTCGTTCAGTCGATTTTACCTCATGGTGGCGAACAGGCAACTTGGGAAGGGCGCGATCGTTTAATCACTATTCCCATCACTCGCATTCAACAGCTTAACCAAGAACTAGCGACGATCGCTCAAGAAGAAGAAGTCAAATTTTTAAATTTATATCCTTTATTTACCAATGCTCAAGGTTATCTTCGCGCCGATTTAAGCACTGATGGATTACATCTTAACCGTCAGGGTTATCTTGTTTGGCGATCGGGAATGCAAATGTATACTCAGTTAGTCATGGGAGAGCAGGGGCGCAGAGGGGCACAGGGGCAGGGGCGCAGGGGAGAAAATTATTGAAAACTTTTATCCTGTTCCCTATTACCTGAAAATTGCTGACAATTGTGCCAATTTCCCGGTAGTCTGAAAACATCTGCACTTGGACTTTTCAGACAAGGGACAAAAATGGATACAAAAACTTTTAAACGCTCACTGCAACAATCAGAAAACTACCATCGTAAAGGATTCGGTCATCAAGAGGAAGTCGCTGGAGTTCTGAAATCCGAGTATCAAAGCAGTCTGATTCAGCAAATCCGCGAAAATAACTATACCCTGGAACGGGGAGATGTTACCATTCGGCTAGCTGAGGCTTTTGGCTTTTGCTGGGGTGTGGAACGTGCGGTAGCAATGGCTTATGAAACTCGTCAGCATTTCCCTACTGAACGCATTTGGATTACTAATGAAATTATCCACAATCCTTCGGTGAATCAAAGATTGCGGGAAATGCAGGTAGAATTTATTGCTGTAGAACAGGGTCAAAAAGATTTTTCTGGCGTTGGAATGGGTGATGTGGTAATTCTACCTGCCTTCGGCGCTAGCGTCCAAGAAATGCAATTGCTTTCCGAGAAAAAATGCACAATTGTTGATACTACTTGTCCTTGGGTATCGAAAGTTTGGAACACTGTCGAAAAGCATAAGAAAAAGAGTTACACCTCAATTATTCATGGCAAATATAATCATGAAGAGACGATCGCAACGAGTTCTTTTGCTGATAAATATTTGATTGTGTTGAACATGGCACAAGCCGAATATGTAGCGAATTATATCTTGAATGGTGGCGATCGCGAAGAATTTTTAGCTAAATTCAACCGTGCTTATTCTGAGGGTTTCGATCCCGATGTAGATTTAGAATGTATCGGTATTGCTAACCAAACTACCATGCTCAAAAGTGAAACCGAGCAAATTGGGAAATTGTTTGAACATACGATGATGAAAAAGTATGGCCCTGCTCAGTTAAACGAGCATTTCCAAAGCTTTAATACGATCTGCGATGCCACACAAGAACGGCAAGATGCCATGTTCCAATTAGTAGATGAACAATTGGATTTAATGGTAGTAATTGGCGGGTATAATTCTTCCAACACTACACACTTACAAGAAATAGCGATTGATAGAAAGATTCCCTCTTATCATATCGATTGTGCCGAGAGAATTGGCCCCGGAAATCGCATCGAACATAAGATTTTACATGGCGATTTAGAAGTAGTAGAAAATTGGCTGCCTGCTGGCAAAATTGTGGTAGGAATTACCTCTGGTGCTTCAACACCGGATAAAGTTGTGGAAGACGCGATCGAAAAAATCTTCCAATTAAAAGCTGCCGTAGCCGTTTAAAAGTGCATAATTTAAACCACAGATGAACACAGATAAACACAGATGAATATTTGATTTTATCTGCGTTCATCTAACAAAAACCCCCTCTCCTTCTTTCCTCTGCGTCCTCTGCGTCTCTGCGGTTTAATAAAATTTATAACTATGAAAACAGACTCCATATTCTACCGCCTATTCAAAACCTTTCCCCGCATCTTTTTTGAATTAATCGAACAACCAAACATCGATATCAACACCTATCAATTCGTCTCAGTTGAAATCAAAAAACCGCTTTCCGAATAGATGGCGTATTCATCCCCGTTCCCAACACCAACGCAGAAACAGTATATTTCACCGAAGTCCAATTCCAACCAGATACAACATTTTACCGCCGCTTATTCTCCGAAATCTTCCTTTATCTCCGCCAAAACGAAACCGTAAATCTTTGGCGTGCGGTAGTAGTTTATCCCACTCGCAGTATAGAAACAGCAGACACAATACCCTATCAAAGTTTGCTTTCCACTCCCCAAGTACAACGCATCTATTTAGATGAATTAGGAGAAGCAGCAAACAACTCTTTCGGATTGAGAATTGTACAATTAATAATTGAAAGGGAGGAAACAGCCGTTACCAGTGCCAGAGAATTAATCTCTCAAGCGCGAGAACAAATAACAGATGCCACAACCAAGCGAGAAATTCTAGAATTAATAGAAACAATCTTAGTTTACAAATTCACTCAATTAAGCAGGGAGGAAATCCGCCAAATGTTTAACTTTACTGAAACCGAATTTAAACAAACAAGAATCTATCAAAGCATCAAGGAAGAAATTGAGCAAGAGGTTGGACTAGAAAGCAAGTTAGAAACAGTTCCACGTTTCTTGGCGTTGGGTTTAACTGTGGAACAAATTGCCCAAGCACTTGAATTAACTGTGGAACAAGTACAGCAAGCATCGGAGAATCAATCTAACTAATATTACTCACATTTGTTAAATAAGTTTAAGCAATTAAGCAGGGAGGAAATCCGCCAAATGTTTAATTTCACCGAAACCGAATTTAAACAAACAAGAATCTACCAAAGCATCAAGGAGGAATGTGTAGAAGAAGCTAAATTCGCAGCAGTTCCGCGTTTATTAGCATTGGGTTTAACTGTAGAACAAATCGCCCAAGCACTTGAATTAACAGTAGAGCAAGTGCAGCAAGCAACTGAGAATCAAACTAACTAATGTCCTCAGTAATTGTTCACTCGCCAGCTTTTCTCCCATTGGAAATAGAGGCGTTATCGTTGTATTTCTCTTGGTCATAATAGTAAACTGTGCGGATAGGATAGGGAATATTAATATCCGCTTTATCGCACGCTTCTTTTAAAGCAATTATGACTTTAGTTTTAATGCGGCGAACGTGAATTTTTTGGGGTAAAGTCCAATAACGCACGACAAAATCGATCGAACTATCCCCAAAACCAATGCCATCAACTTCTGCTTTTGGTTCCGCTAAAACCCCTTCAACTTCTAACACCGCTTGTAGCAAAACATCGACGGCAAAACGTAAAGGAGTATTATAATCAACGCCGATTTCTAAATCTGTTCGCCGGAAACGTTGGGCGGTTAATACTTGTACTGGGTTAGTAAATAAAACAGCATTTGGTACTACTACTATTTCCCCTTGATAGGTGACAATTTGTGTAGAACGAATCGCAATATCTTCGACTGTACCTTCATAATCTTCGACAATTATTTGATCGCCAATGCGAAAAGGTTCTTGCAATAATAAAATGATTCCGGCTAAGAAGTTCTTGAAGATATCTTGAAAAGCAAAACCAATAGCGACGGAACTTAAACCTAGTAAACCGATTAAATCTCCTAAGCGTAAATCAGGAAAAGCAATTACAGAAGCGACGAGAATACCAAGTACCCAAACTGTAACATAACTGGTTTGGACTAGGAGCGATCGCAACGATAAACTTTTAACTGCACGTACCCCAATTCTTTTTACTACCTGCCTGACTAAATTAGCCAGATAAGAAGTTAGACAAAGAACAATTATCGCCGTTATAAAAGCTGGAAATGCTTCTACCGCATGACCAATTAATGATAACAGACTCTCTTTTACTTGTTGATACAATGCCTTCATGAACATACAAACTGAAATGTCTATTTTTGAGAGAAAATAGTATAAGTCAATATTTTAACCATGAGTTTGGTTCTCAGTCATACCTCTCAGGGTACTTTTTGGCTACAATTTCTAAATAATGGCTTTACAAAAAACCAAATTTAAACTCATAAACCCTCAGTTTCTCCTACCTGCGAAAGATGACAACAATTACTAAACCCTTAACTCGTAAAGCTTGGGCAAATTGTATTACCCCACCAGCACAAGAATTCCCATTAACTCCCTTGCCAATTATCGCCGGGAAAATTCCCGAAGGGTTACGTGGTACACTCTATCGTAATGGCCCTGCTAGATTAGAACGTGGTGGTAAAAAAGTGGGGCATTGGTTTGATGGCGATGGCGCAATTCTTGCTGTAAAATTCAGCGATAATGGCGCTACAGGAATTTATCGCTACGTGCAAACTTCTGGATATTTAGCAGAATCAAAAGCAGGCAAATACCTCTATGGTAATTATGGCATGACTGCGCCTGGGCCTTTTTGGAATCAATGGTTTATGTCAGTAAAAAACTCTGCTAATACTTCAGTTTTAGCTTTACCAGATAAACTTTTGGCACTGTGGGAAGGCGGAAAACCTCATGCTTTAGATTTAGAAACTTTGCAAACTCAAGGATTAGATGATTTATCTGGTTTAGGTGAAAATTTAACTTTTTCTGCCCATCCAAAATGCGATCCTAAAACAGGGGAAATTTTCAATTTTGGCGTGGGTATAGGAAAGAATTCAACTCTCAATATTTATCAGAGTGATTCAACTGGTAAAATCCGGCGAAAGTCTAGTTTTACTGTGGATGGAGTTCCTTTAATTCATGATTTTGTCATGGCAGGTAAATATTTAATATTTTTTGTTCCACCAGTACGAATAAATGTGTTACCAGTACTTTTTGGTTTGCAGAGTTATAGCGATGTAATGGAATGGAAACCGCAGTTAGGAACTCAAGTTTTAGTTTTCGATCGCACAACTCTATCCCTAGTAAGTAAAAGTCAAACTGAACCCTGGTATCAATGGCATTTTAGCAATGGTTATGTAAATAATGACGGAGAAATTGCGATCGATTTCTTTCGTTATCAAGATTTTCAAACTAATCAACGTCTCAAACAATTCCCAACTGGAGAAATTCAAATTCCTGCGAAATCAACTTTGTGGCAAGTACGTCTCGATCCGCAAACTGGCAAGGTAAAATCAAGTGAAGAATTGTTAGATAGAGATGGCGAATTTCCCATAGTACCGCAGGAAAATGTCGGTGAATTTTCTCGTTATACCTTTATGTCTTTGCATGGTAAAGAGTCCGATACTACTAGGGAAATATATGGTGCGATCGCACGTTTCGACCACAAAACAAACAACATCCAAGAAGCAAACTTAGGCGAAAATCGCTATCCTAACGAACCAATTTATGCCCCAGATTCCCTAAATCCTCATCAAGGTTGGGTGTTAACAGTTGTCTATGATGGCAACAACAATCAAAGCGAAGTTTGGGTATTTGATAGTGAAAGATTAGACGATGAACCTGCGTGTAAATTAGGATTACCTAGCGTTGTACCAATAGGATTTCATGGTACTTGGAAAGCAATGTAAGCTTTCAAAAACGGGATTTGCAGTAATTAATTAACTAACCTTACTCAGTAAAAACACAATGTACTGATTCAAGCTGACATTTTCCCGTTCCGCTTCTTCAGCTAAACGACGATGCAAAGATTTCGGCATCCGCAGAAGTAGCTTACCATTGTAGCTTTCTTCACTACTAGGTAAAGGAATATCGTCTCCAGATTCATAAGCCGTTTCGATCCATAATTCCCTTGCTTCATTAATATTAGCGATCGTCTCATCTAAAGTTTCACCTTGAGTTAAACATCCAGGCAAATCTTTAATTTGTGCCACATATCCCCCTTCTGGATCGGGGTAAAGTGTGACTGGATATTGAAGATTTAAATAATACTCTAATGGTTGTTTTTCAATCTGCTTATTATTCTGATTCAGTGTCTTCATCGTTCCATTCTTCCAAGTTTAATAGTTCAACAATTTGCTGTACGTAAACTCCTTTAACTTTCTGTCCGCCTTTTTTAGGGATAGTAATCTTTCTCCCTTGGGAATCTCGAAAACTGTGATGGCTACCCTTAGATCTTTTTTCTTCAAAACCAAAAGCCAACAAAATATATACGACATCCTCAAATCTCACTTCTGGTGGATAATTGAGGAATTGCTCTATTAGTTTTTTTAATTTACCCATAGGGGCAACAGTATTATGTCCATACTAGTCGAACTTAAGACAAATTTTACCAAAATGCGCTCCACTTGCCATATATTCTAAAGCTTCCCTTGCTTCTGTAAAGTGGAAAGTGCGATCGACAATTGGTTTAATTCCATGTAATTCGATCGCCCGATTCATCTCCTCAAACATCTCACGAGAACCAACATAAACCCCTTGAACAGTAACAGCTTTATTCAAAATAGGTAAAGGGTTAACTTCTGCCGTGTTACCCGTGAGAACCCCAATTAAACTAATATATCCACCCACAGAAACAGCACGCAAAGATTTAGGTAAAGTTCCTGCACCTCCAACTTCTACCACATAGTCAACACCAACACTATTTGTTAATTGATAAACCTGTTCATCCCAATTAGGATTTGTTTTATAATTAATGCCATCAGTTGCACCTAATTTCAGCGCCCTTTCCAACTTTTCCTCACTACTAGAAATGATAATTACTCGCGCCCCAGACATTTTCGCAAACTGCAAAGCAAACAGGGAAACACCACCAGTACCTTGCAAAAGTACAGTGTTTCCAGCTTTCAAATTACCCCCAGTTATTAAAGCATTCCAAGCAGTAACAGCAGCACAAGGTAAAGTAGCAGCTTCGACATCGGAAAGATGTTGCGGAACTGGAATTACTCCATTTTCATCTAACACAATATATTCTGCTAATACACCATCTACAGGACTACCTAAAGTTGAGCGAAATACTTCTTTTGAAGGGTTTCCCGCTAACCATTTTTGAAAGAAGATACTAGCAACTCTTTCGCCTACTTTAACTCGCGTTACTCCTTCGCCAACAGCAACTATTTCGCCTACGCCATCGGAAAGGGGAATTAAGGGTAATTTTTGTTTGGGATTATAACGTCCTTGTACTACTAATAAGTCTCGATAATTTAGGGAAGCGGCGCTTAATTTTAGTAAAACTTGTCCTATACTGGGTGTGGGGATTTGGCGATCGCACAACCGCAAACAATCTAAACCAAAGTTATTTTGTATCTCTACTACTTTCATTTTTTCCGCCATTGTTCTAAGGAAATGTATTCCCCTGTAATTGCATCTTGCACGGTAATCTTTTCTTCTGGCATATTAACGCGAAACCAATAAAGTGTGACAATGCGATCGGGATTATCTTCAAAAACTCTCACAGTGTAGTAAGGTTCGGTTTTAGTTGGTGTAGTTTCTAACATTAACTTAACCCTTACTTTGCCGTTTGATAATCTCCTGATTTCTGCCGCTTTCTGCTGTACTTCTGGAAGTCGCCAAACTAAATTCATTACTTTTTCGCTTTCAGGATTAGCAGCTTGGGTAATACTAAAAGGTTGATTAGCTAAAGCTTTGTTTTCTATTTGCCAGGTTATAGGTATTAATAGGAAAAGAGCGAAACTTAGAAATATTGTTATCTGTTTCATTTTAAGTATCTCATTTTTTTGAACCGCGTTCGCGTAGCGGTGCGTAGCACTTAGGCGCGAAGGACACGAAGAGAAGAAAGAGAGGGAAGAGGGCGATCGCCATTTTTTAATTAGGAGATTGTTAAGTCTAGCGGTTTTGATGGAATAATGTACATTAATTATGCCTAGTAACTAAAATGAATTACATTATAAAATGGCGAAAACACCAATTGACCTATACCGACAGGGAAATGCTAGTTCTCCTAGAATGGATAATGTCAGACCTAACAGAGATATTGCTATCTACGAGGAGAGAGAGCAAGTTTGGGTTAATGCTACTTTAGGGGGCGGAATTTCTACTTTTGCAAATTTAAAGACGGGTAAAAATTGGTGGAAACTGCTGCAAGATACTGATATTCCTACTCAGTTAGAGTTAATCAACGACCACAATGATCATTGGTTATGGAAACCTCGCTATAATATGTCTTTAGAAGAGTACAAAGCAGCATTGCGGTTGATTGGTACATCTTTTGAAAAGGTGAGTTAATCCTTCGCTTTCTAAAATAACACTTGAAATGACAAAAAACTAGGTATGCAGTTAAGTTTCAAAGATAAACAGTTTATTAGTGAAGCGCTTGATTATTGGAAGCATAATGCACCATCGAGCAGCGTGAAACGTAGGAGAAGTTATTCCTCAATACCTTTAAAAATGATTATTGAAGCGCTTGATTATCGGATAGAAGCTTACCAAGAAATTCTAAAAAATCAGGAAGATTTAGATGAAGATGAAGCTTCAGATATTGGAAACGATTGCGCTTTTTTAAAAGCTCTAAGGAAAGATTTAGCAAAAGTATGGAAACTTGGAAAACGCAGAATAGGGACTGTATCTTATTCACGAACCAAGAAGGCGGGAAAGATGCGAAGGACTAATGAAAAAGATAGCAATCATTATTTTTTACAATCAGTAGGGAGAGATTTCAGCTAGAGATATAGGAGGGATTAACAGAGAGTAATTTTTGTAAATTCGAGAAAAATTGAAACAACGATTATACTGCTATTTATGATTTTCAGAAGTATATGTGGAAAAGCGATCGCAACATTCCACAGCAATTAAATAATTGCTAAACTTGAACTATACGATCGAGGGATTTGTGCGATCGCTACTATCACTTCATCAACGGTAAAATCCATGAGCAAAACACCCTCTCCCGAAGAAAGCCGTGAAATCGTAAAATGGTTGAATCGAAATCGACAACAATTTAAAAAGTATGCTCATCAATATGTGGCATATAATACTAACGGCATTATTACTCATGGTGAAAATTTGCGCGAAGTTATTGATAAAGCAGACGCTTCTGGAGAGATTTATTTAATTTATTTAGTTCCAGGTTTTACTGGCTCTATTGTAATTTTATAAATTTAATGAAATAAGATTGCTATTATATTTAAAAGTGTTATAATTGCAAATTACTATGAGCAACATACAAACAAAAGTTATTACTGAGGAATGGGTAACAGCAAGTTGGGAGGATTATATCCAAACAATTGAAAACCCAGTTTTTGAGCAATCGAAAGGCTATTATCACAATGGTCAAATGAGGATTGAAATGGCATCTTTAGGACATGACCACGCCAGCGATAATACTATTGCTATTCTTGTAATTAGCTTGTTTGCCACTATCAGAAATATTCCGGTTAAAGGATTGACTAATTGTACTTATAGAAAAACTGGTGTGCGTGAATGTCAGCCAGATATTTCTTACTATATTGGAGAACGGATTCAACTGGTTCCCAGAGGTACTAATATTATTAATTTGGACAACTATCCAGCGCCAGATTTAGCTATTGAATTGGGAAAAAGTACGATCGCAGATGACTTAGGACGCAAACGCATTTTATACGAAGATTTAGCAATTCCTGAATACTGGGTAGTTGATGTCCAACAAGCAGAAGTTACAGCTTTTGCTATTGCTAATCATGGAAGTCGGCGAATTACAGAATCTCAAGTTTTGGCAGGTTTTCCTATTTCTTTATTAGCCGAAGCTTTACAACGCAATCTGCAAGGAGATCAATCTCAAGTTGTTAATTGGTTGTTGACAGAACTACAAAACTCTTAAATTGTCGTGCAAACTCACCAAAACAAATCACAAAAATCTATAATTTATAAGAGTTTGTCATTTATATTTAACTTTTTGCGTAACTAACCATGACCACTACTCCCCGTCGCTATCACATTACCACCTTCGGCTGTCAGATGAATAAAGCCGACTCGGAACGCATGGCTGGTATTCTCGAAGATATGGGTTTTCAGTGGTCGGAAGATCCTAATGATGCTAATCTGATTCTCTACAATACCTGTACAATTCGGGATAATGCCGAACACAAAGTTTATTCTTATCTGGGAAGACAGGCGAAACGCAAACAAGAACAACCGGATTTAACATTAATTGTTGCAGGTTGTGTGGCGCAACAAGAAGGTGAAGCTTTACTGCGGCGCGTGCCTGAATTAGACTTAGTAATGGGGCCGCAACACGCTAACCGTTTAGAAGATTTATTGGAACAGGTTTTTAATGGCAATCAAGTAGTTGCAACGGAAGCTGTTCATATTATGGAAGATATCACTAAACCTCGGCGTGATAGTGCTGTTACTGCTTGGGTGAACGTGATTTATGGTTGCAATGAACGTTGTACTTATTGTGTTGTTCCTAATGTTCGTGGTGTGGAACAATCTCGCACACCGGAAGCGATTCTTCGGGAAATTGAAGAGTTAGCAAGTCAGGGTTATAAAGAGATAACTTTACTCGGTCAAAATATTGATGCTTACGGTAGAGATTTACCGGGAGTAACGCCAGAGGGAAGACACAAAAATACTCTGACGGATTTGCTGTATTTTATTCATGATGTCCCTGGTATTGAACGGATTCGTTTTGCGACTTCTCACCCTCGTTATTTTACTGAAAGATTGATTAAAGCTTGTGCGGAATTGCCGAAAGTTTGCGAACATTTCCACATTCCTTTTCAGTCGGGAGATAACGAAATTCTTAAGGCAATGGCTAGGGGTTATACTCAGGAAAAATACCGCCGAATTATTGAGACAATTCGCAATTATATGCCAGATGCGGCAATTAGTGCAGATGCAATTGTCGGTTTTCCTGGGGAGACGGAAGTGCAGTTTGAAAATACTTTGAAGTTGGTTGAAGAAATTGGTTTTGATTTATTAAATACTGCTGCTTATTCTCCCCGTCCGGGTACACCTGCGGCTGTTTGGGAGAATCAACTTTCGGAAGAGGTGAAAGCGGATAGATTGCAACGTTTAAATCACTTGGTTTCTATTAAAGCAGCTGAGCGATCGCAACGCTACCAAAACCGCATCGAAGAAGTCTTAGTCGAAGACCAAAATTCCAAAGATTCAACTCAAGTCATGGGAAGAACTCGCGGAAATCGTCTCACCTTTTTCCCTGGTAACATCAGCGAATTGAAAGGTCAAATAGTTAAAGTAAAAATTACCGAAGTTCGCGCCTTTAGTTTAACCGGAGAAAGGATTGTTCAATCTTCTCCCGTTGAATGCTTAACCGTTTGATAATTACAGTAGAGACGTTTCATGAAACGTCTCTACAATTTTATCTGCGTGCATCTGCGGTTTTAAATTTCCAAATGTAAAAATTTTAGTATAAAAGCTAAAAATTCCTCCCAGTAAGCATACTATTAGAATGAAAACCCAAGATTCAAATATTAAGCACATTTGGGTAAAGATAAGGTAAAAATGAAAATAAGATTTTTAGCCGCTTTGGTACTACTTAGTAGCATCGCTATCACAATTCCTAGTGCTGTTTTTTCCCAACCGAAAACAGGTGCAAACACTTTTTCCTCTGGTTTTTGGCAACCCCAAGCACAGGTTAACCCTAAAGAACCGATTAAAATTACAGTTTTGAATCAATCTGGTGTTCGGGTTAATTATGCTTTTGGTCGTAATGCGTCGGGGATTTTGCCTCCAAACGGTACAACTAATTTTACGGCTGGAAGCATTAATCAAGTTCAAGATATCGTTAATGTTAATATTTATTCACCGGAAGAGTTGGCATTTGACTACAGTACCGATCCTCGACAAAATCAACTTTTTGTTCGGGTTCGTTTAGCAGATAATCCTGCCAACGAAGACAGGTCAGTTTATATTGATGAAACTGGAAGAGTATACTCTTTCTAAGGTTCGTTGTGACGACTTCAGTCGCTCACTCTTAACAGTGGGATGGTGCGTTACGTTATCACTAACGCACCCTACAATAAGTAATGTTATTGGATAGAAAGATTAATTATGCGATCGCTACGTATTCTTCATTTAGTTGGGTCTGCTGAAAGTGATTTTTACTGTGATGTTTCCCGCCTTTATGCTCAAGATTGTCTCACAGCAACAGCAGATCCTAGCTATGACTTTCTGATGGCATATATTACACCCGATCGCAATTGGCGATTTCCCGATTCTCTCAGTTTAGATGATATTGCGATCGCCAAACAGATGACTTTGTTTGAGGCGATCGAATTTATCTCAGCGCAAAACATTGACGTTGTTTTACCACAAATGTTTTGTCTTCCGGGAATGACTCATTACCGAGGTTTATTCGACTTGCTGAAAATTCCTTATATCGGTAATACTCCTGATGTTATGGCGATCGGAGCACATAAAGCAAGAGCAAAAGCAATTGTCGCCGCAGCAGGGGTAAAAGTACCTCGTGGAGAAGTTCTTCGTAAAGGAGATGTTCCGACAATTTTACCTCCAGCAGTCGTTAAACCTGCAAGTTCGGACAACTCTTTAGGAGTAGTGTTAGTTAAAGATTTTACTGAATATGATGCTGCTTTGCAAAAAGCATTTGAACATGATTCGGAAGTCATAGTTGAAGAATTTATCGAACTTGGTCGAGAAGTTAGATGTGGCATTATTGTTAAAGACGGGGAATTAGTGGGTTTACCTCTTGAAGAATATTTAGTAGATCCCCAGAAAAAACCCATCCGCAACTATGCTGATAAAATCCAAAAAAATGACGATGGTAACTTGTTTTTAACTGCTAAAGATAATATCACTGCTTGGATTGTAGACCCTAAAGATCCTCTCACCGAAAAGGTTCAAGAAGTAGCTAAAAAGTGTCATCAAGCTTTAGGTTGTCGTCATTACAGTTTATTTGATTTTCGCATCGATCCAAAGGGTGAACCTTGGTTTTTAGAAGCGGGTTTGTATTGTTCTTTTGCGACTAAAAGTGTGATTTCTTGTATGGCAAAAGCAGCAGGAATTTCTGTAAAGGAGTTATTAAAATTGGCGATCGATCAAACATTATCACTTTGATTGAATCCTTTAGTCTCCACCGATTTCCACAAGTTTCCCAATGTTGAAATCTATCCTGATCCAACCTTTAAGTTTTTGCAGGTTTTTGAGTAACAATAAGGTAATTTGCCAGTGAGGTACCATCAAAAATGGCAGGGGATCGTTAAATTGAAAGATGGCATCTTTACCACGTAAGATAATGTTTAATCTGGTTTTTAGTTGTTCGATCGACCTTACCCCAGTCAACCGCCAAATTTCATGGTACAACCAATAAGTTGGTTTACTATTTGCTAAAGGTTGCAAGGGATAATCGGGATCTGATTCATCATTTAAATAAGCATCCGCCAATTTTGGATGATTGTAAAACATGGTGATTGCTGAGTGAGTGCGGGGGTTACATTCGATCGCATAAACCGTTCCATCTTCCGCTTCTATAAAATCAAAAGAAATTTGTCCGGTTAATTTGAATTCCCGGAAAAAATGACTCACCCACTCAAAAATTTTCCGATTATCCACGTTTTCATAATTTACTTGAAAAGCGGAAGATTCACAGCAACAATGTACCCTTAATTCGCCATTTCTCACAGTGCTATGTGTGCAATACTCTTTCCCTGGAATGAACTCTTGCATAATCCAAGGGTTGTCTTTACTAATCGGTAAACTGCGTACATGATCCGCCATTTTTTCCCTAGATTCCATTGGGAATTTAGTCATGTCTAAACGATGTACCGAATCGTAAGCAATACTTTTAAGAATGTACTTGCGCTTTTCTTGGGAAAAGTCGAAATTCAGCACTTCTTCGGGGTTTGTAATTAAAAAAGTTTTGGGAACAGATAAATTTAGCGATCGCGCCTTTTCCGCAAAAGCAAACTTATCATCCAGCATTTTTGTCACCTCAGCATCGCAGTGAAAAACTTCACAACAACCTGATAAAATAGGTTTAGCTAAAGAGTCATAATAACTTTGGATCGGACTACAAACCGGAACATAAACATCGATGTTTTCTTGTTTAGCTATTGCCAATAAAGCTTGAGTATAACCTTCGGGATCTTTGGACGGTGCGGGAATGGTATAAAAGCGATCGACTGCATGAGAAAAACGATGACCAACT
This sequence comes from Floridaenema fluviatile BLCC-F154, assembly GCF_041929135.1. NCBI lineage: Bacteria > Bacillati > Cyanobacteriota > Cyanophyceae > Aerosakkonematales > Aerosakkonemataceae > Floridanema > Floridanema fluviatile. The sequence continues at coordinate 189,617 of NZ_JBHFNS010000092.1, read as the reverse complement.
AACCAATATTTATGAGTTTCAACTAATACCACCCGATGTCCAGATGCGTGAAACGATCGCGCCAGTTGCAGCGCCTTTGTCATCTTTCCACCAGTCAGCATAATATTTTTCGGATTCGGGTTTTTCACTCTCGACTTTTGCCAAGGTTGACTAATCAAATTCCCCAATAATGCTGTTAATACAATCGTTAAATTAAAGGGAAATGCGATCGCTAAAAGCGCCAAAGTCCCTAAATTTTGCAACCCGCCAAAAATTCTCTCTTTCATATCATTACTCATTTTTCTATATTGAAGCAATGAACCGCAGAGGCACAGAGGACGCAGAGAAAAGAGGGAGAAGATATAGGAGGTTCTCCTCCCTACCTTTTATTCCGAGTCTCTAGATTCGCCTAATCACAGTTACACCATCTCGCAAAGGTAACAAAACTTGTTCAACTCTGGGATCTTGGGCAACAATTTGGTTAAATTGGGCGATCGCTTCTCCATTAGGACTGCGTTTTTCCGCAGGTAAATAAGGTTCCCCTTGCAGTAACGTATTATCGACACAAATAAACCCATTTTCTGTTAACAAACCCTTGTCTAGCAGCATCTTGAAATAATCCACATATTCCTTTTTATCGGCATCAATAAACACCAAATCAAAGGACTCTCCCGCTGCTGCTAATTTCTCCAAAGTTTGTAAAGCTGGGGCAACTTCTACAGAAATTTTACTGCCGTGAGGTGATTCTTGAAAGCAATTTTTAGCGAAATTAGCTACATATTCATCCACTTCACAAGCAACAACTCGCCCATTTTCCGGTAATGCTTCCGCCATTGCTAACGCCGAATATCCGGTAAACATTCCAATTTCTAAAATGTTTTTTGCGCCAGTCATGTAGACAAACATTTTTAAAGTTTGCCCTTCAATATGTCCCGAAAGCATTTCCTGTTCTAACTGTCGCACAGTGGCGCGATCGCTAAAGCGTTTACTCCAAGGTTCTTCGCTAGTCTTTTTCGCCAACGCTGCTAAAGCAGGAGATTCTTGGGTTGTCATTTCTTCCAAGTACGGATCGATCCCCGCTGCTAGTTGGTAAACTTCTTGCAGTGCGTTGTTAATTTCAGCGGGAATAGTCGCTGTTTCCGCCATTTTGACAACTTTTTCCAGCTTTTCTACCAAAATGCCTAAAGGTGTGACAGGTCTTACTGGATCGCCTTTAATTACACTATCACTCATCCCCGACTCCCAACTAATTCCGGTTCTTCGCTTTGCACATAAGCATCAACACCTGCACCTGCGCGAGGATAAGTAGCGCAAATTCGCTTGTGATCTGCTACTGCTGCTTCTAATTCTTCGCGAGTCAAATCATTAACAAAAAAGCAAGTACCGATCGGTTTTGGCATAGCGGCGCGTAGTTGTCCATCCCTAGTCAAAGTAATAGATTCAGTTGCACGCCATAACAAATCTATTTCTAACAAAGGATGATCCAATGCTAAACCTAAACGACTCATTAATTGGAGAATGCGATCGCGTTCCTCAATCGTAATATAACCCCGATTTGCTGCAATTGTAGCTGATAAAGCCATATCAATATTAACAGCATGACCGTGATACAAAGGTATGCGAGGCGTTAATTCTAAAGTTGGACTCCAAGTATGTCCGTAAGCAATCACTCGATCTAAATCTAACTCATGCAAGTTAGAAACTTCCAACTCCAGCATTCGTTTAATTGCCAGATGATTAATTTTTTGACCCATCTCTTGCAGTTCGGAATTATCGCCAAGATAGCCGAAATGACTATGCAGCAATTTTTCGCCGTACTTCTCCAATAATTCAAAAACTTCTCCCTGAGAAACCACAGCGATTTTCACCAATTCTGCCATACCGTTGCGAACTTGAGCAGTTGGCAAAGTCTCCAAAAATGAGAAATCCAAAATCACTTTTTGGGAAGCATGATAAGCACCCAAACGGTTTTTTAGTTTCTTATGATTCACTGCGACTTTGATCGCCACACTCGCATCAATTAAGCCAATCAAAGTAGTTGGAATGCGAATATAATTACTGCTGCGCCGATAAACAGCACAAGCTAAACCTGTCACATCAGTAATTAAACCACCGCCAATTACCAAAACAGGTTCTTTACGCAATAAGCCAAATTCGGCAAAAGCATCGATAATTTTCTCCAAAGTCCTGAGATTTTTATCTAGTTCTGGGATGGCGATCGAAAATACAGTTAAATCGATGTTGTGGTATTGAAAATAGGACTGAATTTTCTGTCCATACAATCGATTTACATTGGCATCTACCACTGCTAAACAGCGTCCAAATTTCTGGTAAGTGTCTGCAATCTCAGAGTTTTGCGGATTAAAAACTCCATTTACATAAACGAGACTGTACTCAATCTTTTCGTAACCAGCTACATGAAAAGCAGTCTCGGTTACTTCGAGTTTGGTTTCGACTATACTCATGACGGCTATTTTTCTAAAAAACTTTTTGCGATGCCAATTAACACAGCAGCTTGCTGCTGTTCACTTTCAAACATTTCTTACTTTTACGTTATAACATTAAATTTTGTATTAGTTAATGTGATAATCATCACTGTATCTTTGTCCAAATAGCAGGTAAAATAACAGATTTATCTATATTCCGGTAATATTACTCATTGACGTAAAAAGCTTTTTCGTATTAAAGGATCTTTGTTTTTTGGGGAATGTAGCCTTAAGCAAAGGTCTGATTTTCCTAGTAACTCGATCGCATTTATTTTACTAACTCACCCAAAATCTATCCAAATATACAGGCTAATAAGTAAGCCAAATAGTATATTAAATCACCCTTTAATTGTTTGCTTATCCCGGTTCGTACTGACGACTTCAGTCGTTCCGGTTCGTAGTGACGACTTCAGTCGTTCACTATTAACTGAAAAGGTGCGTTACGTTGTCACGCTTCGCACCTTACAAATGAAGGACTGAAGTCCTCACTACGAACTTATACTAACTGACTCACCCAAAAGTCGATGTCAACTTTGAGTTTTTCAGCTAGGCGAATTAAAGGACGCATTTGGGTTAATTCCCAAGCGGGAGATCGATCGCCCTTCCCCCCATGCAAAACCGCACTTACCGAAACAAACTTAGGCGTAATTTGCTTAGACAAAGCACTAGCAAATATTTCCTGCGCCCGATCTAAAGATAAGCCAAGATTCAAACGGTAGCTAACATCAACCATCCGTTCTAAACGGTGAATTTCCGCTTCCATTGTTGTCGGATTAGCATCATGTAAAAGATGCCAAAGCGATCGCAAAATTAACCGTTCCATCATTTGTTTACCTTCGCGAATTTTCAGCTGACAGCCCATACTATTTGCTTCGATCGCCACTGCTTCCAATTCGCCTATTTCTGCTAATCCCACTAGTGGATCGTCAAAAGTTGAATCGCTAATTACTTGTTCTAGCGATCGCATTGTCGTAATTGCCCGATTACTTAAAGCAACTTCCGCTGCTACTTGTAACTCTTGCGGTACTGGCAATTCATCCCGATGAAATGCCCGCAACACACCAAAATTATCCCGATAAACTTGGGTATAAAGTTGATCTAACCGCACCAAAGTTTCCTGAGTCAATAAACGCATAATCCGATGGCGTTCTTCAGCAAACAAATTCTGTAAACTAAAGCTTTGATCGCCAAACAATTTACCCATTGCCAAAATTACTTGCGCCGCACTTGCTTGTTGCAAAATCTCAAATAATTGCTCTTTGACATTAGTATAGGTGCGACGGGTAGTAAACCGCTTAATACAACAATGGAAATCCCAACCGCCTAAATGCAACACGGCAAAGATTAAATCCGCACTTTCCCAAGTAATTTCCGAGACTAATTTTAATTGCCCAACCGCTAAAGTTAACGGGCCCATGCGTTGTAATTGGTAATCAATTTGATTAGCGGTGTAACAGTAAACGCGATGTTCCGGTTGATAAGTTGTAAATAGGGAAGAAATGGCGTAATGTGCAGCGACTTGCTGAAAGTTGACTTGTGCAGAAACTACCAACTGACGGTAAACTTCTTCGCCGTTGCGGAAGGTATCGACGTTGCTGGGGGCGAGGGCGAGACGATCGAGAAATTCTTTCTCTAACTGGACACCTGCCACTTCTCCCGCTAATTCTAAAGCGCGAGAAGCATAACGGAGAATTTGCACACCTTCGGGGCGAGAGATTTCTTCAAAAAACCAGCCGCAACTGGTGTACATTAACAACGCATGACGCTGCATTTCCAACAAACGCAAAGCATCAATTCTTTCTGCGGATTGAAGTTTCCGCGATTGATGTCTGGTTAAAAAGTGTTCGACATTGGCAGGAGATCGATCGCGCATTACCTTAATATACTCATCCCTAGCTTGCCAAGGATCGAGGAAATACTTCCGCCCTACTTCCTCGTAAACTTCAATTAATCGATCGCGCAACCAATCTAACGCATCGCGCAAAGGTCGCCGCCATTTTTGGTGCCATCCCCCACCACCACCGCAACCGCAATCATCTTGCCAGCGATCGACCCCATGACTGCAACTCCAAGCAGTCACAGGTTTTAATTCTACTTCCCAAGCGGGAGAATTCAAGCTTAAATAATGGGCGAAGTTGGTAACTTGCCAACCTCTGCTAGCAAACTCAGTAGTAAAAGCATAAGCCAAGCATTTTTCTGTACCATGCTTGTGATGTCCAAAGGTTTCGCCATCGGTAGCAACGGAAATTAATTGGGCGGGACGATGATCCCCTTGGATTGCCATGCCAATTCGTCCCGCTAAATTATGGGAACTATTGAGCACATCGTTAAAGCCCATATCTCTGGAGATTGGGCCGTCATAGAAGAAAATATCAATAAATTTGTCAGTTCCGGGCAAAAAACAACGGTAAGGTCTGGTGGGATCGATCTGTGCTCCTCCCACTTCTAACCATTCTGTTTCCGGTTGGTCTTCTGTGGGTAAAGGTCGGCAACGCTGGGCTTGGGAAGGTGCGAGAATTAAGAAGCGAATGCCCTCAGCTATTACCGCTTCTAAAGTAGCATAATCTACCGCGGTTTCTGCTAACCACATTCCTTCGGGATCGCGATTAAACCGGGAACGAAAGTCTTCTTTACCCCAGCGAATTTGGGTGTATTTGTCTCTGGTGTTTGCCAAAGGCATGATGATGTGGTTGTAGACTTGGGCGATCGCATTTCCGTGCCCATTTAGACGATCGCAACTTTTGCGATCGGCCTCTAAAATTCTCTGATAAACTTCTAAATCATACTTTTCTAACCATGACATGAGTGTTGGCCCAATATTAAAACTCATGTACTCATAGTTATTAATGATCCCCACTAGTTCTCCCTTGTCATTTAATACCCTAGAGAAGGCATTGGGACGGTAGCACTCGTGGTGAATTCGTTCATTCCAATCATGAAATGGTGCCGCACTTGGTTGCCTTTCGATCGCATCCAAGTAAGGATTTTCCCTTGGTGGTTGATAGAAATGTCCGTGAACCGTGACAAAAACTCCGGTAATTTGTTGGGGATCGATCCCCAGTTCATTATCAGTTGTTAATGCCGTGATGTTCTCACTTTTCCCAGCGAGGGAAGTTGGTAAATCTGCGAAAGCAGTCATAAGTACTAAGTCCAATTTGAAAGGTTAAACAGCTTGCCAAACCGCCTTGTTACTGGCTTTTGCCCTTCCAGGTCGGTTATTTTTGGGCTATGCCTGGAGATCAAAACTAATAAATAGTTGCCGGAGTCCGTAGCGATTTAGAACTTGTCTACAATAACTATGTTTTACTTTGGAAATAAAAGCATCATACCGAAGTTAGGTATTCCTTTTATCTTTCTTGATTAAAACCTAAAGTTTAGAATTCTTCCACATTAATTCACGAAAATTAACTCCAATTGAAAATTTAAATTAAGAATTAACCAATTTAGTAAATAAAATAAATAATTGTTTACTATTATAACTTTGCTTTATACACTTAGAAAAATTTGTTATGCTGTGCCACTTTTATATTTCTTTAAGCCTGTGCATAATTAGAATGACTCAAAATACGCAAAACTAAATGTTGAGCAAAGATAAAATTTTCCTGGCCCTTTTAATTTTCATTCCGATTTCCATCGCCGCACACTTCCTCCACTGGGGAGAGATAGTAATATTTATTACCTCAGCTTTGGCAATTCTACCCTTAGCGGCTTGGATGGGAACTGCTACAGAAGAAATTGCAGTAGTTGTTGGCCCTTCCTTGGGAGGGTTGTTAAACGCCACCTTTGGTAATGCTACTGAATTAATTATCGGTTTGGTGGCACTGAAGGCGGGACTAATCAATGTGGTGAAAGCCAGCTTAACAGGTTCAATTATTGGTAACTTGCTTTTAGTTATGGGACTTTCCATGCTTTTAGGAGGTCTGCGTTACAAAGAGCAAGAATTTCAGCCAATAGTAGCGCGTGTTAACGCTTCTTCCATGAATTTAGCTGTAATTGCCATGTTGTTACCCACAATGGTAAATTACACCTCTGAGGGAATTTCCCAAAGTACAATGCAAACTCTTTCTAGTGCGGTGGCGATCGTCCTGATCGTAGTTTACGCCTTGACTTTGCTGTTTTCCATGCGTACCCACACCTATCTCTACGACGCAGGTGTAGCAGATATAGACCCAGGAGAGTTAGAAGCGTTAGCCGAATCAAATTTGGTCGGGGAAGAATCAGGTGGTAAAGTCAACTTACCTTTATGGATTGGCATACTGTTAGCTTGCACTTTGATGGTAGCAGTGGAATCAGAACTTTTAGTTGATTCTCTGGAAGTAGCAACCAAAAGTTTAGGATTAACAGCTTTGTTTACTGGTGTAATCATTGTTCCCATTGTTGGTAATGCTGCGGAACACGCAACTGCTGTTACTGTGGCGATGAAAAATAAAATGGATCTTTCCGTTTCCGTGGCAGTTGGTTCCAGTTTACAAATTGCTTTGTTTGTCGCACCAGTATTAGTTTTAGCTGGTTTTGTATTAGGTCAACCAATGGATTTAGATTTTAATCCGTTTGAGTTAGTAGCTGTAGCAGTAGCAGTGTTAATTACTAATTCGATTAGTTCCGATGGGCGATCGAACTGGTTAGAAGGAACGTTATTATTAGCAGCTTACGTCGTTTTAGGGTTAGCTTTCTACTTCCATCCTGTAATCGAAGGCATCGGTTAAAAATTCGTAGTAGCGACTTCAATCATGAATAAAATAATTCTAGTCGTTACTACAAACTAACTTTTGAAACTTGAAAAAGGTAACTACCATGAAACTTAATTCTTTACTATTACTAACCGCTTTACTCACTACAAGTTCTGCGATCGCCATATCAACTCAACCTAGTATTTCTATTTCGAGGCTGGTAAAAGCAAGTAGTTATCAACCTTTTCCTACAAATATCTGTGAAACTTTACGTGATGATGCAGCGAAAGCTCTTAATACAACTTTTTCCTTAAAAAAGACCTCTTTTGCAGATCCCATATCAGGTGATAAAGGTATGGGTTGTACGATGATAGCAACAGGAACGGGAGCTAAATTTGCCAGTCCAACCGATGTTGTTGATAAACTTAAATCCACTTTTATTGGTTGGAATGAAGACTCTCGCTACCAAGCAGATGGGCCAACAGGTAAGGGTATAGGATTGACCCGAGACAGTGGATTATTGTTAGTAAATGTAGAATGGGAACCTGCACCTTCTGCTAAATGTCCTGCCGATCGTCCGATTTCAGATTGTAATTTGAAACCCCAAGAACAATTATATACTATCACTGTACAAGGAGCTATGAAATAAGTTTACCCTAATAGGGTACTGTCAAAGTTAAGCAAGTAAGTTTACTTTAGAAATGTAGAAACAAACATTTAATTTCTGGAGTAAACAAAATGCAATCCACTAATGAAACTACAACAATCAATATGTCCATGCCTATTTTAAAAGTTGGTACTTCTGGTGAAGCAGTGCGCTTTTTACAGCAAGTCTTGATTGCTCTTGGATATTCAATTCCCTTTGATGCAGTTTTCGGAAATAAGACTAAAAAAGCTGTCGAAAAGTTCCAAAAAGCTCATAGCTTGGAAGTTGATTGTGTCGTTGGGCAGAAAACTTGGCGTGCTTTAGGCGACGCTATTTTAAAACTCGCCGCCAGTTAATTCACGCTGTTGATTTACTTTCAATTTATTGAATCCTTAATTAGATAATAGCTAAAAATAGTGATCGCTTTTCAACTGTTAGCGATCGCTATTTTTTTATATGAAATAATCTAGCTTTTTAATTAACTAAATAAATAAATACTACTGGTGGGTACTACATATTTCAGTTTAGAAGAATTACTTTAGAAATATAGAAATAAACATTTAATTTCTGGAGCAAATAAAATGCAAGCTCAATGTGAATGTTCCTTACCAACTCTGCGTAAAGGTAGCAAAGGCGACGACGTTAAACTCTTACAAGCAATCCTCAATTCCTACGGTTATTCTTTAAAAGTTGACGGCGTTTTTGGGCAACTTACTGAAGATGCAGTAAAGAGATTTCAAAAAAGCCGAGGCTTAAAAGTAGACGGAATTGTTGGGCCTAAAACTTGGAATGCTTTGCTTTCCGATCTTTATGGCGATCTAATAAGTTATTTCCCCATTTTACGCCGTGGTAGCAAAGGTTATTGTGTGACTGAGTTACAAAAATCTCTGAATCTATTTCTTACTGATGCTTTGGTGATCGATGGTATCTTTGGGTCAATAACTGAAGCTGCTGTTAGAGACTTACAAAGAACTTATGGTTTAGTAGTAGATGGTATTGTCGGCCCAGAAACTTGGAACGCAATCTTCAGTATGTCTAACTAATTTTCGATTAATTGATACCTTAACTAGATCGTAGTCAAAAATAGCGATCGCTTTTCAACTGTTAGCGATCGCTATTTTTTTATATGAAATAATCTAGATTTTCAATTAACAAATTACCCTCAAGGGTACTGCATATTTAAAATCAGAACAATTACCTTATAAATGTAGAAACAAACATTCAACTTCTGGAGAAAACGAAATGCAATCTATCGCTAATATTCAAGCACAACGTTCTTTAGCAATTCTCCGTTTAGGTAGCAAAGGTGAAGATGTTAAATTATTACAACAACTTCTCAATTCTTATGGTTATTCTTTAGTAGTTGATGGAGATTTTGGCTCCCGCACTGATGCTGCGGTCAAAGGATTTCAAAGAAGTCGGGGTTTAGTAGTAGACGGAATAGTTGGAATTAATACTTGGAATGCTTTGCTTCCTAACAACCCAAGTTCTTTCCCAACTTTACGTCGTGGTAGCAGAGGTTATTATGTTACTTTTTTACAAGAGCGTCTTAACATTTTTGGCTATCCTGTAGCAGTCGATGGGATTTTTGGGTCTATAACTGAAGCTACCGTGAAAAACTTCCAAAGAGATCAAGGTTTGTTAGTTGATGGAATTGTTGGGCCAATGACTTGGAGAGCACTGAATTCGATCGATTTTAACTAATTAACCCATTTCCTAACTAGATTATAGTCACCAATAGCGATCGCTTTTTAACTGTTAGCGATCGCTCTTTTTTTTATATGAAATAATCTAGCTTTTAAATTAACTAAATAGATAAATACTACTGGCGGGTACTGCATATTTCACTATAAAAGAATTACCTTAGAAATGTAGAAACAAACATTGAATTTTTGGAGGAAACGAAAATGCCAGCTAGAACAATTATCCGCCTTGGTAGTAAAGGTAGCGATGTTAAATACTTACAACAACTCCTCAATAAAAAAGGTTATTCTTTAAAAGTTGATGGAGATTTTGGGCCCCGTACTGAAGCGGCGGTTAAGCAATTTCAAAAGAGTCGCCGTTTAACAGTAGACGGAATTGTTGGGCCTGCAACTTGGAATGCTTTGCTTTCTTAATGAGCAAATTCTTTCCCAAGTTTAGGTTGTAGTAGCACAAGTTATTATGTTACTTTCTTGCAAGAACGTTTAAATATACTTGGTTATGCTTTGGTAAAGTTTAGGACTAAAGTCCCTACTACAAACCATAAATCCCCGACTTCTTCAAGAAGTCGGGGATTTAAACTTCGATCACCCTTTCGGGTAAGTTAACCGGAACAATCACAGGTTAACTTGAAATTAGGAAAAGACTGTTCATGCTTTATTTGGGAAGCATCTCTATATTTGTGAGACTTACTGTTTGCAAAAGCGATCGCTTCGCTGTCCTCTTAGCGATCGCTTTTTTTTATGAATGGAGATGTCGTTCTAACAAACGTTGTGCTCTTGGTTTATAAAGCAGATAGAACAATGATTCTAAGTAGCGTAACAAGTCTTCTCGGTTTTCCTTAGAAGTAAAGTTCCAAAAACCATAAATCCGACCCAAAGATAACAACTTGTTAGTGTGAATTTTCCAAGTGTAGGTGCTATAAACTCGTTCAATTCCCCGCTGAGAAACTTCCTGCCAATAGTTTGAGTTATGCTCACACTTAGAGACAAATTCCCAGATTTTTTCGGCAGTTTCTTCTAAGTTAGTTGGGTTAATATAAAACCCGTTCACTTTGTCTTGAATAATCTCCAATGGGCCACCAAATTGAGTGGCAAAAGTCGGTAATCCCGAAATCATTGATTCGAGAATAGTTAAACCGAATGCTTCAAACAATGCAGGTTGGACAAAAATCCCTTGGCGATCGGCAATTATCCGATAAATTTCTCCTGAATCATTCTTAGGTAAACGCACACCTAACCAGCGAATTTTGCCATACAAATTGTATTGATCGATAATTCGGTACAGCTTTTCAATTTCGTCTCTTTCTTCATTGTCGCCCGATTCTTCAACTCGCAATTTACCTGCAATTAAAATCAAGTTACAATGTTCCTGTAATCGCTCACTTTTACCAAAGCATTCTGCTAAACCAGTCATATTTTTAATCCGATCGAGACGCGCCATTGAAAACAACGGACGCTTGCTAGGATCGTCCAATTTACCAAAGATAAGTCCTGAGTCTTCTTGGGTAAACAACATTTGTTCTAGACGATCGCGATCGTTAGGAATTCTATCTTCCTGACGAGTATAAGGAAAATAAACATTTTCATTCACCCCAGGCGGAACAACATTAAATTTCGGACTGAATAATTCAATGCCATTCACTACATGATAAAGTTCCGGCATTGTGAAACATTTGTAAGACTCATACTGTCCCACACTATCCGGCGTTCCGACTATTTCTTGATAAGTACTACTAATCAAAAAGTTTGCCGCATTCATCGCAATTAAATCGGCTGTAAATTGCAAAGAAAAATGATATTTATCGTCTGATTCTTGCCAATACAAATTACTGAACAAATACTTAGATTTTTCTAAGGCATGGGCAACATTACATTGAGTTATTTTCAATCTTCGCGCCAGCAAGAAAGCTACCAAATTACCATCAGAATAGTTACCCACAATAAAATCTGGTCTTCCTTGAAACTCTGCCAAAAGTTCTCTTTCGGCATCTATGGCGTAGGTTTCTAAATAAGGCCAAATTTCAAACCGAGAAATCCAATTGTGAGTAATATTAGGATTATATTCCCGGAAAGGAACGCGCAAAATCCAAGCATTTTCTGTACCGTGAACTTTCTCCAAACGTTGATTAGAACGAGTGCCATCATTGTTAGGAATTAAGCGGGTGAGAATAATTACTTTTGATTCCACACCCAACACTTCTAACCCAGTTAGACAGATATGTTCTTGGAGTTCTTGTTCTAAACTTTTTGCTTGATCGAGGACATAAACTACCTGTCCGCCTGTGTCTGGACGACCTAAAACTCCCTCTTGTCCAAACCATCCGTGAATTGAAACTAAAACCACCCGAAAAATCATCGGAATGCGAGAAATAAATGCTTCCAAAGTTTGGGGATCGGGAGAATCAATTAATTCATCAAGTAAGGAAAGAGTGTCTCGCACTCGACTAGCTGTGTTTCCCCAACCTGGTTCAAATCCCATTGTTTGTAATTCATAGCGGAAGTTTTGGTAGGGTTCATCAGCTGGAAGATCGCTAACCAATTTTAATCCTTGCTTGACACGATCGGAAAGTTCTTGCTGGGATTTGATGCGATCGTTAATTAACAACTGCAAATTATTGTAGGAATGCAAGCTGAGGAATTTGTATAATGCCTCTAACCATTTTTGCGGATCTTGCAATAATTTACTCGAAAGAAAACGGTTCAGGAATTGCACTCCCTTGCCAATATTTTTCGGATCGCGAATTGTGGGCGAATAGTCGTAAAAAGGCCCAAAATCAATTTCAAAGATATCCCCTTCATTGGGATGGAAACGGTTAACAAGTAAGTCCCGCACATCTAGCAATTCCTGTACAGTCATCGGCTCAATTTTCAGGTCTTCCGTGACTCGATAAACTTCTTGAGAGGCAATTTTTGGGCGAATAATTAAGCACAAGCTACCGTCTTCAAGGATAATTTCTTGAGTATAATATATCAATTTACTCAAATTTGATTTTTTCGGAAATTCTGAAGATTTTTGGTGATTAATACAATAATTAGTAAAAGCACTGAGAATGTCATTGCGGAGTAAATATCGTTTTTCTTGTTGCCGGATATCGCTGACAAAATGCCGCCAATCAATTTTCTCTTCACTGTTAATTAGAGCATTAAGCAAATCAGACATAGAACCTTCCTTTTAATTCCTTCTTTTATTAACCTACATATTTTTACGGTAGATGCCTGTATCGTAAGTATGATTAATGCCGAGAGAAAGGATAAATTTTTACCCTTTCTCTAACTGGGTTTATAATTGATAAATTTCGCCGTATTTTTGACGAATGTAACTAATAAACGGTTTAATGCTCAAGCTGCTACCAGTTACTCGTTGAATTAAGTCGGCAGTTGTGTATTTGGAACCATGATAATAAATGTTTTCCTGCAACCAATTGAGGAGAGTGCTAAAATTCCCTTGCTGAAGTTGAGTGGGAATTTCTGGGATAGCTTTGAGTGCGGCAGCAAATATTTGGGCGCTCATAATGTTACCTAAAGTGTAACATTGGAACATTCCACCAATTCTGCCTGTGTACCAATGTACATCTTGCATCACGCCTTGGCTATGATTAGGAGGCACTATTCCTAAGTCAGTTTTGAAGCGATCGTTCCAAGCTTCCGGCAAATCTTTAACTGCTAGTTTTCCTTCTAACATGGCTAATTCTAAATCAAATCGAATCATCACATGAAGGTTATAGGTAACTTCGTCGGAGTCGGTGCGAATTAGCGATCGCTCAACTTTATTAATCGATCGATAAAATGTTTCTAGAGAAACATTACCCAATTGAGTCGGGAAAAACTCTTGTAATTGCGGATAGAAATATTGCCAAAATCCCCGACTTCTCCCCACTAAATTTTCCCACAATCGCGATTGACTTTCATGCACTCCCGAAGAAGTTCCATCCGCTAAAGGTGAACCTTCAAATTTTCGATTAATCCCCTGTTCGTACATCGCATGACCACTTTCATGAATCGCACTAAATAATGCTTGACCCAGGTGATTTTCATAAACGCGAGTGGTAATTCTCACATCACTAATGGAAAAACTAGTCATGAAAGGATGTAAGGTTTTATCTTGTCTGCCTCGTTGCAGATCGTAACCGATTTTTTCAATTACTTTGTGACTAAAAGCAATTTGTTCTAATTCAGGGAAATGTTGATGCAAGCAAGCATCATCAGCGGGAGTTTGGCAAGTAATCGCTTCGACAATGGGAACTAGTTCTTGGCGGAGTTCGGCAAAAAGCGATCGCAAACTAGCCGCTTTCATTCCATAATCAACTTCATCAATTAACGGATCGGCAATATGTTCGTAACCTGGAAAAAAGTTAGCATATTCCTGACAAAATTCCAGGGTTTTTTCTAAATATGGTTGTACCGCTGAAAAGTTATTTTCCGGTTTAGCTTTCGCCCATACACCATAAGATTCTGTACGATGTAAAGAAAATTGTGCCATGAATTTGGCGGGCACTTGTACGGCGCGATCGTACAAACGCCGAGTCACCCGAATCAAACTCGCTTCATCCGAGTCGTCAGGAAGACTTTCTTCATAAGCACGTAAATTTTCTAACAGTTCCCCGATCGCCGGATCGATAAACTTTTCATGGGCGATTTGTCTGAGAGTCGCCATCTGCCGACCTCTGGCAGCTGCACCACCTGGGGGCATATAAGTTGCCTGATCCCAGTACAGCACAGCAGCAGCTGATTCAATATCTTTAATTTCAATCAGGCGAGTTTTCAGTTCTTGGAGTTTAGGTTCTGTTTTTTCCAGAGTTTGCATGGTTGGATTTTCTATCACTATTTATATAGTTTGACGCAACTTAGCAAAACATACTTCAACTACAATTACCTATTTCCTCTAAGCAATTTATTAATTAGCGCCAGCACAGCTGCAAAAATTGCTGAACCGATAATTGACCAAATAATCGGAAAAGGTTTGCCCCCAATATTTAAAGTATAGAGTACAGGTAAACTAAATTCATTTGCTACCCATATTCCAATGTAAGCACCGATAATCCCCACAATTATGGAAATTAAGCAACCACCTGCCGAGTAACCAACTAAGGTTTGTCCCACGCTACCGCAAATCGCCGCAATTACCAACAAAAGAATTAGTTCTAACAGTGACATATCTACTCCTAATTCACTTTGTCAAAAACAATTATCTTCATTATTCAGGGCATCTGATAAAGTTTACAACTTTTTTAATTTAAAATTACAGATTCTTCATAATTAAGGATAAGGGTTTTTTACGTAAAAATTACACCATCTATTTTTTTATACTTACGTACTTTCTGCCTAACTTAGATGCAGTATTATTGGTAGACAATGAGCGCAAAACCTTGTGGCTCTAAGACAGAACTGATATTGTCGCCATGATTAAATTATTTATTTGCTAACCAATCCAATAGATGTTATGGTTATTTTATGGGTGCAATAACTACATAATTCTGCTTAAGCAAATCAAGCAAAACTATTCAAATTCTTCGCAAAAGTTGTATAATTAGTACCTAAGAAGCATGGGACAAACTAAAGCATTGTCCAGAAATTTGTCATGATTCTTAGATAATTGTCCAACCTTTACTTAATCTTAGAATCACATCAGTAAAATCTGCTGAATTAGGAAGTTTTATCTCAGGGCAAGCACCAAAAAATTAAGTCAAAATCTAGAATTAACAGAAAACCAGAATAATCAACAGATGAAAAACCTCAATGAAGAAGTAATATACGATCACTTAATTAACTGCGTTCAGCATGAATCACCAGCACAAATTATCGAACGCTTTCACCAGCTATTTATTGATGGTATTGGTTATCCTGAAATGGATATCGAAGCTGCTTTATATAAAATAATTGCTAACTTAGAGAATCAGCAAGAGTTTAATTACATTATTAGTCGTTGCTGCTACATTTTAATTAACCGTTGGCAAATACAGCCGAGAAATAGAAATGCGATCGCCGAATTAATCGAACTATTTGAAAACTCATCCACTAGATTTACCGGAATAGCAACCCGTTCTCTCGTAGTCCAAAGGTTGCAAGAATTAACCAATAATTTTACTCAAAGCGAAGAGTATAAAGTCTTGCGGCGTTTAGTTCCCGCGTTCGCACCCAAAATTACCACAGTTAACCAAGAAGCCAAATATCCATTAGGACAATTAATTTGTCGCTATCCCTTTTTATACGATCATTGTTTGCTTGAAGGTGAAAACTCTTCTCTACAAAAAGAAACCGTTCGCGAAATTCAGGAACAGAGACGAAAACAATTCGAGGTGGGGTTATCTCAATATACACTTTATCTTTTAAGGCATCTTAAAACTGCCAAAAGAATTGATTCAGAAATCGGGGATAAAGTGATTAAACCAGTTAAAAATCCTACCTTATTAACTGATGAAAAACTTTACCTTGCCTTACAAGAATTCGTCGGTAATGTCAAAGACTCCTATACTTATCGAGACTTGGCCCAAGATTTTCTCTCACAAAATAGCAAAAATCAAAACTACCGAGGATTTAAATCTTACCTGTACGAATACCTAATTGATTCAGTCGATCCGAAGTATGGCAAACATCAATTTAATAATCGACTTTATCAACACTTAAAAAACTTATTCCCGGAAAAAGACTCGCAGAAATTAAATGAAGTTTTAATTATGGAGACTTGTGGGGAACTATTCAACTTTTTGGTAGAAAGTCCCGAACATCCGAACTATTATCTATTTCTCGATTTGGTTGCTAACCTTGGTCCCCGGAGAACCATTGGACTATTATTAAAAATAGCTTTGCTTAACAACAAAGTAAAGCCTCTTTTAGAAAGAAGATTTTCGATTCTATTTAGTTACTATGAATCGCAAACTGTAGAAGATTTGCGTTGGTTAGTGCAGTCTTTAGAAAACTTAAATGTGGCTTTGGTGACAAATTTTGGCGGAGTCGATCTATCTTTTATTAAGCACAGTATTAATTAGATACATAGATGAATTAACAAAAAATGAGCAAGAAGCAATTGAGCAATTAAAAGTTATGCGGGTGTTTGATCTGGGGGCGATCGCTAACTTCTACTTAACAACAAACGCAGAATATAAGAAGACAAAAACTTATATTCGGATGTTAGATTATTTGCGGTTGCTAATTTTGGAATATCTGATTAATTTAGGTTAATTGGCGCAAACGATAACCCATGCCGTGAACTGTTTCGATTAAATTTTCTGGCGCACCCGCAGCTTTTAACTTTTGTCGTAAACTCCGAAGATGCACTTTTACTGTATCTTCTTCTGGGGGTGCTTCCAAAGACCAAATGTTTTCAATAATCACGCTGCGACTGAGGACACGGCGACCGCTTCTGAGCAATAATTCTAATAAACTGTATTCTTTGGGGGTTAAATGTAGAGGTTTATCTGCATAATTCACTTCGTAAGTGCTGGGATCTAAACGGAGGTTTTCCCATTCTAAAATTGGCGGAGAACAGGAATTTCCGCGACGCAATAAAGCGCGAACTCTAGCAAATAATTCGCCTAAATCTACGGGTTTCACAACGTAATCATCGGCACCCGCATCTAAACCATTAATTTTGTCGGTGACGGTATCGCAAGCGGTGAGCATGAGTACTGGCATATTGTAACCGTGCGATCGCAAACGATGACAAAGACTCACCCCATCCAACTCTGGCAACATCAAATCTAAAAGCATCAAGTCATAGTTCAGCACCTTGACTTGTTCCCATCCTGATTCCCCATCACTCACCACATCAACCACATAGCGTTGATCTGTCAGTGCTTCCGCTAATGTTTCTGCAAGGCGGAAATCATCTTCAACCAGAAGAATCCTCATAAGCACAAAATTTTTTCATCAAAATGAATAAGCTTCTGGGAGCAAGAGTTCGACTGTTGAGAAAATCTTACCCTTTTTAGCAGACATTATTTTAGCTAAACATTCGCAACAAAAGTTAAGATTTTTTACAAAAGGCTGTCATAATAACTGAAGTTATTGTTTCAGTTTGTAACAAATTACTCAATTCGTTACAATCTTTCCGATTTCTTTACCATTTCTTCACCAATTTTTTTACTTTTGAACTGTAACGTTCAATGCAAGCTGAACTTTTGACAGCCGCAATTTATAAAACCTAAGCAACTTAGGAGATTTAAGAAAATGCTCGACGCTTTCTCCAGAGTAGTTGATCAAGCTGATAAGAAAGGCGCTTACCTAAGCGACGATCAAGTAAATGCTTTGTCCAACATGGTTGCCGAAAGCAACAAACGTTTGGACGTAGTTAACCGCCTCACCAGCAACGCTTCCACCATTACTGCTAATGCTTATCGTGCATTAGTTGCAGAAGAACCCCAAGTATTTGGTCCTGGTGGTGCTTGCTTCCATCACCGCAATCAAGCTGCTTGCATTCGTGACTTAGGATTTATTTTACGCTATGTCACCTACTCCGTACTAGCGGGCGATGCCAGTGCAATGGATGACCGTTGCTTAAATGGTTTACGCGAAACCTATCAAGCGTTGGGAACTCCCGGCAATACAGTTGCTAAAGGCATCCAAAAAATGAAAGATGCGGCAATTCAAATTGCTAACGATTCCAATGGCATTACCAGAGGAGATTGCAGCGCATTAATGTCCGAATTGGCTGGTTATTTCGATCGAGCCGCTGGCGCAGTTGCCTAGTAAAAAGGCAGAAGGCAGAAGCTAAGCAAATCTGCCATCTTGCACAATGTCGAATTTAAGTTACAACCTCAGATTACACCACAGCTTAATCAAAGCATTGAGGAGAAAAAAGATATCATGAAGACCCCGATCACAGAAGCAATTGCAGCAGCAGATTCTCGCGGCGCTTACCTCAGCAACACCGAAATGCAAGCGATTTTCGGTCGCTTTAACCGTGCTCGTGCTGGACTAGAAGCCGCCAAAGCATTTAATAATAATGGCAAAAAGTGGGCAGAAGCAGCTGCTAACCATGTGTATCAGAAGTTCCCTTACACAACTCAAATGCAAGGGCCACAATACGCTTCTACCCAAGAAGGCAAAAACAAGTGTGTACGTGATATTGACCATTACTTACGTACTATTAGCTACTGCTGTGTTGTCGGTGGTACTGGGCCGATCGATGAATATGTATTAGCTGGCGTGAAAGAATTCAACGCTGCTTTGGGATTGTCTCCCAGCTGGTACGTTGCCGCATTAGAATTCGTTCGCGATAATCATGGTTTGTCTGGCGATACCGCAGGTGAAGCCAACATTTATCTCAACTACGCAATCAACGCACTAAGCTAACTCGTTCTTAGTCATTGGTCATTAGTTGTTTGTCATTAGTTATTTGTTATTAGTGATTAATTCAGGAATGACAAATAACAAAGGACAAATGACAATTGACCAATGACAAAAACGTTTTTTAATGGAGCAGAAAACATGAGTCTTTTAACGGAAGATCGCTTAGGCATTAGCGGCGCAGTTGGGAAGAAATTTGAACTGCGCCGCAATTGGACAGAAGACGATTTACAACAAGTTTTTCGCGCCGCTTACGAGCACGTTTTTGGGCGGGAAAGAGTTTACACCAGCGGGATATTTTCCAGCGCCGAAGCTTTGTTAAGAAATGGCAGCATTAACGTGCGGCAATTTATTACGATTTTAGCCAAATCGGAATTTTACAAAGAGCGTTTTTTCTACAACAAATCCCAAGTGCGGTTCATTGAATTGAATTATAAGCACTTATTGGGACGTGCGCCTTACGACCAATCAGAGATTGCTTATCACGTTGATATTTACGCTTCTCAGGGCTATGAAGCAGAGATTGATTCTTACATTTATAGCCCGGAATATGATGCCGCTTTTGGTGATTATACCGTTCCTTTCTATCGGGGATTCCAATCAATTGCAGGGCAGAAAACTGTAGGTTTTAACCGTTTGTTTAACCTATATCGGGGAAATGGAAATAGCGATAATGCTCAGTATGGAGCCAAGGATTCCAAACTGCGGCTGCGAATTTCTATGAATTTGCCAAATGCGATTACTCTACCGTCAGTTACTACTAAAAGTGCTATTAGCGGTGGGGGAACTTTACGCAGTGCTCCTAACAGAGGAGATGCTCGCGTATATTTGATCGAGGCAATTGTGGGCGGAGTTGGTACAAAAGTTGCGGTGCGTCGCAGTCGCCAAGTTTATACTGTACCTTTCGATCAATTGTCAGAAAAATATCAAGAAATCCATAAGCGGGGCGGGAAAATCGTTAGTATTTCACCTGCTTAGTAATTGGTGATTGGGGATTGGGGACTGGGTACTGGGAAGAAAGTTTTGAATTGCAGGGGCAGGTTTAGCAGATAATTTTGCGCTTAAAGCAACAGAATTAACAACGAAACCTGCTCTTATTTCCCCTTCCTTTTCCCCCAGTTCCCAGTACCCAATCCCTAGTTCCTAATAATAAAAAACGATTTTTATGACTACTACTTACGCGACTGAACCAATTAATTCGGCGGAAAGTGCGATCGCAGCTTTAACCGGAGATGATAATCAAACTCGTTATTATGCTGCTTGGTGGTTAGGTAAACATAAAGTGCAGTCAGCTTGTCCTTTTTTATGTGCAGCTTTGCGGGATGAAAGGTATCGTACTGAACAGGGTGGATATCCTTTAAGAAGACAAGCGGCGAGGGCATTAGGACAGTTAAAAAATCCTGAAGTTTTGCCTGATTTAGTAATAGCTTTAGATTGTGAAGATTTGAATTTAAGGGAAGCGGTGGTACAGGCGATCGCAGCGATCGGAGATAAACAAGCAATTCCCGCTTTAATTAATCTTTTGAGATCTAATTCTGAGCAACCTTTTGAGGCAATAATTGAAGCTTTAGGAACATTAGAAGCTTGGTCAGTTCGGGATTTAGTTGAACCTTTTTTACAGGATAAATCGGAACGGGTACAATGTGCCGCAGCGAGATATCTTTATTTATTAACTCAGGAGCCCCAATATTTAGAAAAGTTAATCCACAATCTGAATCATGATAATATGTATTTGCGGTGGGCAGCGGCTTTTGATTTGGGTGCGATCGGACATTTAACCGCAGCAGAAGCGATAATTTCTGCGAAGGTTGCTGATAGTTTAAAGTTGTTGAATTTGCGGCGAATTTTAGAAGCTTTGCTGGCAGATGAAGCAGAGAATGGGACATCTGGTGAAGGAAAAAGCTTTTTGTTGGGTGCGATCGATCGATTGCTACTACCAGAAAATCGGGAAGTTAGTGTAGTTCGTGGGGAAGCGATCGCCTCTTTAATTGACAAACTATACTATAACCACCCAGCCATTTCAGCAATAGCGGTAGAATCATTAGTACAAATTGGAAATGAAACAGTAGAACCTTTAATCAAGGCATTTTTAAAATGTAAAGATCACGGAATTCAAGGTTTTATCATCCAAGTATTAGCAAGAATTGGTGATATTCGTGCCCTGGATTTATTAATTGAAGTTGTGGGGATAGAAGTTGCCAATCACTGTCAAGGAAACGTGAGAAGAATGGCGGCGAGAGGATTAGGAAAAATTGGTAGGACAACAAATGATATTTCCGCGATCGATCGTTGCATCGAAAAACTAAATTGGGCATTATCTAACGTTGAAGATTGGGCATTGCGTTATGCTGCGATCGTCTCGTTAGAAGAAATTGCTACTCCAGAAACTCAGGCAATTTTAACAGAAGCATTAGCCCAACAAGGCGATCGAATTGTCAAATTACGTTGTCAAACTGCCTTAGAAAATTGGCAATCTGCTAAAATCAAAATCAAAATCTAAAATTCATCTGTATATCTGCGTACCCTACGGGAAGGCTTCGCCAACATCTGCGTTCATCTGCGGTTAAAAACATCTTTTCCGATAGCTTCCATCGACTACGTTAAACTCCTACACTCATGGAACTGATGAAGTGAAAATTAACTATCCCACTCCTTTTTGGGGTGGGAATTTCGTATTATAGAATAAAGTATTGATACAAAAAGTCTAGGAATTTTTGCCAGAGATAGTATATAAATGTTATCTGTTTTTGCCGGAGTTCTCTTTTAGTACGCAGACGAACACAGATAATTGTTGATCGCTCTTTCTTCCCTCTGCGTCCTCTGCGTCTCTGCGGTTTTTAAAATTTAAAACTCTCGAAATCAACCAAAATGCTTTTAATCATCCTCTTAATCAACATCTTAATTTTACTAGCAGCATACTACTTATTAAACCGAGAAATTAGCAAGCGGCGACAAACAGAAATAGTGCTGCGCCAACAGACAGAGAGAGAAAGATTAGTCACCCAAATTGCTCACCATATTCGGGAATCGTTAAACTTAGAAGAAGTATTAGTCACAACTGTAGCGGAAGTTAGGCAATTTTTGGGATGCGATCGCGTTCTAATTTACCGCCTCTGGTTTGATGGAACAGGTACAGCAATTACCGAGACAGTATTACCAGAATGGCCTTTAATTTTAGGACAATCTTTTCCCGAAGAAGTATTTCCGAAAGAGTATCATCAAGCTTACTCAAAAGGTAAAACTCGCGCCATTACTGATATTGAAAAATCGGACATTGAACCTTGTTTAGTAGAATTTGTCAAACAATTTGGCGTGAAAGCAAAGTTAGTTGTTCCGATTTTACAAGGGGAAAACCTTTGGGGATTACTGATTGCACATCATTGTAGTGGCCCTCGACAATGGGAGGCATCAGAAGTAGAGTTAATGAAACAATTGGCGACACAGGTAGCGATCGCAATTCAACAATCAGAACTTTACGAACAACTGCAAGAACTCAACGCCGACTTAGAACTTCGCGTCCAACAACGCACAGAAGAATTAGCATTAGCGAACGAAGCATTGCGCCATACAAATTATACCTTACGGGCATTAATTTTTGCATCTCCTCGCGCCATTTTTACCTTAGATTTAGATGGTAACGTGAAAATTTGGAATCCAGCTGCGGAAAGAATTTTTGGGTGGACAGAGGCGGAAGTTTGCGATCGACCAAATCCCATTGTTCCCGAAGATAAAATCGAAGAATTCCAGTCATTAAAAGAAAGCGTATTACAAGGAACAATTCATTATACAGGCGAATTACGCCGCCAGAAAAAAGACGGAACACCAATAGATATTAGCTTTTCTGCTGCACCTTTAAAAGACAGCGAAGGTAACGTTAGCGGTTTAGTTGCGGTAGTTGCAGACATCACTGAACAAAAGCGCCAAGAAGAAGAATTACGCTTACTTCAGTCAGTAGTTGTTAACACCAATGACGCAGTTTTAATCACCGAAGCAGCACCAATTGATGAACCTGGACCCCGGATCATTTATGCGAACAAAGCATTTACTAATATGACTGGATATACATCAGAAGAAGTGTTAGGAAAAAACCCGCGAATTCTTCACGGTGCAAAAACCGATCGCACAGAATTAAACAAAGTTAGAGAGGCGCTTTCTCGCTGGGATTCAGTAACAGTTGAAGTTATTAATTATCGCAAAGATGGTTCAGAATTTTGGGTAGAATTTAGCGTTGTTCCGATTGCAGATAAAACAGGTTGGTACACGCATTGGATTTCTGTACAGCGAGATATTACGGAAAGAAAAGAAGCAGAAGAAGCATTACGGAGAAGTGAAGAAAGATTCCGATCTTTGATTGAGAATGCTTTAGATATTATCACTATTATTGATGCTGATGGTACTATCAGTTACGAAAGTCCATCAGTGGAAAAAGTGTTAGGTTACGCTTCTGTGGATTTAGTAGGAAAGAAGATTTTTGAATACATTCATCCAGATGATGTTACTAATACTTTAAGAACTTTTACTAATACAATTCAAAATCCGGGAACTGGGTTATCTATAGAATTTCGTCGTCGTCACAAAGACGGAACTTGGCGAATTTTTGAAGCAATTAGTCAGAATTTTGTAGACTATGCAGAAACAACCAGAATCTTTGTCAATTCTCGCGATATTACCGAACGCAAACGTTTAGATGAAATTCGCCTCGCCTTGGAAAGAGAGAAAGAACTTAGTGCTTTAAAAGTGCGCTTTTTCTCAATGGCATCCCATGAATTTCGCACACCTTTAAGTACAATTTTAGCAGCAGCGCAACTATTAGAAAATAGCAGTAATCAATCAGATCAAAATGAGAAAATTACGAGGAATTTAAACAGAATTCAATCCTCTGTAAAAACCATGATTCAATTATTGGATGATATTTTAACTATTAATCGTGCTGAAACTGGGAAGTTAGAATTTAAACCACAGTTTTTAAATTTAGAGAATTTGTGTTTGAATCTTCTTGAAGAAATCCGTTTAAGTCAAGGTGCAAATCATCAAATTAAATTTACAAGTGTGGGGGAATGTAGTCGTGCTTATTTAGATGAAAAATTGCTCAAATCAATTTTATCAAATCTGCTTTCTAATGCAATTAAGTATTCTCCCCAAGGTGGTAATATTTATTTTAGTTTAGAGTGCGACGGAAATAATACTATTTTGCGAATTCGCGATCGAGGAATTGGCATTTCCGAAGCAGATCAAAAACAATTATTTGAACCATTTCACAGGGGAAAAAATGTGCGGAATATCCCAGGAACGGGGTTAGGACTTGTAGTGGTGAAAAAGTGTGTCGAGTTGCATGGTGGAAGTATTAATTTGAAGAGTGAAGTAGGGGTGGGGACGACTTTTACTGTTAGTTTGCCTTTGAGGAAATAAGAGTAAATAAGATTTTTACATTTGTAGCAAACATTTAGGTAATCTCTATCATTCAAAAGTTACGTCTTCGTATAGTGCGGCTAAAGTTCCTTCAAAGTTAACACTTTTCAGTTGAAATATTTGTTGTTCAGGTGTATAAAACTGTAACACCCAAAGTCCTTCGTTGTTGCGACGAAAGCATTCAACTCGCTGGCGCTTGGTGTTAATTAAAACGTATTCTTGCAGACTTTCTAACTGTTGGTAATCTACAAATTTATCGCCTCTATCAAAAGCTTCTGTAGAGTCAGATAAAACTTCGACAATTAAGCAGGGAAATCGTTTATGATTTGGTGTTTGCTTGTCTCGTTCATCGCAAGTCACCATAACATCAGGATAATAGAAGCGATTTAAAGATTCAATTCGCGCTTTCATATCAGCAATATAAACGCGACAACCTGAACCTCGGACATGGGTGCGGAGAATTGCAGCAAGGTTAAGGGCAATAGTAACATGAGAATCGCTTGCACCTGCCATTGCATAAATTTGCCCATCAATATATTCATGTTTGATCGGGCTTTTTTCCTCCATTTCGAGGTATTCTTCAGGGGTGAAGTAAGAGGGTTGTGGTGAAGCAATCATGGTGACACCTTTTAGTTGTATTTATCTGCGTTTATCTGCGTTCATCTGCGGTTAAAAATTTCTTCTATTCTTGCATCAAAGCTTGAAACCCTGCATCATTCCGAATGCTGTCAAAATTTGTGTCAGTTTTTGCCATTTTTTGGTATTCGTCAGTATTCAAATTAATTGCTTGTTCCAAGTTCTGAATTGCTAAATTGGCATTATTTTGTAAAGCATAACAACAAGCTTTACTATAAAAGGCTTTGTGGTCATCAGGTTTCAATTCTATGGCTTTATCATAAGAATCAATCGCCTCTTCCCATTTACCTAAATTAACCAACGCAACACCCCGATTGTGCCAAGCTTCGTGATCATCAGGTTTAAATTCCAAGTTTCTTTGTGCTCTTGGTAGAACTTGATAATTGCGTCAAACACAGATTTTATTCTATTTGGAATTAGGTAGCAACTGCACCTTTTCCCAATTCTAACCTCTGCTTTTAGAAGTATCCACCAAATTAGATGCGCCTTTGGGAAAAAGGTAACATCCTCAAGTTTGAACTAACATTTCTTCAGACAAACTTTGATAATGTAAAAGCATTAATTGACTAGCATTCAGAGTTTCTATAGCGTAAGCCCGACCGTTTAAATCACTAAATTCAACCTCAAAAACCCCTGGTTCATACACTTCCACAATTGTCCCTACCTGACCCCGATATAAACCTAATTCTGGTAAATCTTCTAGCAATGCTACCACATCCAATAACTTCATTTGTGAATTCATATTATTACTCCTAATTACAACTAAATCCCCCTTAATCAGAGGGACTTTGAATCCTGTTCCCCCCTTATTGAGGGGGGTTAGGGGGGATCAAACATACAAACTCCCCACATATTCCCCATAACCATTATAAGGAAGAGTTTCCTTTCTTTCCCAAGCAAAACCCGGCCCTTTCCCGACAAATTTCTCGGTCGCTTGTGACCAACGAGGATGAGGTTTTGTCGGATTTACATTCGCCTCAAAATCATATTCATTTGGCACTAAAGTATTCCAATAAGTAGCAGGTTGCTTGTCCAAAAATTCAACTTTTACAATTGATTTTGCGCCCTTAAACCCATACTTCCAAGGCAACACCGCCCGAATTGGCGCACCATGTTGATCGGGCAACAAATGACCGTAAACGCCAACAGCAAAAAACGCTAAATCATTCGCCATTTCTTCAATTCGTAAACCTTCTTGATAGGGCCAAGGTAACTTTTTACCCAAGGTTAAAAGCGGGCCATAAGTAACTTTTGGATCGTAATAAGAAGTAAATCGAACAAATTTTGCTTGGGATGTTGGTTCAACTGCGGCGATAATATCTCGCATGGGAAAACCAATCCAAGGAATTGCCATTGACCAAGCTTCTACGCAGCGAAAACGGTAAATCCTTTCTTGTAAATTGAACTTTTTCTGTAAATCATCTAAGTCATAAGTTTGGGGATTTTTCACTAATCCTGTTACTTCGACTTTCCAATTATCTGTAGGTATCGCTTGGGCGGCTTGCCAAATTGATTTACCGCTGCCAAACTCGTAGAAATTGTTGTATTGTCCGGCTAATTTTTCGTTGGTAATTGGTCGATCGACCTCCGCAAAAGCCGAATTCAATTTAACTCCCGTTAACTTGGGTTTATCCAGAGTTTTTTCTAACTCAACATTTTCTGCTGAAGAAGACTGCTGACAACCCACAATTGGCAAAATACTTGTACCTAAACCAGCACCTAACAGCGTTTTAAGAAAGCGTCGCCGATTATAAAAAGCGGCTTCTGGTGTAACTTCATTCTCAGGAATTTCCCAGGATTTTGGCACGCGAATAATCGGCATTTTCCATTAACTCCAATTGTTGAATTTTCTCAGTTTTATTGCAGTAAAGCTTCAAATTCTTGATAACCGCGAATTGAGTCAAAATAAGCATCAGTTCGAGCTAGTTGAAGATACTTTTCTGGGTAAAGATCGATCGCCCTCCCCAAACTCTCCACCGCTAACTCAACCTTTCTTAGTTTCGCACAACAACCAGCTTTATAGTACAAAGCACGATCGTCTTTCGGTTGCACTTCTAAAGCTTTATTGTAACTAGCGATCGCACTTTGAAATCTCCCCAAACAGCGTAACGCATCTCCTCGACGCAACCAAGTCCAAAAATCTTGGGGTTTACTTTTTAGGGCTTTATTAAAACTAGCGATCGCCTCCTTATCCCGCCCCAAATGTCGTAAACAATCACCCCGCCAATACAAACACCAATAATCATTTTCCCGAATCTTCATCGCTCGATCGTAAGATGCGATCGCCTCATCAAACTGATGCAACTCCCGCAAAACATGACCGCGATTATAAAAAGCCCAATAATCATTTGGCTTCAATTCTAAAGCTTGGTTATAAGAATCAAGCGCCTCTGCAAAACGTTCCATTTTGCGTAAAGCATGACCCCGCCAATACCAAACCCAGTAATCTTTGGCATACAAATTCAACGATTCATTGTAAGATGCGATCGCTTCTTCATAGCGCCCTAAATCATCTAAAGCATTACCTCGTTGATACCATGCTCGATAATCTTTCGGTTGGCGCTCGATCGCCTTTTCATAACTAGCAACTGCATCGTAATATCTGCCCATAATTCGCAACTTATTACCTCGCCTATACCATGAGCGATAGTCATCTGGCCTACATTCTAAAGCTTTATTATGACTACCAATCACCTCATCAAATGTACTTACGCGAATCATAATAAACACTAAAGCAAGCCGGACACTCTTACTTGAGTATACGAAATTTTTCCCTAATATAATCAATAAAAATTGAAAAGCCAGAAGTCGGCATTCCGCCGACTCCCAACTTATTCGCAACATCTAGGACTTAATTGCTAAATTCCGTTACTAAAATTGATTAGTCCTACCCACATTTCCACTATTAAGCATTGCATCCCAAGTTTGTCGCCCAACAATACCATCGATCGACAAATTTTGTGATTGTTGAAACTCTCTTACCGCAGCTTGTGTGCGAGATCCATAAATACCATCAACGGCATAATCATAATATCCCCGTTGACTCAAGAAAGATTGCAAATCTCTTACAGCTTGACCTTGACTACCTACCGTCAAAAGAGGAGCTTGATTAGGCGAATATTGACCAATAGGAGATGTGGTAGTTGTAGGGGATGTAGTGGTTGTTGAAGGCGTTGAAGGTGTTGAAGGTGTGATATTTTGTGATGGTTCAACAGTAGATGGAGAAAGCGGTGCAGCAGGTGTTGGATTATTTGGATATGGCTGAGTCATTCGATTTTGATCCATCTGATTCATGCGATTTGAATCAGTAGTTTGCGCCTTCGCTTCCAGTCCACCAAACAATAGTCCAGCCGCAGAAATAGCAGATACTACACCAATGGAAAAAAGATTAGATTTAAAGAGTTTAGTAGCCATGAATTAGTTACTCCTTACTTAGCGATCGTGAATTTCTTTTCTTATGTTTCCAGGTTAGGCAATTCTAAAAAGCAGATCGTAACGCCGAAGTTAGAGATTATTATTTCTCTTGATGTTACCTGAGAAAGAAGTACAAAAATTTTCAGCAATAAGATAGATGAGCGACGAATTATTCAGCCAAAAAAATTAGCTTTTCAATTAGCCAAACCAAAATAAATCTGGTTTAAAAATGAAGCTTAAATACTGTATTCTATAAAAGTGAACAAAAACCTCGGTGATTAAACTGTTTTTTTATGATTTTCCGACAATTGGTAACATTTCTCCTGGCGTTAACTCTCTATTTCTCGGCTTTACCAGCCCAAGCAGCAACAAAATACGCCCCTCCTTTATCATTTAGTAATGCTCAACTTTTTGGGCGAGATTTTTCTGGGCAAACATTATCCGCAGCCGAATTTTCCAACGCCAATCTCAACCAAACCAACTTTGCTAATGCTGACTTACGTGGCGCAGTGATGAGTGCGTCAGTAATCACCAAAGCGAACTTACACGCCGCCGATTTAACTTATGCAATGCTCGATCAAGCTAATCTTACTGATGCTGATTTAAGCGATGCTGTCTTAGTCGAATCGATTTTGTTAGGTTCCACTTTTCAAAATACTAATATCGCTGGTGCAGACTTCACAGATGCGCTGTTAGATGGCGGACAAATTAGAGAACTTTGCCAAGTAGCGACGGGGGTAAATTCTCAAACTGGAGTTTCTACTCGTGAGTCTTTAGGTTGTCGTTGAACCTGGCTGATTGGATTTTTAAACGATCGAATTTACTCGCCGGAACTGCTACAGAATTTGCCGGATAATTACCAGCAAAATTCACTTCTAAGTGAGGTGATGTTGGTCTAACAATCTGATATCCCAAACTAGCGAGAAATTCGTAAATATCTCGAATTTTATGCTGTTTCTCTGGATAAAATAACTCAATTGTTTCAAAATAAATTAGCGGACGGAACTTTTCCAAAGTTGCCTTTCCACCCAAAAGCACATCGTATTCCATCCCTTCCACATCAATTTTAATTACATCGATTCTGTTAAGATTTTCCTGTAATACCCACTCATCTAAAGAGACGATTTCTACCGGAATACCATAACTAATATGCAGCGAACCGTTACCTCTGTAATTCTCGTCTTCATGGTAAAAAAGTTGACTTTTAGTTAATCCTAAACCCAAAGGTATTACTTTAACTCGTTCTTTTAATTCTTCATTTGCCTCGATATTTGTTTGCAAACGATCGCGAATCGCCGCCCCAGGTTCAAAAGCATAAATTTTCCCATCACCAATTAAACTCGCAGCTACTAAAGTTAAAGCGCCACAATTAGCACCAACATCCAAAAAAACATCACCCGGACGGATAACTTTACGTAAAAACCTAGTTGTCACTATGTCATAAATACCACCAAGCCAAACAGAAGATTCGATCGGATAAGTAGTATCAACATAAAAATTATAAAGACCGCAATAATTTTTTACCAAATAATGCTGACCTTTCGGTAAAATAGTGGCAAATTTTCCCGCACCTCTGCCCGTTAGTCGCGAAATTAACCTGACAATCAAGCGGTAAATATTACTAACTATAAACAACCAAATTTGTTTCATAATGGTGATTAGGTGTTGGGTGATGGAATTACCAATGACCGATAATTAGCGATCGAGAAAAATCAGCAATGAACAGCATTAAACGGGTTGGCGTAATTGGTGGGGGACAATTAGCTTGGATGATGGGAGATGCCGCCAAAGCATTAGATATTGAACTAATAGTGCAAACTCCCCAAGCAACAGACCCAGCTGCCGCCATAGCATCAGAAACTATTTTGGCACCAATTGACGACGCAGCTGCCACAGCATTATTAGCAGAAAAATGTGATGTAATTACCTTCGAGAATGAGTTTATCAACCTCGAAGCTTTGATGCCCCTACAAGCAAAAGGTATCTGCTTTCGTCCTAGATTAGAAGTTTTAGCACCTTTACTCGATAAATACCACCAACGTTGTTATCTCAGAGATATTGGATTGCCAGTTCCTCAGTTTGTAGCACCAGAAAGGAATGAGGGACTGGGGACTGGTGATTGGGGATTGGGAGAGGATTTTTCACCGGGATTTCCGGTGGTTTTGAAAGTAAGAAGACATGGGTATGATGGTCAGGGAACATTCATTTTAAAAGATCGACAATCCTTAGAAGCGACCTTAGAAAAAATCGGAGAAACTCCGGTTTTATTGGAAGAATTTGTTCCCTTTAGTAAAGAATTAGCTGTGATTGCTGCCCGTTCTGTTGATGGAGAAATTGTTACTTATCCAGTTGTCGAAACGCAACAAGAAGATCAAGTTTGTCGGCGAGTTTTAGTACCAGCAGATATCGATCCCGGAGTACAATTACAGGTAGAATCGATCGCACACACCCTACTAGAAAGTCTACAAGCGATCGGTCTATTCGGCATCGAACTATTCCTCACCACCAACGGCAAAATATTAGTTAACGAAATCGCCCCCAGAACACACAACTCCGGGCACTTCACCATCGATGCCAGCTACACATCCCAATTTGAAATGCACCTGAGAAGCGTCAGCGGTTTACCATTAGGCAATCCCGCCCTAAAATGCGACGCAGCAGTAATGGTCAACCTTTTGGGATACGAACATTCCCACAGCGACTACCAAGAAAAACGCCAAAAAATCGCCCAAATCCCCAACTGCCACCTCCTCTGGTACGGAAAAACCGAATCCCGCCCCGGCAGAAAACTCGGTCACGTCACCATCCTGTTAAATCACACCCCTGAATCAACCTCCACCACCCAACAACTCCAACAACTCGCCGAACAAGTAGAATCCATCTGGTAAGCTGTTACGCATTTAAATCACTTATTAACGAGTAGGGTGCGTCAGACGGTAAAGCCTATGTAGAAAGGAAAATATCTAAATCTGACGCACCCTACAATATGACTTTTAAATGCGTAACAGCTTACAACAATTAAATTCTTCAATCCTCAAGCCTGTTCCCCACCAGGAGAAATAACCTCTTCAACTGGCGCGGGTGCTGCCATGTCTGCGGGTAAAAAGATGCGCGAACTCACAGCTACTAAAGCTACTAAAAACACTAACAAAATTAAAAAAGGAGCAATGTACTGACGAAAGATAGCCATAATTTAGAATTGTTTGGTTTCTGCAAAAAGATAGTTTTCTGAGAAGTTTCCCAATCTTTATTTTACACTTAATTGTAGGGTGCGTCAGACCAGAAAATTCGATCGACACAATCAAAGTTTGAGTATCTGACGCACCCTACTAATTAACTCAATTATCAGTTCAGAGATCCAAATTTTCGCTTTCATCTAATCCAGGTCTAGGCATTGGTTGAGGTCGAGGATTCCAAGGTGCGACTATTGGTAACAGCAATAATCCGGGTATAGCAGCGAAAATACTAATTAAGAAAAATACAGGCCAACCTGTTCTTACTGCTAAAAACCCCGAAGGTGCAACCAAAAGATCTCGACTAACAGCCATAAAACTAGTAAGCAAAGCATATTGCGTCGCCGAAAAACGTTGGTTACAAAGGCTCATTAAAAAAGCCACAAAACCTGCTGCCGCAAGTCCTCCACAAAAGTTTTCTACGTTAATACTCAACACTAAAAGCGGGTAATTTTTTCCAGCTTGGGCGAGAGCAAAATAACCGATATTACTTAAAGCTTGGAGGAAACCAAATATCCACAAAGAGCGATTAATCCCGATTTTACTGAGAATTGCTCCTCCGGTTAATGTTCCCACAATAGTAGCAATTAAACCCATTCCGCCACGAATTGCACCTATTTCTTTTTGGGCGAAACCAATTTTGATTAAAAAAGGAGTGGAAAGACTGCTCAGAAATGCGTCACCAAGACTATAAAGGATGATAAATAGCAAAATTACAAGACCTAAAAGTAAGCCGTGTCGGTAGAAATAATCTCCGAAAGGTAAAACAACTGCTTCCCTTAAAGTTTCGGGTCGATTTTCGTCTTCTGGTGGCTCTGGAGCGAAGAATGAGGCGATTACACCGATGAGCATGAGGAGGGACATGAACAGAAAAACTGAAGGCCAGGGGATGCTGTCGGCGAGAATAAAAGCGATCGAACCTGTAGCTAAAAGCGCCAGACGATAACCTAAAACAAAAACAGCTGCACCTGCACCCATTTCCAGTTTTTCTAAAACGTCGGTGCGGTAAGCATCAGCAGCGATATCTTGAGTAGCGCCAAAAAAGGCAATTAAGACAGCATTAATGGCGAGAAGTTGTAAAGCTTGACCGGGTTTTTGGAAGTAGAGAGCAGCGATCGCTAAAATTAAAGCTACTTGAGTAATCAGCAACCAACCACGTCTTCGCCCCAAAAATGGCGGGATATAGCGATCGAGAATAGGCGACCACAAAAACTTCAGAGAATAAGGTAAATTTACCAAAGCAAACAACCCAATTGCGCCTAAATTAACTTTTTCTACAGTCATCCAAGCTTGTAAGTTGCTTCTCGGTAACAAAAAA
Source organism: Floridaenema fluviatile BLCC-F154 (assembly GCF_041929135.1). Lineage (NCBI taxonomy): Bacteria > Bacillati > Cyanobacteriota > Cyanophyceae > Aerosakkonematales > Aerosakkonemataceae > Floridanema > Floridanema fluviatile. The sequence continues at coordinate 156,838 of NZ_JBHFNS010000092.1, read as the reverse complement.
GGCAACCCGGAAGAAAATCCCAATAACAAAAGAGCCGCCATTTTGCGACTCTGGAAAACTTTGAGAAAAGACGAAACTGATTTCACAATTAACTAAGTAACTCCTCTAAACTTTGAGCTATCTTCGCACAAAAAGGAACTGGGTAGGTAATTAGGATGATGCACAACAGTTCTTTAGCATATCCCGATAACTTGGGATAGGTAAAAAATTTAACCCTGTATAAGCTGTTACGCATTTAAATCACTTATTAACGAGTAGGGTGCGTCAGACGGTAAAGCCTATGTAGAAAGGAAAATATCTAAATCTGACGCACCCTACAATATGACTTTTAAATGCGTAACAGCTTATCCCAGGTTATTGGGATAAAATCAGGTACGAGTGAGAGAGAAGATTAAGTCAAATTAAAAGGGAAAAAGAAAAAATTGAATCCCACAGAGAAAGGCATCTTAATTAGTAGAACAAGGAGGCTCCATGAGCGTTATCGATTTAAAAACTCTTTACGAAACAGATGATTATCTCTGGTTAGAGTCAACCATAGAATTACTAAAAAATAAGCAATTTAAGGCTTTAGATTTAGAGAATTTAATTGAGGAGTTAGAAGATTTGGGTAGTGAGAAAAAACACGCCGTAGTTAGTTTTTTGAATCAGTTGCTCAGGCATTTGCTACTACTGCAATATTGGACAAGCGAATCCGAAAATAATTCCGTTCATTGGCAGGAAGAGATTTATAATTTCCGCTCTGAATTGAATGAAAGATTGACGACTACGCTTCGTAATTACCTAGAAAAAGAGTTAGAACGGATCTATCAGAAAGCACTTAAAGCTGTAAAGATAAAAACTCAAAACTCTGTCGAGTTCCCCTCAGAATGCCCTTATACAATTGATGAGCTACTCGATGAAAACTGGCTACCAGGAAAGGAAACGAAATGAGCTTAAAAACTCTTAAAGAAGGGGAGAAAAGGGGCAAGGGGAGAATTTTTACAATTTCTGCCCCTGGTGCCCCTGGTGCCCCTAATAGTTGCGCCAAACGCCGAATAATGTTCCTTGGAGTTGAACTTCTTCTGCTGGTGCTTCGATGGGTTGATATTTGACATTTGCGGGTTTGAGGATGACACGATCGCTTCTGCGATAAAAGCGTTTTAAAGTTGTACCATGTCCTTCCACTCTCGCTGCAACAATGGTGCCATTCTTCACTTTGTCAGGTTCAGCAACGGGGTACATGATTACTAAATCTCCGTCAGTAATATGATCGTCAATCATGCTGTCGCCGATTACTCTTAAAGCGAATGTTTTTGGCGGTAATGTGTTGGCAAGGTCGAGTTTTTCCACGCTGTCGGTGTAAGGTTCTACTAATCCACCTGCGGCGATCGCGCCTAAAATTGGTACGCTACTAGTAGGTTCGGTTTCTGTTGGCGATCGTAAAATTCTGTAAGTTCGAGCTTTGCCATCTGTCCAGGTAATATATCCTTTCTCTCGCAAATGATCTAAGCGACTTTGCACAGGTGCAGGGGATTTTAAATTCATCGCTCGCATCATTTGCCTAATTGACGGGGCATAATGATGCTGATTGATGTATTCCACTAGCCAGTCGTAAAGTTCTTGTTGCGCTTCTGTGAGGGTTTCCATAGTAGAATTCCGGGTAAGTGTTCTAAAAAGTTTTTGAGCAGTTGTGAGCGATCGATTCATCACTCAAAAATTTACCTTCTAGAACATTCGTACTATTAAAAACCCCTTTTTGTCCAGTATTTGATCGAAAAGATTAGGAAATGGTGCGTTAGTTGTAGGGTGCGTCAGAGGCGAAAAATTCTTGTGATTCACCAGGCATTGTGGTATCTGACGCACCCTACGGGAGATTAATCAGCGCCGAGTAGACTAGCTAATAAAGCTTTTTGAGCGTGCATTCGATTTTCAGCTTGATCCCAAATTCTTGACTGAGAACCTTCCATCACTGCATCTGTAATTTCTTCGCCACGATGAGCAGGTAAACAATGTAAAACAATCGCATTTTTATCAGCCACACTCAAGAGTTCTTCATTTACCTGATAAGGTTGAAAAATGGGAATTCTGTTATCAGCTTCCGCTTCTTGACCCATGCTAGCCCAAACATCTGTGTAAATCACGTTTGCACCTTTAGTAGCAGCAATGGGATCTGTGGTAATTGTAACTTCAGTGCGATCGCCTGCAATTGCCTTCGCTTTTTCTACTATATTAGAGTCTGGTTGGTAATCTGTTGGCGAAGCAATTCTCACATTCATTCCCGTCATCGCACAACCTAACATTAGGGAATTAGCCATATTATTCCCATCTCCAAGATAAGTCAAAGTTAAACCTTCGAGCTTAGCAAAACATTCTTGGGCGGTTAATAAATCTGCCAAAACTTGACAAGGATGTTCCAGGTCAGTTAAAGCATTAATTACCGGAATTTTCGCATAATCAGCAAAAGCTTGTAAATCCTTTTGTTCAAAAGTTCTAATTGCTAAGATATCCAAATATCGATCCAAAACTCTCGCCGTATCTTGCAATGGTTCGCCACGACTAACTTGAGTAACATTAGGATTAAGATCGATTACTTGTCCTCCTAGTTGGTACATCGCTACTGTAAAACTTACCCTAGTTCTAGTGGAAGCTTTGGAAAAGAGTAACCCCAAGACTTTATTACAGCGAATATTTACCTTTTTAGCTTTCATTTGTGTAGCGAGATCCAAAAGTTGTAGTAGTTCTTCTGGGCTAAGGTCTGCTAAGCTTAATAAATCTCTTCCTTTGAGTGTTTCCATGCTTTTTCCTAAAATTGTGGTGAAATGCGATCGATCTCCTGAGATTTTGTCCCAAAAAATCAGCATTTTAAAAAGTTAACAGATATTTTCCCTTAAGCCTAGCCACAACTTTGGTATTTTCTGACATTAAGTACGTTGTTGTGCTTCAGCGATCTTTTGCTCTTGATAAGAAGGGCGCTGAAGCGCAACAACGTACATGAGCTTAATCTGATTTATAATAACAAATAAACATTAATTGTTTATTGAGCTTAACAAAAAATGACTCAGCTATCTGAAAATCAAACTCCGCGTCGAGGAAGAGTATTTCCCGAACGTCAATTATCCCCCGAAGAAAAAGCCAAACGACGCGCCGAGAGTGAGGTATTTGCTCAACGCTGTCGCGTAATTTTTGAAAGAGTAAAACCAGAACTAATTAAGGATCATTACGATTGGTTTATTGTGATTGAGCCAGAGAGTGGAGACTATTTTATAGACGCAGATGAAATGGTTGCACTACAAAAAACTCGTGAAAAGTATCCTCATACCAAGACTCTGGTTATGCGTCTAAATGAAACAGGAACCTGTGGCAGAATATGATTTCAGGCGAATTTAATAGTAAGGGAGAGTTAATTTTTGAAATAGGTTTATCGCTCCAAAATATTCCATTCAACTTTCATTTAAACACATATTTTTGGGCGACTTTCCAATAGCGGGAAAACCGTTTTAAATCAATGTAACCGTCATAATCTAAAAAAGGATCGATCGCCACCACCAACAAACTCAAATCTTGCTCAATTTCCCCACAAATCTCTTTAAATCTCGGACTAGGACTTTCCGCAGTCACCACAGTATCAGCATAATGTTCTTTGGCAAAAGCTAACACCTCATTTGCCACATTACCGCGACGAATCACCACAGGTAACTCTAACAAACATTCATAAATAAAAGTAATTCGCTTCAAACTAATTTGCCATTCTTCAAGTAAATCCTCATCCCAAATCCAAATAGCTGGTGCATCAGGAAATTGTAGTAAAGCGGGATTTTTCGGACTCAAACAATCATCATGTATCCAAATAATTTTAGTCATCTCTCAACCATAATTAATCTAAAACATCTGCGTTCATCTGCATTCATCTGCGTACTAAAAAATAGCCCCGGCAAAAACAGATAACATAGATATACCATCTGTGTTAATCTGTGTTCATCTGTGGACATCTGTGGTAAAAAAACACTTTCAACCCCGGCGTTTTCCCTTTTGCCAACTTTGACTCCCGCTGCGATTTTCCAAAGGTGCAGCTTGAGGAAACAAACGCTTTTCCAACTCCTCATAACTTCCCTCAAAATCGCATTTGCCATACAAAGGACATTGACGACAATAAACACCTTCGGTGTAGCGTTCTAAATTTTCCCGATTAAAAAAGTATGGCTTATGACTAAAAGTACTAGCAATCCATTGCCAAGAAAGATTATTACTAGCAGGATCTCCATCTAATAAATGTGATAAAAACCACTTTGCGCCAACTTGCCAGCGAATGCGTCGCCAATGGACAATATAAGCTGCTAACCACATTCTGGCGTGATTGTGTAAATAGCCAGTCGATCGCAAATCCCAACTAAAATTATCGATACAAACTAAACCTGTACTTCCCGAAATAATATCTTTTGAAAGAGTATCTGCATAATCTTCTACACTATAACCAGTTTTGTAAGGTTCTCGATCGTGCCAAATTTTCTCTCCCAATTCAGCGTATAATCTTTGCCAATAGTCTCGCCAACCCAACTCAGTAATTAATTTGGTAGCATCATCTTGATTTTGCGCTTTCCCTAAAACAGTATCACGCACTTCTGCTAAACTAAGTACGCCATAACGAATATAAGGTGAAAGCTTGGTGACAGCACCAGTTAGGAAATTGCGCGATTTAGCGTAACTTACTGGCTCAATTTTGTCTAGGATTTTCTGGGCTGCTTTCCTTCCACCCAATGTTTCGCTAATATATTCATCTTGTGCTGCTGCTTCGGGAAATTGCTCTTTGAGGTAAGCAACTAATCGATCGCGGTTAGTAAATTCCCGTTGCATATCTTTAGTCATTTTGCATCTGTTTGGCGCTTTTTCCACTGTTTTTAGGGTAACAGATATCTGAGCGAACCACAAAATTTACTAAACTGCTTTTGTTTGTCTTTTAGGAGTGAAAATATGCGTTTCCTTCCCCAAATTTCCTTAACAATGAGTTTCCGCAAGCAGCAAAATTGGTCTTTATTTAGTGTCTTTTTACTAATCTTGACAGTAGTGCCAATCAAAATCTATCCTCAGATAGAAGCGACAGAATTGACTGCGATTGCTAATACTGTAATTGCTCAAGAAACTGCGTCTAGAGATTTTACGTTAGCAAAAACGATTTCTCAGCATTCCGGCGGAGTTAAGAGTATTGCTATTACTCCTGATGGTCAAACTTTAGTTACTGGGAGTAGCGATAAAACAATTAAAGTTTGGAATTTGCCAGCTGGTGAATTACAAAGAACTCTTTCGGGACATACAGCGCCAGTTTTATCAGTAGCTATTAGTAAAGATGGGAAAAGTTTGGTGAGTGGAAGTAGCGATCGCACCATCAAAATCTGGGATTTAAAAACCGGAAAATTGCAAAGAACAATTTCCGGTCATGCTGGCGGAATTTATTCAGTAGCTATTAGTCCCGATGGCAGAACTTTAGTTAGTGGAAGTGGCGATGGTACAATTAGAATTTGGAATGCCAGAACGGGAAATTTACAGCGAACTTTGCGTCCTAATGCGGGGATGATTTTATCAGTTGCGATTAGTCCTGATGGCAAAACGATCGCCAGTGGTAATCAAGATTTAACCGTAAAACTTTGGGATATTAGCAACGGAAAACAACTGCGAAATCTCACCGGACACAGTAATTATGCAGTTTGGTCAGTTGCTTTTAGTCCCGATGGTAAAACATTAGCGAGTAGTTCTCACGACGGCGCAATTAAAATTTGGAATACCGAAAATGGAAAATTACTCAACACTTTTAAAGATGAAAGTCCAGTTTTTTCCGTAACTTTTAATCCCGATGGTAAAACTCTCGCTAGCGGCGATCGATCTAGTCAAATCAAAATTTGGGATCTCAGCAATGGCAATGTTTTACAAAGTCTCGCCGGACACGCCGATAAAGTCGAATCAGTAGCTTTTAGTCCCGATGGCAAAACACTAGTAACAGGTGGTAGTGGCGCTAAAGATACTAGCATTAGAATTTGGCGTTTACAGTAGTAAAACCGATTGTAGAGACGTTTCAAGAAACGTCTCTACTACTAAAAATCTACGGCTTTTTATTACCAAAAACCTGGGCTTTATAATCATCAATTATTTGCCAGAGTTCTTGGCGGCTACCAGCATTTAGTAAGTAGCGGTAAACAAACCAACCGGAGTAGATAATACCAATTAGCTGGAAGAAAGGTTCAAAGAAGGGAATTTCGTTGAAAGTATCGAGTACGCCTGAGAGTAATTTTAAGCCAATTATAATGGCGATAATCCCAGCAACAACTGTTAAAGGTCGTTGATAATCTCTGTAGAAATTGCCCACAGAATCAGGTAAGCGATCGAGTAATTCCGCAAATTGTTTACCGATTTGTTGCAATTGATTTTGGGCGTTAGCTGTAAAATCCTCTGCTACAGGTTCTTCGGATATTTCAAATTCTAATGGTTTTGGGGTTTCCGCTGGGGGTGCGGGTGGTGTGGGCGGTGTGGGTGGTTTAGGAGTTTGCATTGTTGGTTGTGGTGTAGGAGGTGTAGGGGGTGTAGGGGTTGTAGGAGGTGTAGGGGGTGTCATTTCTGCTTTGACACTTAAATCTTCCGCAGGTTTAGGCGGGGGTGGAGATGCGACTTCTGTTTTTACCTCTGCATCTTCCGGTGGTGGGGGTGCGACTTTCTCCTCTTTTTTCTTAATCTGTTCTGGTTCTGGAGGAGTTGGATTGGTGGGCTTTTCAGCTTTGTCAGCAGGTTTTTCAAATTTTGGTTCCATGTTGATTTTTGGATAACGACAATTGAAACGAATGCTTAGGAACAAGACTATCAGGATTAAGCGATCGCACTAAAGGACTTAGACATAATTGATAAGATTATTTTAGTTTTTAATAATGGTGTAACTGTCGCTAGCTTGATTGTACATCCCTCCAGAGCTACATTAATCATTTATATAGTGCTTTTTCTCACAAATACATGATGTCCCAACGTCCCATCTATCTCGATAACCACGCCACTACGCCCCTAGATGAACGGGTGTTAACGGCGATGCTTCCTTACTTCCGAGAACATTTTGGTAATGCTGCGAGTATCAACCATCTTTACGGTTGGGAAGCGGAAGCCGCTGTAAAGCAATCTCGGCAAATTTTAGCAGAGGCGATTCACGCCACACCAGAAGAAATTGTCTTCACTAGTGGGGCGACGGAAGCTAACAATTTGGCGATTAAAGGAGTAGCCGAAGCTTATTTTAAGAAAGGGCGACATATTATTACTGTACAAACTGAACATAATGCCGTTCTCGATCCTTGCGAATATTTAGAATCTTTGGGCTTTGAAGTAACTTTTCTCCCAGTAGAAAAGGAGGGATTAATTGATTTAATCGAGTTGGAAAAAGCCATTCGTCCTGAGACAATTTTAGTTTCAGTAATGGCGGCGAATAATGAAATTGGAGTTTTGCAACCTTTAGCAGAAATTGGGGCGATTTGTCGATCGCACGAAGTCCTTTTTCACACTGATGCAGCCCAAGCGATCGGCAAAATTTCCTTAGATGTAGAAGCAATGCAAATTGATTTAATGTCCTTAACAGCGCATAAAATTTATGGGCCAAAAGGAATCGGCGCTTTGTATGTCAGAAGACGCAATCCCAGAGTAAAATTATCACCTCAAACTCATGGCGGTGGACATGAAAGGGGAATGCGATCGGGAACATTATACACCCCCCAAATAGTTGGTTTTGCCAAAGCAGTAGAATTAGCGATTCCCGAAATGGATTCCGAAGCCAAACGACTGACGAAATTGCGCCAAGATTTGTGGTCAAAAATCTCTCAACTAGATGATGTAATATTAAACGGTCATCCAATTCAAAGATTACCCGGAAACTTAAATGTCAGCGTTAAAAATGTCGATGGTGCAGCACTTTTGTTAGGATTACAACCAGTAATGGCTGTATCTTCTGGCGCTGCTTGCACTTCCACAAAAACGGCACCTTCTCATGTTTTAATCGCCTTGGAACACGACCGAGACTTAGCTTTGGCTTCAGTTCGCTTCGGAATTGGGCGCTTTAACAATCAGGAGGAAATTAACACAGTTGCCGAACATTTCTGCAAAACTATTTCCTCACTGCGAACCATTAATACTGCAACTCAACGGTTGTAAACTTGGTTCATTTTTAAAAGTTTATCGCTCAATTCTTGACTCAACAAATCGGAATCAGTGAACCGCCAACGCCAATTTCCCGCATTCACACTAGGGTCATTCATCCGGGCGCGATTATCCAATCCTAAAGCATCTTGCAAAGCAATTATTGCTAAATTAGCCACGGAAGATAACGCCATACGAATGAAAACCCAATTGATTTGGTTGATTTCTTGGGGTTGGGAATAACCCAAATATTCGGCGATCGATCGCTTTTCTTTCTCACTCGCTTTTTCCCACCAACCAATAATAGTATCATTGTCGTGAGTTCCCGGATAAACCACACAATTAGGAATGTAATTATGGGGTAAATAAGGATTTTTGCTATCGTCGCCAAACGCAAACATTAAAATTCGCATTCCGGGAAAGTTAAAGCGATCGCGCAACTCCTCAACTTCCGGGGTAATAATTCCCAAATCTTCCGCTAAAACCGGGAGATTTCCTAAACCTTCACCCAACTTTCTAAAAAAGTCTTCCCCAGGCGCTTTAATCCATTCCCCTTTCATTCCCGTAGTTTCCCCAGCAGGTATCCGCCAAAAAGCTTCAAAACCGCGGAAATGATCGATTCTCACAATATCTACATATTGCAAAGTCGCTTTAAATCTGTCAATCCACCAAGCATAATTTGTGGTTTGTAAATGTTCCCAATTATAAACCGGATTCCCCCACAATTGCCCAGTTTCGCTAAAATAATCTGGCGGAACACCAGCCATCCAAGCCGCTTCTAAAGTTTCAGGATCGAGGGCAAAATTTTCTTGACTCGCCCAAACATCGGCGCTATTATGACAAACATAAATAGAAACATCGCCAATTATTTGAATGTTTTTTTCATTGGCATAATTCCGTAAAGCTTTCCATTGTTCAAAAAACTTAAATTGTAAGAATTGATGATACAAAATTAAGTCTTTTAAAACTTCCCTTTGTTCTTTAATTGCTTGTGGTTCTCTTCTGGCAATTGCTTTGTTCCAATAATTCCAAGCTTGTCCATTATGCACTTCTAAAAGCGACATAAATAACACATAATCATCTAACCACCAAGCTTGTTCCTGACAAAACTTTTCCAAGTCAGGATTCGATCGATCTTTTATAGTTAAGCGAAACCGTTCAAAAGCTAACTTTAAATACTCATATTTATGGGGAATTACTGCATCAAAATCAACCCGATTATAAGCACTTTCTCCACTCGTTTCTAGTGGCTTTAATTCCTCTGATTTTAGCAAACCTTCATCGACTAACTTTTCTAAACTAATCATTAACGGATTGCCAGCAAAAGCACTATAATTCATCGTATAAGGCGAGTGTTCGTATCCCGTTGGCCCTAACGGTAACACCTGCCAAAATTTTTGACCGCTTTTGACTAAAAAATCGACAAAATTATAAGCTGCTTGTCCTAAATCACCGATGCCAAATTCGCTAGGTAAACAAGTAGGATGTAGTAAAATACCACTAGAACGTTGCAAAGTCATATTCTCCAATAAGTTAAGACAAAAAGGCTTTCATTCAAGGTCAATCATTGCCTTGACCTATTGGATACTACTAAATCTTAGCGGTTTTAGCATAACTCTTAAGTATGATTTTGGATTTACAGGAAAATTTTCTTGGTTCTTGATTGACGATCGCAAATTAATCAAAAATCCTAAATCCCAAATCACCAAATTACCAAAGCCCGTTCTTTTTTAACTCGCTGATAAACATCATGAGTTTGCAAAGCTAAATTAGCCCAGCAAAACCGTTTTTTCAAATCTTCGTAAGCATTTGCAACTAAATGCTGCGCTAAATTGGGATTACGCAAAACTTCTAAAATTCCCCAAGCTAAAGAATCAGCATTATTTGTCCAAGTTACGATTCCAGTTTTCTCATGTTGCACTACTTCCGGCAACCCGCCCGTATCAGAAACTACCACAGGTACTTTCGCCGCAAAACTTTCTAAAGCCACAATGCCAAAAGGTTCATAAAGACTGGGAAAAACCGCACAATTAGCAATTGTTTGAAACTTATTTAAATCTTCATCAGACATGAAGCCAGTAAAACAACAACTATCCCAAATTCCAATTTGCCAAGCTTGCTGTTTGAGATGATCGGTGTTCCCGCCACCAATAATCACAATTTTAACTTTTCCTTTCATTTCCCAGATTACTCTAGGCGCAGCATTTAACAGCAACCAAACGCCTTTTTCGTGAGAAATTCGCCCGACATAATAAACAATTTTTTCGTCATCTTTGGCAAAGCGGCGACGAAATTCTTGGCGATCGAAACCGTTACCATTTTTCTTTTCCGCACGAATACCATTATAAATTACATCTATTTTATCTTCGGGAGTAACTAAAGCTCTGCCTACTTCATGGCGCATATATTCCGAACAAACAATTACTCGCCAAGATTCATAAGTCAGCCGTTTTTCCTTGTCACTAATATAACGTTGTTGATAATTATGAATCCCATTATAACGACCATATTCAGTAGCATGAATTGTCGTTACCAAAGGAATTTTGAAACTATGTTTGAGTGCGATCGCGGCATCTCCCACCAACCAATCATGAGCATGAATAACATCAAACGGCCCCTCTTCCAGAATCAATTTACCGCCATGAACACCCATGCTATTATTCAAATTGCCGATCCAGTGCAGAAAATCATGACCCCAGCTTACTGGTATCCGGTGGATATGCACACCTTCTACCACTTCATACATGGGTGCTTCCCCGAACTCTGATGTAATCAAATGGACTTCATGCCCCAATTTGACTAATTCCGGGTATAGTTCTGCTACATGGCGAGAAATTCCTCCCACAATTCGCGGTGGAAATTCCCAAGATAACACCAGAATTTTCATCAGTACCAATTCCAATAAGCTAAGAGAGTTTAAGTAAGTTACATTACAAACCAATACTATCAGTATGGTCATTGTAACTTACTATGTTTAGTTATGTTAAGAAAATCTTTCCCTAGTTGGCTCTAACACTTGGGTTTATTTAAGATTGGCGAGATTTCCTGGCGGAATACCTGCCATGCAGAAACAGCATCAGGATTAGATGGTACTGCTTTCTGCATAAGAATAACTCCATCTTTAAAGCCAATGATTCCGTATAAGCGATTACCGAATATTTTATCAATAGTTCGCACGCTATCTTGTAAAATTTGGCAATCACTTTTAAAGGCAACTTGGTATTTCTTTAATTGCCATAAATCTGCGATCGCATAATCTACACTTACCACCTCTTGCCGATCGTTAGTAAATTGCAAAGCTGGAAACCTAATAATTTCCCTTCTTCCAGACAAATGAGGCACAATATAAGTTGTTGCTGCCACACTACTATCTGTTGGAATTCTATCTAATAGGTGACGAATACTACCTGCGTGTTTCCACTGAACAGTTATTGGTACATATACCAAAGGACGAATTGAATCTGGAATCAGGTAAGAAAGGGTGCGATTTGGGTTAGAAGTGAAAGTGAATACCAGTGAAAGACAGATACAAATTATCCAAAACCGCTGCATTGGTAATTTCAGTAATTTTGGCTGTTTTTCCCACCAACTAACTATGTTACCAATTATTGCTTGAACGCCCTGAAAAATTGGGTAAGAGAAAAAATTACGCAGCGAAATTAGACCTCTAGCAATCAAATCTCGCACAGGCGCATCAATTAAATTTTCTCTTCCTGCTGCCCACCAAAGAATTGTACCGTAACAAAGTCCGGGAACCACAGTCATCGCATAGCGAATATTAATTGCTAGTACAGATTGTCCTTGACCCAGTAGTAATTTTAGCAAAGGAAAACCTGCGATCGCCCAAGCCGTTGGCGAAAAAGCTGGCACAAAAGCAAACGGCAACCAATGTCCTAAAAGATAGGTAAATGTCCGATCTATTGGTGTAATTAACTCTACAAATAATCGCCAGGGATTTGTCACCATTCCCCAGATAATTTCTACAGTAGAAGCCTCAGTTCCCTCGGCATACTGACCAAACCTTTCGATCATAAATCTTTGGGAAATATCCGCCGAAAATATGGGCATGATTAGGTTAGTCAACACCAGCATATAACCGAAAGCCAAAGTACAAACCCCCAAACCAATTCGGGGAAACCTCCGGCTAGCTATCATGTAAAAACCGACACCAAACAAACTCACTCCCCCATCTTCCCTCACCGCCAAAATCAGGATCGCCAACAAACCAAACAGCCACCACCAACGTTTTTCCATTGCCAAAAGCAACCCAAAAATAAATAAGGGGATTTGGCAGATATCATGGAAATTAGAGAGAGTAGGGCCGATAATGGCATTAGCACCATAAAAACTAAAAGTAATGATTGCTGCTAGACGTGGTTGGAGATATTGTCTAGCCAAGGAGTACAAAACTAAACCAGCAGCAGTAACCAAAGTAACCTGCAATACAGTTAAGGTTGTAGGAGAGGGAAACAATAAATACAAAGGTATCCAGAGCAACAACGCTGGTGTGAAATGCTGCCCTAACCTGTGATAAAACACAGACGGTACTTCGCCATTGTGGACTACATTCGTCGATAACTGGGAGGACAGAGAACTTTGAAAAAATCGACCGTGAATGCCATTCCAAAATACCTGATTAAAAATTCCTTGGTCATAGGAAGCGTAGAACGTGAAATAACGATGCAGAGTCAAGCTCAACATCAGCACGAAAAACGCGATCGCTACAGTAATCACCCCTTTGAGATAGGGATGTTTCCTCCCGTTTAGTACCATCACTCACTTACATTCAACGCCGATGATAAGCCTCTCACATTGCTTGACCTTACTCAAGATCTTACCGACAATGACTTTAACACTCAGGGTTTTACCCGGTTTTATATGACTGAGCTACTTTAAGACCACAGGAAATCAGTTTTCTTCAGTACCAGGCTCCCTAATTACCCAGAACGCGGTAGCTTATAGATATAAACTCATGGGTAAGCTATTCTACCTGGAAAAGGTTTCGCGATCGTCAACTTCTAGAAAAGGTTTAATAATTTGTCCCCCGTGGTGAATAGAGATTGCATACCAGCAGATGCGGAAAAGTTAACTCATCCCCCAACGCCTCTACAGCTATTGTTATTTGTAGACCAGCGTCCAAGTTCCCATGAGCAACTACAGCGGCTTCTTGCTTATCTAGAACATCTCAGAAGTGATTACCCCTTTGAACTTGAGGTGGTCGATGTCGGACAACAACCATATCTGGCCGAACACTTTAAACTAGTAGCAACACCAGCCTTAGTGAAAATTCACCCACCACCACGCCAAACACTAGCGGGAAGTAACTTACTCTCTCAGCTACAGGATTGGTGGCCCCGTTGGAAACATAGCGTGGAAGATTACCTAAAATTGCACGAATGGCCTAATAATAATTCTCAAAATACCCCTTGCTTTGCTGATTTTGCCGAACTAATTCGCCTCTCGGAAGAAATATTTCGCCTCAAGAAAGAGAAAGAGGAATTGCAACAGCAATTGCAGTTTAAAGACCGGATTATTGCCATGTTAGCTCACGATCTTCGTAATCCGCTAACCGCTTCCTTAATCGCCCTTGAAACACTAGAAAATAATTACCATATTGAAACCGGATTCAGCCCCAAATTATCACCCGCTTTAACCATGCGTTTAATCAAACAAGCGCGGATACAATCTCTGAATATTGAACGGCTGATTACTGATATTTTACAAGCAGCACAGGGAAGTTGTGCCGAACTGCGGATTTTACCGAAAAAATTAGATTTAGCAATACTTTGTCAGGATGTAATCGATTGTTTAAAACATCGATTTGAAGCCAAATCTCAGGAATTGAAAACAGATATTCCCAATGACCTTCCTTTAGTTTACGCTGACCCAGAAAGAGTGCGTCAGGTGTTAGTAAATCTTTTGGATAACGCCAACAAATATACTCAGGAAGGCGGCATAATTGAAATTTCTATCTTACATAGAACTACCCAAAAAGTCCAAGTTAGTGTGGGTGACAATGGGCTGGGTGTCCCCGAAGAAGACTGCGAAGCTATTTTTGAAGAACATTATCGTCTCAAGCGCGATCGAGATAAAGAAGGATACGGAATTGGTTTATCTCTTTGCCAACGGATTATTCGCGCTCACTATGGTCGAATTTGGGTAGATTCTCTCGCCAAAGGTGGCAGTTGTTTTAATTTTACACTTCCCGTTTATCGTTAGTTATTGGTAAAGAGATTAACAAATAATTTAGGTATTTTTTTAAGATAGTATCAAATCTCTTTTAAAGCTTGAATAATTTGTAAATTAGCTACGGGAAATTCATAACTTAGTAATTCATCCACTGTTACCCAGCGAATTTCATCACATTCTATGGGTTGAGGTTCTCCACTTTCATGGCGACAATGATAGACATTTAAAGTTACATGAAATTGGCTATAAGTGTGATCGATCGTAATTAAATGATCTCCTACTTCTATGCCAATAGCTAACTCTTCTTCAATTTCTCTTTTAATACAATCTTGTACAGTTTCACCCGGTTCTAATTTGCCGCCTGGAAACTCCCACAATCCTCCCATTAATCCTTCTGGGCGACGACGATCGATCAGAATTTTACCTTGTTGATTCCAAATAACAGCAACACCAATAATTTTGTGGGGTAGTAGAATTTCTGACATGGAGCGTTTTAGGCAAGGGTTTTTTTGGGGAGATGAGAATTGTTATTGATTCCAGTACAAACAATTACACAATTTTACAAATTCCCCTGTATTTAGCTTAGTTAATTGGGATTTAACTATTCGGCTTCTGAGGAGTGAGCTTCTGTTGCTTGTAAAGATTGCTCGAATGACATTCTTTGTTCTGCATTCCGCAGAAAGTAACCGCTAATCATTGCTGAGGCTAACAATCTTCCTAAATGTTCCCGATTAGTGGTAATGGTAATCCCAAATTGTTCGGAAGGTAAATTTCCTAAAAGTCCAATAATATTACGTTCCATTACCTGAAATACATCCCCAGATGTGGGTTTAGAGAGTTGGGCGATCGTTTCTGGACTTAGGGATTGTACGTATTGCCACAGCCAATTATTTGATTCTGACTCATCTCCAGAGAATTCTGGGACTCGATTGGATGGATGTTTCACTTTATTATCTCCCTTTTACTTGCAGCCTGTTGAATTTTTGGTTAAGACATTCTGGCAGCAGTCAATGGTTCTTAGTACTAAAATGACTATCTGAGACTTACTTTTTCACTACTCTAGCAGTCTATTTATGAAAATGACATCTTTTAAAAATCAAAATTAAAAATGAAGAAATCCACTGAGTAATATCATAGCGTCAGTGAATTTCCCATTTTAACTGGCAATAAATTCATCGATATCGGCTTTACGTTTGCGGAGTTTGGTGAGTGCTTCCCGTTCAATTTGGCGGACTCTTTCGCGACTGATATTTAAGCGATCGCCAATTTTTGCCAAAGTCAACGCTTGCCCATCTTCCAAACCAAAACGCATTGCCAACACCTGCTGCTGCTGCGGGGTTAACTCTGCCATCAGCTTTTCCAAATCTGTATGCAGAGCCGACTGTACAGCAAAATCTTCTGGCGAAATCCCAGTATCTTCTAAAAGTTCTCCCAATTCTGTATCTTGGTTATCTCCGACGCGCAAATCCAGCGATAATGGTTGACGCGCCCTTTCCAAATATTCCCGAACTTGCTTGGGAGTTAAATCTAGTTCTTTTGCCAATTCTGCTGCTGTGGCTGCTCTACCTAACTGTTGGGAAAGTTGCCGTTGCGCTTTTTTAATTTTATTGAGTTTTTCAGTAATATGAATTGGTAAGCGAATCGTGCGTCCTTTTTCGGCGATCGCACGAGTAATAGCTTGGCGAATCCACCAGTAAGCATAAGTGGAAAATCGGTAGCCTTTGGTGGGGTCGAATTTTTCTACCCCCCGCTGCATTCCGATACTGCCTTCCTGAATCAGATCCAACAAATCTACATTACGTTTTATGTATTTTTTGGCGACTGATACCACTAATCGCAGGTTAGCTTCCACCATCCTCCGCTTAGCATATTCGCCCTCTCGCACAATCTGCTGCAATTCAGCCTCAGACAGACCAGATTGCTGCGCCCACTCTGCTAAAGTGGGTTCATGACCTAACTGAGCAGTCAAAGATTCTTTCTCCGCCTGCAAAGCAGTTAAGCGCTGTACTTGCTTTCCGTACATGATCTCCTGTTCGTGAGTCAGCAGGGGAACCCGACCAATTTCACGTAGGTAGGTGCGCACGAGATCTGTTGATGTCTGACTGGTCTTCATGGCGCTTTACTTGAAGTATTATTAACAATTGTAACTTTTATGAGTGAATTTGTACAGCATCTTGTATGTGTTCCTGGCATTATTTAGCACCAGTTCCATTTTTGAATAAAGGCCACAAGAGTTAAATATAGAGGGTACAGCAGGAACTAAGTACAAATTGCATCCTGTAAAACAAAATCGTCATGATTTTGAAGGCTCCCAGGCAGAAAATTTACCCAGAGGATCTGGCTTCTGAGCGCGGGTAGTGCAAAAATAATCCATACATTTTTTGAATAAGAGTTGCACCATGACGATCTCAGCAGTATTACAAAGTGCTTTTGACCAAGGTTGTGCTTTAAAGGTAATCAGTGGTTTAAACAACTTCGATCGCCAGCGAGTAGCAGCAATAGTCAAAGCTGCCGAAATTGGAGGAGCTACCTTTGTTGATATCGCCGCCGATGCAGAATTGGTGAGACATTGCCGCCAGATTACTAGCTTACCAATTTGTGTTTCAGCTGTAGAACCAGAATTATTTGTCAAAGCAGTAGCAGCGGGAGCCGACTTAATCGAAATTGGTAACTTCGATAGTTTCTACGCTCAAGGGCGGCGTTTTGAAGCGCCAGAGGTGTTGGAGATTACTCAGGAAACGCGATCGCTCCTCCCCAATGTTACCCTCTCCGTCACCGTTCCCCACATTTTAAGCTTGTCCGAACAAGTGCAATTAGCCGAAGCATTAGTCAAAGCAGGCGCAGACATCATCCAAACCGAAGGCGGCACCAGCGCCACCCCCACCCACCCAGGCACATTAGGCACGATCGAAAAAGCTGCCCCCACCCTAGCCGCAGCCTACGAAATTTCCCGCGCCGTCTCAGTACCAGTTCTGTGTGCTTCCGGCATCTCCAGCGTTACCGCACCTCTAGCCATTGCCGCTGGAGCCGCTGGCGTTGGTGTGGGCTCTGCCATCAACCAATTAAACAGCGAAGTCGCAATGATAGCTGCCGTTCGCAGCATCGTTGAAGCCTTAGCAACCGAAGGCAGAAAGCAGAAGTCTGTAAAGTTTTAAGTTTTGAGTTTTGAGTTTGTAGGGGCGGGTTTAGCAGATAAATCTCTACTCCCAGCAGAAGAGCTAACTACAAAACCCGTCCTTACAGAGTCTTAAATTCTCCGCTACCCTGCTCCCCTGCTCCCTTAAGCAAGAGCATCTTTCAAGGCATAAACTACTTGTTCTTGTGCTTCTTGAGTTAATTCGGGGAACATGGGCAAAGAGAGAACTTCGTGGGAAACTTGTTCTGCTACGGGAAAACTACCTGGTTGATAACCTAAGTTTTGGTAGACAGGTTGCAAGTGCAGGGGAATGGGATAGTAAACCATTGAAGTAACGCCTTGCTGCTGCATTTTCGTGCGTACTCGATCTCGTCGGGAGTTTGGCTCGGCAGTTTTGTCTGAATTTTCCGAGGCTAAAATGCGAATGGTGTATTGATTCCAGACACTTTTGCCACCTGGTAAACTCTGAGGTAAAACTATTCCTGGGAGTGGTGCGAGTAAGTTTTGGTAATGGGCTGCTACTTGAGAACGTTGGGTATTCCAGGTTTCTAAATGCGCTAATTTGACTTGGAGAATAGCAGCTTGTAGAGCATCTAAACGGCTATTTACGCCAATTTCTTCGTGATGGTAGCGACTGCGGGAACCGTGTTCTTTTAACATTCTCACAGTAGCGGCTATTTGGCGATCGTTAGTAGTAACTGCGCCTCCATCGCCAAAAGCTCCTAAATTTTTAGTCGGGAAGAAGCTAAAGCAACCGATATGACCTATACTACCAACTTTGCTGTTGTTCCAAGTCGCACCTGTAGCTTGGGCGCAGTCTTCAATAACTGCTAGATTATGCTGTTGCGCCACTGCCATCAACCTTGTCATATCCACAGCTTGCCCAAACAAATGCACTGGTAAAATTGCCTTAGTTTTCCCCGTGATGGCAGCGGAAACTTGGTTAATATCTAAATTAAAAGTTTGGGCATCAATATCCACAAATACTGGAGTTGCGCCGACTGTACTAATTGCTTCTGCGGTGGCGATAAAAGTAAAAGGCGTAGTAATCACTTCATCGCCAGCGCCTATCGAGAGCGCCCGCAATGCCAAATACAGGGCATCACTGCCAGAATTACAGGAGACAGCTTGGGAAACACCGATGTAAGAGGCAAACTGTTGTTCAAAGCTTTCTACTGTGTTGCCACCAATATAACGACCTGAAGCCAGTACGCTCAATACGGCTGTGTTTATTTCTTCCTCAATGGTTTTGTATTGCTGAGCTAAGTCAATAGGGGGGATGTTGTTCACTCGATTAACCGATTTTAGATTTTAGATTTTAGATTTTGGATTGATTAATTTCAAGGATTCATCGATTAACCGATTTTAGTCTTTTCTTCCTTAATAAGCTGTTACGCATTTAAATCACTTATTAACGAGTAGGGTGCGTCAGACGGTAAAGCCTGATATAGAAAGGAAAATATCTAAATCTGACGCACCCTACAATATGACTTTTTAATGCGTAACAGCTTATCGAAAATCCAAAATTGCCAATCGAGAATCGGTTGATTCTAGAGATAATATAAGGGTACTGTGTTGCTCAGAGTCAAGGTTTTGTTTGTTTAACCTTTAAGTTTTTGCTTTTCCCTGTTTGGCTGCTGCTGCTTCGACTAAAATCTGAAACTAACATTATCGGACATTGACAGTGGATTTAATTCAACTTGATCCTATAGACTTAGTTATATCATTGGGGCTGATTGCTGTTGCGATCGGGTTGTCGGTTACACAAAGATTGGGATTGTCATGGTCGATCGCCAGAAGCACAATCCAAACGATCGTACAATTATTAGTAGTAGGCTACTTTTTGGCAGCAGCTTTCGCTTTTGATAATCCCTGGGCTGTTTTGCTAGTTGTCGCCATCATGCTGACAATTGCCGCGACAGTTGCCCGTAACCGAGTTAATAAAAGAATACCGCAAATCTTACCAATTGTCTGGCTTTCTTTGTTAATCAGTACTACTTTAACTCTGGTTTACATTAACCTTTTAGTCCTGCAACCAAAACCTTGGTATGAGCCTCAATATTTTATCCCTTTAGCCGGAATTTTACTAGGAAATGCCATGAATGGTGCGGCTATTTCTCTAGAACGTTTGACTAGTTCTTTAAATAATAGTCGTTTGGAAATTGAAACTCATCTCAGCTTAGGCGCAACTCCTCAACAAGCTGTTGCTTTGTACCGTAAAGAAGCAATTAAAGCGGCAATGATTCCCAATTTAAATACTATGTTGGTTGTCGGCGTAGTAACTTTACCCGGAACTTTTACCGGACAACTTTTAAGTGGAGTATATCCTTTAACTGCGGCTCTTTACCAAATGCTGATTTTATTCATTCAGTTATTTGCCACTTTAATTACCACGGTTTTAGTAACTCAAGGCATTTCCCGACAAGTTTTTAATTCAGCAGAACAGTTAAAGATTTAGTGGGAGGGGGAGATGAGGAAGTTTAACTCAAAACTCTGTACGGGCGGGTTTTGTTGTTAACTTTTCTGTTGTGAGTATAAATTTACCTGCGAAACCCGCCCCTACAACTCAAAACTTAAAATTCTCCCCATCTCTCTACCTCCCTCAATTTGGCTTAGGATTATACTTGCCAATTAAAGCACGGGTATGATCGTAAATTTCCAGGGGTAAAACGGAATTTTCGCTAATTGCTTCTAGGGCTGATTGTAAGGTTTTTAGGTGATCGTCTACTCCGGCTAAAGTGTTAGCATCGCCATTTATGCCAGCACTCATGGCGGTTCTTCTCACGCTATTTACGTAAGCGGGGGTGAGGTAAACTTTAATGCCTTGACGAGTGACTATGTGTTCGCAAATTTTTGGGGAAACGTTGCAAACTCGGTTTAAGTCAGTGTTAGCTTTTTGTAGAACTAAGGCAACTTTTAATCTATCTTGAGCTTGATTTAAGGCGCTGCTATAGCTATCAATTAGTGGTTGAGATTGGGTATAGTAAAAAGTACCTTTTGGTACTTGTTGAGCGTAGGTTAAAGCTCGTCGCCAACTGGATACTGCTTCTGACCATTGATTTCTTTGTTCTTGACTTTGAGCGAGGCTGGCGAGAGTGATTGATTGACTATAAATGTTAGCAGAAATGCGTTCTTGATTTTTGCGATCGCGCACAATTGCTAATTTTGTTTGGTAATTATCGACTAGTTGCTGAGCTTCTTCATTTCCCGTGGCAGTTCGGGGAATTGATGATAGAGTTGCGATCGCTTTTTCCCAAATCGATTCTATTTCTTGCCAATTTTCTAACGATCTAGCTGATACTTGCCGCAACTCTGCTGTTTGTGCTGCTTGCTTAGCAGCAACAATTCTATTTTCACTAGTTTCTTCTACCTTAATTCGGTGATTAATTTCTGCTGAATAATCCCGATAGTTAAGTAATTTTTTCTGAGCTAAAGGATACACTGGGCTATTTTTGGGAACTTGTTTAAGTAACGCAACTGATTGATTCCAAAGTGAATTAATCTCCTGCCATTTTTCCACTGAATGAGGAGGATTTTGGCTGCTTTCTGCGGCTTCGTCCGCCTTTTTCATTGCCATTAAAATTGGATCGATTAGATTAGCTTGGTTTTGATAGCTAGGCAATAATTTCTGAGCTTCGCTATGATAACTAGACCAAGGCGGAATACTTCCTAATAGTTTAGTTGCTGTAGTTAATTTCTGTTTAGCTTTTTCTACATCTTGAATTTGTTTGGCCTTTTTAATAGTTTGGTTTGACTCTTGGCTCAGTTGTTTCGCTGTCTTGATTTGCGGACATGAACCAATTACACAAGGACGGCTAAAGGCATAAAGACTACTTAAAAAAGCAACTATTATCACACCACCAGCTGCAATTAACAATTTTGGTGATAAGGAAAATTCTTCTGTATTTAGCCGTTGTTTTTGTAATACTGGTGGCTCATCAATTACTTCCGTTTCTGCTAAGCTTTGACTGGGGGGTTCTTCCAAAGACAAATCTTCCATTGAATCTGAATCTGATTCAGTTTCAGCTTCGGTAACTAAATTGTTTGATGATGGTGATTCATCAGAGTTTTCTGCTGCGATTTCTTCAGAAAAAAAGAGTGCGCTGCTAATATTTTCTTGGGGAGCTTCTTCAGGCTCCGACCTAAGATCGGCGGCAGGTTCTTCCGATTCTGGGGATGTTTTGCCTAACCAGCGAAATAAATCATCGAAATCGTCTTCTTCATCATCATTTAAGTTGGGATTATCTAACCAAGCTGGTGATTTTTCAATGATAAAATCATGGACAGCACGAGGTTGTTTTTGCCCGACTGCTCGCAAGTAAAGCCGAACTTTTTCGGTAAATTCTGGTTGAGCTTCCTGAATAGTTTGCTTGAGTACCTGAAATATTGGCTGAGCTTCTGGGGCGAAGGACTGAGAATGCTGGGCTAGCACTAGCAAAATGTCGTTTTGTAACATACATCTTACCTGAAGCTTAACTTCTCCTGCCAATTCTGCTTGTAAGCGTTCTTGTAAAAATTTGGCTAGTTCTTGGAGGTCACTGGGTCGGACTGCGGTTTGCATATAACACCACCTTATCTATTTAGAGTTGTACAGAATTTGATATCTTGGTCTTGAGATGGACGAAATGCGGCTAATTTTATCCAATTCCTAATATTAACGAGTTCTCTTGGTTAACGATCGCAACTATTTAATTTAGAGGACGCAATTAGCCAAGAATTTTGGTTTAATCAATCTTTTAGTTTAATGCCATGTCTAAAAATCAGATTCCATTGTCTCAACAAGTTGTATTAATTACCGGGGCTTCGGCGGGAATAGGGGCGGCTTTAGCGCAGGTTTTGGCTCAACAATTCATGGGAATACGATTGGTCTTAGCGGCTCGTAATCAGGAAAAGTTGGAGAAGGTTGCTAATTACTGTACCAAAGCTGGGGCGGAAGTGATGATCGTTCCGACGGATATTTCCCAAATTGACCAGGTGGAAGCTTTAGCGCGGGCAGCTATTCTGCGTTTTGGCGGGGTAGATGTTTTGGTGAATAATGCTGGGTATGGTCAAATGGGTCCGGTGGAGTTAATTCCCGCGGAGGCGACAAGGCGACAGTTTGAGGTGAATTTGTTGGGTCCATTGGCTTTAATTCGGGAGTTAATTCCGGTGATGCGCGATCGGGGTGGTGGCAGAATTGTTAATATTAGTTCTCTGGGAGGAAGATTAGCTTTTCCTTTTGGCGGTTTGTACAGTTCCTCTAAGTTCGCTCTCGAAGGTTTGAGCGATGCTCTCCGTATGGAGTTGGAGCCTTTTAATATTAAGGTTAGCGTGATTGAACCGGGCCCTGTGACTACAGAATTTTTTGATGTCGCCGATCAAAGGGTACTGGAAACGGTTGCAGACCCAGAAAATACGCCCTACCGCGCCGCTTTCCGCAAGTTGGAAAAACTCCAAGAACAAACAAGTAGTCGTGCTTGGACTGCGGAACGAGTAGCTGAGGTGATTGTGAGATCGCTCACAGATATTAATCCTCGCCCAAGATATACTGCTGCAACTGCTGGAGATTTCTTGTTGTTTATGATGACCAAAGTATTACCTACAAAATTTGTAGACCGCTTTTGGCAAAAGTTTTATGGCATCGATCTAGTGGCGGAGGATTGGCAAAAATCAAAAGCTTCTGAACAGTAAGTGATTGGTCATTGGTCATTTGTTATTTTTAAATTTTAACTTTTTGACGAATGACGAATGACTAAATAGCAACTACCAACTAACAACTACCAACTACTCAATAAAAATGGATTTATTAGAATATCAAGCCAAAGAGTTATTTCGTCAGATTTGCATTCCGGTTTTGCCTTCGCAAAAAATCGATCATCCCAGAGAAATCAAAAGTTTGGAAATTCCTTATCCAGTAGTTTTGAAATCTCAAGTACCCACTGGTGGTAGAGGTAGGGCTGGGGGGATTAAGTTTGTGGAAAATACCATTGATGCGATCGCCGCTGCGCAAACAATTTTCCGCCTCCCAATTATGGGCGAATATCCCGAAGTTTTACTTGCCGAAGCAAGATACAATGTCCAACAAGAATTGTATTTAGCCGTAGCTTTGGATTACTCCTTGCGTCGTCCGGTTTTACTGGGATCTCCTAAAGGCGGCATAGATTTAGATTTAGTAATGAAACATCTGCAACAGGTGGTAGTAGATGAAGAATTTTCCAGTTTTTATGCCCGCAGATTAGCCATGAAAATGGGATTGCAGGGAAATCTCATTCAATCAGTTAGTGCCATCATTGAAAAGATGTTTAATCTTTTTTTAGAAAAAGATTTAGACCTAGTAGAAATTAATCCTTTAGGCGTAAGTCCTTCTGGGGAATTAATGGCTTTAGATGGCAAAATTACAGTTAATAATGCAGCTTTAGCGCGTCATCCAGACTTGTTAGTATTAGCGGAGAAAGTGCATTTCCATACTAATGGAAATAAAGCAAAAAGTAATAGTTTTTGGGGATTAGATGGAAATATTGCGGTAATTTGTAATGGTAGCGGTTTGGCAATGGCAACTTTAGATTTGCTCTACCAAACAGGCGGAAAACCTTTCGGTTGTATTAATTTAGGGGAAAATCGATTAGCTGAAGATCGGTCCTGTTCTTTTAGCAGTTTGTTGCAAAAAAGTTTAGAAATTTCCTGCCAACAAAACCGGATAAAAGTATTACTAATTAACATCATAGATGGTTTCGCTTCTTGCGAAGAAATCGCTGAAATTATTGTTAATTATACTCAAAATGATGCTGGTGGTTATCCACATTTTGTAGTGCGTTTAGTGGGGAATAACTTAGAAGCAGCAAAAGAGCGTTTAGCAGCAGTGGGAATTACTGTGCTAGAACAGTTAGATGAAGCGGTAGCGAAAGCAGTTTCTTTGGCAAAGCCAACAGGAAAACGTCATTCATCGAATTAATTTACTATTTGCCATTTTCTTTCTTAATGGTTTCATACTCATGGATAAGCCGATAGGGTGAAGCTTGTTTTAGCTTGTTTGCTTTATCCTAAAGGTGAAGACAGATCTTTGTGGGGAAAAGGTAGACTTGTCCAGAAGTTATTTTGGGAAAATTTCTCTAGATTGTTTACCATAAACTGTGCCGATCGACAGTCTGTTTTACACTAAAAAATAGCCTCGCTTTGTTAGAGTTTGGGAAAAATTATGCAGTTTGCAGAGAATGTTTATGATGTAGCCATTATTGGAGGTGGCATTTCTGGCACCGCTTTGTTGTACACTTTGAGTAATTATACTAATATCGATCGCATTGCCTTAATTGAAAAAAATCCCGGTGTTGCTTTAGTCAATTCTCATAAAACGAGCAATAGCCAAACGCTGCATTTTGGCGATATTGAAACTAATTATACATTGGAAAAAGCTGGGAAGGTGAATCGGGCTGCAACTTTAGTGAAAAATTACTTGTTGCGAAATGATTCTAGCCGAGAAATTCATAGTAAGTATCATAAAATGGTTTTGGCGATCGGCAAAGAAGAAACAGCCGAACTTCGCGCCAGATACGAAGAATTTAAATCTTTATTTCCGCAGTTAAGATTAATTGAAAGAGGAGAAATTGAATTACTCGAACCAAATGTGGTAAAAGGTAGAGCAGCTGATGAGGAAATTTTAGCTCTTTACACTGAGGAAGGTTACACGATCGATTTCCAAAAGTTAGCGGAATCTTTCCTACAAAAATCAATGGTAAATCAACAGAAAACTATTGATTTGATGTTAGGAACGCGAGTTAAGAAGATTGAGAAAGAAGGGGAAATTTATCAGGTTGAAACTGAGAAAGAGGCGATCGCTGCTAAAGTAGTAGTATTCACTGCGGGAGCCTATAGTTTATTATTTGCTAAAACTCTTGGTTACGGCAAAGATTATGCCTTATTAAATGTAGCTGGGAGTTTTTACCTTGCGCCAGGAGTTTTAAACGGCAAAGTCTACACTGTACAACTCAAAAAGATACCTTTCGCCGCCATTCATGGAGATCCAGAAGTTCACGATGCCAGTCAAACAAGATTTGGCCCTACTGCCAAAGTTACTCCTTTATTAGAGCAAGGTAAATATACCACATTTTTGGATTATTTGCGAACTGCTGGACTTAGCATCGCTGCCTTTTTGAGCTTCTTTAATATCCTTTCGGAACCAGCGATTTTAAAGTATGTGGTGATGAATTTTATTTACGATATACCTTTCCTTGGCAAGTGGTTATTTGTGAAAGAAGTGCGAAAAATTGTGCCTTCTATTAAGTTAAGTGAGGTACAACTTGCTCAAGGTTATGGTGGCATTAGACCACAAATTGTGAATTTGAAAACTCGCCGTTTGGAAATGGGAGAAGCGAAAATTCTTGGGGAGAATATTTTGTTTAATATTACTCCTTCTCCGGGCGCTTCTACTTGTTTACAAAATGCTGAGTACGATACGGAAACAATTGTTTCTTTCTTGGGTGAAGGTTACAGTTTTGAGAAGGATAGGTTTGAGCAAGAGTTGATTGAACAACGAGTTTTTGCTCAGGTTGGTTAAGACTTTTTTTTGAACCACGAAGACACGAAGAGCGCGAAGAAAGAAGAAGAAAGAAGAGGAAGAATAACTTTATAAAGGGGGTTAAATACCCCCTTTATATTCTTCTCTTCTTCTTCCTTCGTGTCCTTCGCGTCTTCGCGGTTCAAAAAATTTACTAACTAGTAGTTACTGGTTGTTGAACTAGATGAGCGATCGCCGGATCGTGATAACTTCCTTTACGATGGGTAATTCTGACTGCTTCTGCTAATTGTTCGATACTGGCATCTTTCAAACAAAAACCGTTAACACCAGCAGCTAAAGCATCGGATATCAGTGATGTTTGATCGGGAGTTACCAAAATCAAAATTTTGGAGGGAATGACGTAGGAATTTGCTTGAACTCTCCGCGAATGGCGCAGGAATTTCACTAAATCCATGTCTGGTAAGGTGCTATTGACGACGGCAACATCTACATCGATCGATTCCAATATTACCAAACCTGTTTCGGCATTTGTAGCTTCGCTAGCAACTTCAATTCCCTTTTGTGCCCGCAAACTTACCCGCAAATTAATCCGAGTTTCTTGATCTTCTTCAATCACAGCAACTTGAATCATGTCGTGCTGTTCATGAATTTTAGTGTAGCTGTCACATTCTGGGTCATTGTTCTCTGTTTCACTGGTAGCAATTGTTCCCACAAAGTCAATATCTGCGGGACGTTCTCGTTTCAAATTCGCCATTTGTTCGGCAGTCAAAATCTTCGATTCGTCGAAACCAAATTCAATTTCGGAACGGAAACCTTTTTGCTTGACTCGTTCTAAGTTATAGAATCGTTTGTTCAGGGTGGTTTTCACAAATGCCCAAAGACATCCCAACAAATAACGCCGCTTAAAGGAATCTTTTTCAAACCAATATTCGAGGAATTTCCAAGAGTAGAAACGGGCATAATTGCGAAGTACGCCTTTGAGCACTTCTTCCCTTGTCATGTTGTCGGGTTTAATGATTGGGGTAACGAAATTGTAGTGGGAATAATCGCGGATTTCGACTTTATCAGCTAAGTCTTGGAATAGTTCGGAAAAGGGCCAAGGTGTGTACATATTCCAGTTAGTCATGTCTGCTTTCCAATCCCGCGCCATTTTGTAGCTTTCTTCAATCGTTTCTGGCGTTTCGTTGGGCAGTCCCATGATAAATTGGACTTCGGCTAAAATGCCGTTTTCTCGTAACAGTTGAACTGCTCGTTTATTATCGGCAATTGTGGTTTCTTTACGGAACAAATTCAGGTTTAATTGTGCTGCTGCTTCGGTTCCTAATGAAACGTGAACTAATCCAGCTTTGCGATAAAGGGGTAATTCTTTTTCATCTCTGAGAATGTCGGTAACTCTGGTATTGATTCCCCAATGAATGCCTAAGTTGCGATCGATCAATTCATTACACAAAGCAATAAATCGCGATTTGTTAATTGTTGGTTCTTCATCAGCTAAAATGAAGAATCCAATTTTATGTTCTTTGACTAGATTCTCGATTTCATCGACAAAATGTTTGGGCGATCGCGATCGATATTTGCGCCAGAATTTCCACTGACAACAAAAGCGACAACGGAAGGGACAACCCCGCGAATAATTAGGAACTGCAACTCTAGTATTTAGCGGAGTATAAATATAATTATCCCAATCTAAAAGACTCCAATCTGGGGTAAGTGTGTTTAAATCTTTAATCGGAGGATGGGCAGGTGTAGCGACAATTTTCCCTTCTTCTAAAAAGGCAATTCCTAAAATATTTCGCCTTTCTTCTCCATCTGTGCCATTGGCGATCGCTCGCACCAAATTAACAGAAATTTCTTCTCCTTCACCCCGAACAATGTAATCAATCCAAGGTGCTTCACTTAATACTTCTCGATACATATAAGTCGGGTGAACTCCGCCCATAATTGTTTTCGCATTTGGGCAAATTTGTTTCACCAACTTTAAGGTGCTTTGCGACTTATAAATCATCGGCGTAATTGCCGTTGCAAATACTATATCTGGTTGGCGATCGCGAATCATTTCTGCTAATCGATCGTCATCGATATATTTAGTCATCGCATCGATGAATTCAATATCAGTAAATCCTGCTGTTTTTAATGCCCCACCAACATAAGGAACCCAACTAGAAGGCCAATTTCCCGCAATTTCAGCGCCGCCAGAATGGTAATTAGGTTGAATTAACAAAATCCGCATATTTAAACCTCTTCAAGAATCAGACAAAAAGCAGAAGCCAGAAACGATCGCCAAATTAAACTGCTTTGGAAAAGCGTTCGCTTTGTTGAGTTCCCAAATACTTATCGAAAGCTGAAGCAATGTTTCTAATCAGCAATCTTCCGCTTGGTGTAACTTGAATTCGATCGTGAGAAAGATGAATCAAACCATCAGCTTCTAGCAAGCGCAAATTGTAGCGTTCTTTAATGAAATATTCTTCAAAATCTAAGTCAAAGCTGAGGTGATATTTCTCTTCGATGTCGTATTTAGAAAGTTGGAATTGGCACATCAATTCCATAATTATCGTGCGGCGAATAATGTCATCTCTACTGAGAGTAACGCCTCGTTCGATCGGCAATCTTCCTTCATCAATTGCTTGATAGTAACCTTTTAATCGTTTGTGGTTTTGTACATAAACATCGTGCAACATACTAATAGAAGTCATGCCAAAACCTACCAAGTCTGATTCTGGTTTGGTAGTGTATCCTTGGAAGTTACGGTGCAAATCTCCTTTCTGTTGCGCGATCGCTAATTCATCATTTGGTTTGGCAAAGTGATCCATGCCAATAAATACATAACCATTCCCAGTCAATTCTTCAATTGTCATTTGCAGAATGCTGAGTTTTTCGGAAGCTGGTGGTAATGCTTCTTTGGCAATGCGTTTTTGCACTCCTTTTACCCAAGGAATATATGCAAAGTTGAAAACAGCAATCCGATCGGGATCGAGTTTAATTGTTTTCCGAATCGTGTCAGTGAATGTCTCCAGATTTTGATATGGTAATCCATAAATTAAATCCACATTCACGCTTTCAAAACCCGCTTCTCTGATCCATCCCATTGCTTCAAATAACATCGCTTCTGGTTGGATGCGGTTAACTGCTGCTTGCACTGTCGGATTAAAATCTTGAATGCCAAAACTAATCCGTTTAAATCCTAAATCGCGCAAGAAAAAGATGTAATGTTTATCTAAATAGCGGGGATTTACTTCAATGGAAATTTCCGCTTCTGGCGCAAAAGTAAAATTGTTATTAATTGTTTTCCAAAGCGTCTCAACTTGTTTTGGCGAAAGATAGTTAGGCGTACCACCACCCCAATGAAGTTGGTTGACTTCCCGATCGCGATCGATTAATTCCGCCATCTGTTTAATATCGCGCTGAATATAATCGAGGTAAGGTTCTGCTACTTCTTTACGTTGAGTAATTACCGTGTTGCAACCACAAAAATAACAAGCACTTTCGCAAAATGGAATATGACAATACAGCGACAAAGGTGTTTTTTTGTAATTGCTAACTGCGATCGCAGTTTTTAGATCGATTTCCCGGAATTCTTCTGTAAGTTCCGTTGCCGGAGGATAGCTAGTATATCGCGGAACTGGGCGATCGTACTTTCTCAGTAAATTTAAGTCAAATTCAACAGATTGGGATAATAGTCTCATGTTCTCTTAAATACTCTAATTGCGCTCAAACTATGCCTCTATGAGTTAAAAGTTGTAGGGTGCGTCAGAATTATAAATCTGAGTCACAGCATCAAATTTTAAGTTTCTGACGCACCCTACTTTTAACAATTATTCAGATGCTACTAATTCAACTGAAGTAGTACCAGGTTGACGTTCTGTACTACCTGGTTTATCTTGACGAGTAATTAAATCAAAAACATGATCGCCAACAGCTGCTTTAACATCTGGTTCTAATTCATGGAACACATTCCGATTCATTTCAAAAGCATAATTAGCTTCATCAACAATTTGCTGCGCCAAAGTATCATCAACAGGCAAAGAATTCAATACATCACGGTATCTTCCCTTAAATGCCCGTCGCGCTTCCACGGTAGGAATGTCGTCAAATTCATGCAATCCAGTACCTCTGTCTGGTGGTAAAGTTAGCGCCGATCGCACAATATTTCTTAAACTTTGACCACCGGAAAGATCGCCCATGTAACGCACGTAAGAATGAGCAATTAACAAAGCTGGATTATTATTAGATATTTCCTGAATTCGAGCAACGTATTTCTTCCCTTCTTCCGAAGCAACAATTTCATTGCGCCAATTTTCGCCGTAATAAAATTCTAAATCTTGTGCCAATTTTTGTTCCCGTTCCAATTCGGGAAAATACATTGGTCCGACAATTGGATGATCTTTGTGGCGACGAATTTCTGCTTCCATCGTACTATAAAGAAAATACAGATCGGCGGTTAATTTACGGAATGGTTCCCATTCGACAATTCCTTTCAGGAAGCACTTCATAAATGCTGTATTTTCAGCCATTGTGTGAGATTGTTTGGTTCCTTCCCGTAACTGTGTTGCCAAATCTAAACTCATCGGAAATACCTCTTGACTACAAAATTTATAAGGGGGAAATTTCAGCTAAAGTCTCTTTGTTCGATCGGTTTATTACCCAGTTTTGAGACTAAAGAAATAGTTTGTATAACTTAGTTACTCAGATAGAGACTCATGCCGAATATCCATTCAAGCAATTTTTTATCTTCGATAACTGTATAGCGATGAATGAATTTAAGAACCAATTCTTTGCAAAAGTTAATATAATTACTGATTTGGCGAAATTTGCTACTAAAATTAGTTTTTTGTCAACCAGCATTTATGCTTAAATCACATCTAAAGAAACCCGGTTTTTTCAAAAAACCGGGTTTCTGCATAAGTGCTATTATTCATTTTTGAGTTTGAATTTGGGCGATCGCACTTTCGATCGCGATGTTTGCCAAAGTCGCCAACCTGCCAAGCAAAGGGCAATATTGCCAATCAACGTCATAGTAGCTTGTACCATGCTCAGCCATTCTAAGGAAGGGCTATTGTCGAAAAAGTGCCAAGTACAAACACAAAAAGCACTGATTAATGCTGGTATCATTGCCAAGGATAACCATCGCCAAACCGGATTTTGACTAACTTCGGCATAAATCCAAACTAGCCAAATAGCAATCATCCATTCTGTAACGCTAGTAATGTGAACGATCCAAGTTGGAAGAGAAAGGGCGTGCATTTTAGATTAAACCGTGAATTGACATCTGAAGAATCTCGCGAGTTGTGAAGCCAATTTCTTTCAGCGCCTCACTGTATCGGGCGATAAATTCTTCGATTAAGGCTTGTTTTTCTATTCCCAAGACTTTAGCATCTGGCTCAACTTGATTGAGCATTCGCCAGATAATCGGTAAAATTTGGCGATTAGCAGCTTTAAGTTCTTCTTTAACTTCTGCAAAGTTTGCTTTTAACCAAACTTCCCCAAAATTAAGATGGCTGTACTCGTCTTCAACGACAACTTCGGTAATTTTACGGGCAAAGTCATCAGCAACAGGAATGTAGTTTTTGTAAGCGGCGATCGCGAAACACTCAATTACAATTGATTGAATCAGCAAACAGGTGGCAGTTTGGCGATCGGCAGCTGCTTTTTGGAAAATATGGTGCAAATCGGCAAAAAACTGCTGAGCAAAAGCTAAATCAGCCGTAACTTCGAGATTTCGCCCGCAAGCTTCAAAACTCTTCCTGTGACGAGCTTCGATTTTCCCCAATCTGGTTAACTCTTCTACATCCGCTGGCAAAAGTTCCGCTAAACAAATAAAGTTATCATGGGCTTCCTGTTCGCCAACGATCGCAATAGCATTGATCCGGCTGAAGCTATCCCGGTAACTATCGCTGTAATAATCAATGCCTTGACTAACTTGGGATTGAGACATTTTCAATACACTTCCTCATCACGCTGTTTTCTGTGCGATCGAACAATCATCAACAACCAGAGAGTTGCTGATGATTGTATCTACTTTATAACTATATAAAGATTAATGGTTGATTTTCACCAAAGTTTTCTTAATTAGGATCGGCGCGATGTTGGGGAAATGAGGAATTTACCAAAAATACAAGGTTTTTCCGGCTTTTTCGATCGCAATAGTGTGGATGGAATATTTTAGTTTTGCGATCGCCAACCGTAATTTAAACTGTTCCTCCTCAAGCCGCCAAGTCGTTTGATAGTCGCTGCAATTAATCACCAGTGTCTCTGGAGTAGCAAAAGCATAAATCACCCCATCATCATCTAAGCCGCTTACCTCCAGAATTCGCTGCCCCAATTTTCGAGCATAAGAAACCTGTTCGAGCAATATTTCTGCAATTGGATTCATGATTACCTCCGAATTTTACCCATGAAGAACCTGCCTTCAGACTTACGTGAGAAGGTGAAAGAGTTAAAGAACCGATAAATACCTAAGCAATCTTCAAATTCCGGGGCAATTTGAAGTTATTTTCTCTAATTCTGTTGATTAAGACAGGCGAGAAAAACTTTTTACCCTTATTTCTGTATCGTATGTTACGATTTGCTCGATAAATAGCTGTTGTTAAAGAAAATTAACAATTTTTGGGGGGCGATCGTTTTATCGCTCAAATATTAAGTTTTATTGCTATTTATTGATGAAGCTGCCTTTCCTGTCAGCGATGAGGGAACACTACAAACGAAGTTCTCTCATCAATTAATTCGGTAAGTGGATTGCTAAGGATCGATTTATGGGAAAAAAGGATATTCAGAGATCAATGGGAAGGGGCTATTGATATGGGAGATGCAAAACGTCGTAAGCAAGTTGACCCTACATTTGGGAAACCTTGGTGGCAAAAAAAGAGTATACATATTCAATTGGAGACAGAACCAGATTATTCAAGTTTTGTTGATTTATATCTGTCTCAGGGAACAGCAGGGCTAACGTCAGCTATCCTCGATTGGCTGGTACAGACTGAACAAGTTTATCAAGGGGAACCTCCTGCGGCTTTACTAAATCGCCTAAATCAAATTGCGATGACAGTATATGATATGGCATCCAAACAGACGCAGACATTAGCTTCTCAAGATTTGAAGCTAGCAGCTTTCACTCTCAAAGTTCCTATGGAACCAGAAGATTTCTCAGGTTATCAACCTGTAATGAACAATCGTGAACTTGCAACAGAAGCAATGCGTCTAATTAACACTGGTTTCTTTGATACCGCAATAACTTTTCTAATCAACAAAGACGGTGATGCTGTTGGAACACTTAGAAAACATGGCATCGTTCTCTACATGGGAACTAATAATAATTTAGAGATCATTGATGCTGCTTGTGCGCTCGTTACTTGGAAACCGTTTGAAGTAACTACCTATGCTGGAGAAAATAGGAATAGCCTGAATAGTTTAATTGAAAAAACTTTTCGCCCTTTAGCCGAAAAGATTCAGAAATTCAGAATTGAGCAAAAGGGAGCGAACAAATTTCCTTGTCTGTCTTTACTCTGTTTAATTGAGAACAAAACAGATGGTGCTGTATGTGAATTTCGCAAACACTATACAGCCCAGGGAGGTACTCAGCTAATAATTCCTGGTTTTAGCAGTACAACAAATAATGTAGTTGCTGTGTATCCGGCGATGAATGTCTTAGGTCTAACTCGCAGTATCCCAGCTATTAGAGGATTTAGTCAAAAGAGTTCTGATTCCTAAGCATATAGCCACCTAAAACCGTGTTGTACCCGATGGCATCATCTATTAGCGTAGCTATCGCGCAGGAATAGCTACGCTACTCTACGGAAAAGATTTTAGCTAAAATATTTGAGTGGAAAATCACTGTATTATTATGCGACTATTCAGAGTGTGTCCAGATGCTTACAATAAATCAAGCCCTAAGACTTACAAACCAGAAGAAGGTATTTTTCTAAGCTTCGTGCGTAATGTACCTTGTCTAACTAGTAATGGTATGTCGATTAATGATACTCATGCTACTGACTTTGACATCTTGCCTGTTATACTGAAGGAATCAACAAAGAAGCAATTACAAGTCAAAATCAAGACTGATGAGATATGGTCTAGTCCTGTAATTATAAAATTTGCTAGTCTCCACAAAAGTTCGGAGGGAGTGAATTTTATCCAACAAGAAATTGCTTCAGAAGAACAAGATGTACTTGTATCTTTGGAGTTACCATTAAGTGCTGCTCAACCCTATTATGAATTTGAGGGTGAGGTAGAAGTTTTACTAGGTAAGTATACTACCTACTACGGTAAGCAGGATGGCGCAACTGATAGCGTAGAGAAGGAAAATGCTTTGTGTTCTGCAATTATTAGGATGGGAGACAAAGCAAAGGTTTCATTTGTATACACTAATCGCTACGGTCAAGGCAAAATAATTGAGAATTTAGTAGGATACAAATTTGAATTTATCTGTTCTGGTGGTCAGTTACTCAGATTTGATGACTACAACTTTGAGAAGTTATTTTCAAACTTTGTAGTCAATTAGGAGTAGTGAAGCTACAATTTAATATCTTTATTAAATTGTAGCTACAGGTTGTTGAATATATAAATTATGAAACATTATTGTCTTTGCATTAATTGTCTTGAAGCTGATAACACTTCACTGATTTGGGCTGTTGGTGAAGTTGAATCTAATTTGCTGGCTATTTGTAGATGTCCTAATGGTCATGTACAAATATCTGGATTACAGCACGATCTGTTTGATGTTTTATTCACATCTGGTATTGATGCTTATAGAAAAGGATTCTACTCTGAATCGGTAATGAGTTTCGCTGCATCCTTAGAGAGAGCTTATGAGCTATTTATCAAGTTAAACCTATTTAAAACAGATATTCCTTTGGAAATAATAGACAAATTCTGGAAAGAAATTGAAGGTCAATCTGAACGGCAATATGGGGCTTTTTGTTCTGCATATTTAATGACTGTTGGAGAAATATGGAATGCCGATCAAAATCAAGTTGGCTTTAGAAACAAGGTGATACATAAAGGTTACATAGCAAATTCAAAGAAAGCTAAAGAATATGCAGAATATATTATTGGCTGTCTCAATAAGATAATGAAAGCCATAAAAGAGAATTTTGCCGAACAAAAATCTCCACTGTATTTTCACATTAAAAACCTTGCAAAGAGAGAAGTTGAGAAAGCTTTAAAGGAAAATCCTGGTGCTAAGTATTCAGCTGATTCAAGGCCATCATTACTCAAGTGGAATAACCGTAATCACGAAGACGCAACCTTTGAAGATGCTCTTGCTTTAGCCGAAAGGTTTGCGAAAATAATAGGAGAGCAAATCTGAAGAATAATGATTCAAGGCAGTCTAAAGGAAAACAGCGATGTCATCACTATAACTTGCTCTCTAGTTAGGGCTTGCTGAATAAGTCTACTGAACGAATCCAGAGGCTACAGAGCTTGAAAAATATGAGGTTCGTCACCTAGTTCCCCAATGGGAGCCAACTATTTCCCCAAAAAAGGCAAGGGTTTTGAGCCAAAATATCTAAAAAACTTGCACTTGTTTACGCAAAAAAGGCTCAAAACCCTTGCCTGTATTATCTTCTACATTTCTTCAGCAAGCCCTAGTTACGGTCGGAAATCCATCAAGGAAATCATCTATGGATTCTCCTGCTTTCAAATAATCAAAGAGTGTCTGCACCGGAACTCTGGTGTTAGCAAAAACCGGAGTCCCACCCATAATTTCTGGAGACGTACTAATAACTGGTGAGTTTTTAAACATAGTTTTTTATCTTTTTCGTCTAGGATCTATCTTAAATGCAAAAAGTGGAATTTAGCGATCGCACCCAACTTGCATCAATTTCTCGCTGGCTGTGTAGTTTGTAAGAAGTAGGGATGATGGCGATCGCTTCCTCCTTCCAATTTATTACTTTTGGAATGACTGAAACTGTAATTGCGATCGCTCCCAGCAGAAATCACCCAAAAATCAGAAAAGTGAATTAACTAATAAGTTTCCAACTAACTGTAATTAAAATAGTGTAATTAATTATTTTAATTTAAATTTGCCAATTTTTAGATAAATTAAACGCTTTAATTACGGTAATTTAACTTAGTTGGTTATTAGATTTTGGTAAAAAACACAGTAATAATATCTATTACTACGAGATTATTTGTAAGTAAGTGTTAATTTTGCTAAATATATATAGCAATTTCCGGCTTGTTTGTAATTTTTCTTCATTGTAATTTGGAATATACATATTTGTTTTGACTTAACATCTGTCTATGGTTAGACTATGCTTAGGAGATGATTGGGGAATAGGTGGTGCGATCGCCTACTCTAGAAACAAATTTTTGCGAGAGTGTGAACTAATAAGATAATTTATGGGAATAATAAGTACAACCTAGACCAAGAGCTTGAACGGTAAATGCTTTTCCTGGCAAGAGATTTTCTCTTGAGGTAAAGACTGCAAAAACTAAAAAACTAAAATATTTTGTCGTAATAAGTTGAATTCTGGTAGAGCAGGTTTTTATGAGTTCAGTAACAAAATCATTTCAAGGAAAATCGCAAAAATTAAAACATCTGCAAGCACAAGTAGTTCAGCTAGAACAGCAACTTGCGGAAGCAAAACAAGCAGAAAAGCGATCGCGCCAACTTTTACAATCAATAATTGATGCTTCCCCAGATGGGATTTTTGTGAAGGACTGCGATTTTCGCTGCATTTTAGCAAATCGAAGTTTTGCTACTAATCTTGGTACTACGCCAGACTCAATTTTAGGAAAAAATGAACTGGAATTAGGTTATTCAGAAGAGCAAGTTTTTGGCAATTCAAAAGCAGGAATTCGGGGATTTCGCGCCGATGATTTAGAAGTGTTAGCCGGAAAAATCACTCGTGTTCAAGAAGTAGTAACAACAGTGGACGGTATAAAGATTTTTGATGTGCGGAAATTTCCCTTATCCGACGATCAGGGAAAACTTTATGGCATCTTGGGATTTGCTGAAGATATTACTGAACGGAAACAGGTAGAAGCAGAGCGGCAAAAATTTGTTGCTTTGGTGGAAAATAGCAGTGATTTAATTGGGATGGCAGATTTTACAGGCAATCCTTTTTTTATTAATTCCGCAGGTTTAAGGATGATAGGTTTAGATACTTTAGAAGATTTAAAGAATATAAATATTACTAAACTTCACCCTCAATCTACTAGTTTAACTTTAAAAAATGTAGCTTTTCGCCAAGCATTAGCAACTGGTTATTGGCGGGGAGAAGGAGAATTAATTCATCAAAAAAGTGGGGTTTTGATCGATGTGGAAATCCTGGTATTTTTGGTACTCGATTCCGAAACTGGCGATCCGGTGTGTATAGCTACAGTACAACGCGATATTACCGAACGTAAACAGGCAGAATTGGCGATCGAACATACTAAGAAATTTTTAGAATCGGTACTAAATAATTTACCTGTGGCTGTAGTGGCTAAAGAAGCAAAAGAGTTAAAATTTTCATTTTTTAATCAAGCGGCTGAACAGTTATTTGGATTAACAGAACAACAAGTTTTAGGGAAGAATGATTATGATTTATTTACGAAAACGCAAGCGGATTCTTTCACTAAAATAGATCGGCAAGTATTAGCTAGCGGTCAAACGGTAGATATTTTTGAGGAAGAGGCTCAAATCCAAGGAGATATTCACATTTTGCGAACCAAGAAAACAGCAATTTTAGATGAGTTAGGCGAAGCTACATATTTATTAGCAATTACGGAAGATATTACAGAGCGAAAACGAGCAGAAGAAGCTTTGAAAAAGTCTGAGTCTCAACTGAGAAAAAAGACGGAAGATTTAGAGCAAACTTTGCAAGAACTGCGCCGCACTCAAACTCAATTAGTCCAAAGTGAAAAAATGTCTAGTTTGGGACAGTTAGTTGCTGGTGTGGCTCATGAAATTAATAACCCAGTTAATTTTATTTTTGGTAATCTAACTCATGCTAAAGAATATACTCAAGATTTGCTGGGATTGGTAGAACTTTACCAAGGATTTTATCCTAATCCTCATCCAGATATTCAAGCAGAAGTAGAGGCGATCGAGCTAGATTTTTTAATTGAAGATTTGCCAAAACTTTTAAATTCGATGAAAGTTGGTGCAGACAGAATTCAAAAAATTGTTGCTTCCCTGCGAACTTTTTCCCGCATGGATGAAGCGGAAATGAAAGATGTGAATATTCATGAGGGAATTGATAGTACTTTGATGATTTTGCAAAATCGGTTGAAAGCAAAACCCGATCGACCAGAAATTCAAGTTACTAAAGAATACAGTAATTTACCTTTAATCGAATGTTACGCCGGACAATTAAATCAGGTATTTATGAATATTGTAGCTAATGCGATCGATGCTTTAGAAGATGCCTACAATGCTAAAATATTAGCTAATCCTGCCATTAGTATTCACACCAAACTTATAAAAAACAATCAAGTGATGATTAGATTTACAAATAATGGTCCCGGAATTTCTGAAAAAGTAAAATCTCGCTTGTTCGATCCATTTTTTACTACTAAACCAATTGGTAAAGGAACAGGAATGGGACTTTCAATTAGTTATCAAATTATTACCGAAAAACATGGTGGTAGTTTAGATTGCGTTTCTAAATCGGAAAAAGGTACAGAATTTGTAATTAAAATTCCTCTCAAACAAGCAATAAGAAAAAATTAGTACCAAAGCGAGTTTGTTGTCAGTGCTTGAACACTAAAGTACTGACAACAAGCGAACAAATATTAGCTAAAATTTACATGGAAGAACTCACTAACAGAAAAGGTCATGGTACAGTATAATCCATTGCCATCAGAATCCTTAGAAACCGAATTTTTTCTTGAGTCTGACGAAATTCCAGTGGACAACGAACTGCAAAATTTAGTACCTAATTTATTGTTATCAATCTTATGTTTAATTTGGTCCGATCGACAAGATTGGTTTTTTGGCGTAGATATGGGAATTTACTATGCAAGCGATCGACCTGTTATTATACCTGATGGTTTTCTCAGTTTAGGAGTACAGCGTTTCTCTGGAGAAAATGGACGCTTAAGCTATATCCTAAAACGAGAAAACGGCGTAGTACCAATTTTAGTTTTGGAAGTAGTTTCTAATACTTATAGAGGCGAATACAACCAGAAGAAAATCGATTATGCTGAATTAGGAGTTTTGTATTATGTAATTTACGATTCTGGTAGTTATCACAGTAGACATGGTGATGCTTTTGAAGTGCATCGGTTAGTAGATGGTGTGTATGAAAGATTACCAGGTGAACCAGTTTGGATGCCAGAAATTGGGTTAGGAATTGGCAGAGAAATGGGAACTTACGAAGGATGGAGAAGAGAATGGTTGTATTGGTACGATAGCGAGGGAAATCGGTTTTCCCATTCCCAAGAACTTTTAGAACAAGAAAGACAACTTAGGCAAGATTTACTTGCCAAACTAAGAGAGAGAGGAATTGATCCTGATAGTTTATGATTGTTTAGCGCCGTAATTTACAGATATAGACCTTTTTCGGTGATTCAGGTATTCTAGAAACCCGGTTTGTTGAATAAATCGGGTTTCTCTTTTGGATACTATAAGCTGTTACGCATTTAAAAGTCATATTGTAGGGTGCGTCAGATTTAGATATTTTCCTTTCTACATAGGTTTTACCGTCTGACGCACCCTACTCGTTAATAAGTGATTTAAATGCGTAACAGCTTATTAGACTGAAAATAGTAGATTTCTACTCGGGAATTTCCCGATTTGTGTTGTATAAGTAAGTCTGAACTATCCGATCTAATGTTGTATTATTTAGGGATGATTTCATGCAACAAATAAGCACAAACAGTCCATTGTTCTTCTCTCCCGTTGTCCTCCCTGTTGCATTAATCACTTTACCATTACTGACAGTAATTGGTGCAAATCCTGCCAAGTCACAAATTACGCCGGAAGCTAACAGTACAAACACAACTGTTTCACCTAATGGAAATCGCTTAGATATTGGTGGTGGGAGAACTTCCCAAGATGGTGCAAATTTATTTCATAGTTTTGAGAGATTTAATGTTAACCAAGGACAGATTGCTAACTTTCTTTCTAATCCGCAAATTCGCAATATTTTAAGTCGAGTTGTGGGTGGAGATGCTTCAGTAATTAACGGGTTAATTCAAGTTACTGGAGGAAATTCTAATTTATTTTTAATGAACCCAGCAGGGATTATTTTTGGTTCGCAAGCTAGTTTAAATGTACCGGGTTCGTTTTTTGCGACTACTGCGACAGGTATTGGGTTTAATGGGAATGGTTGGTTTAGTGCGATCGCTAACAACAATTACGATAAACTAGTAGGAAACCCCAACGTTTTTGCTTTTACTAACCTCCAACCAGGCGCAATTATTAACAGCGGAAATCTAGCAGTTACCGAAGGACAAAATTTAGGATTATTAGCTGGTACAGTAGTTAATACCGGACAATTAACCGCACCCGGAGGACAAATTACCGTTATGGCGGTACCCGGAGAAAACTTAGTTCGGTTAAGTCAAGCGGGAAGTGTACTTTCTTTAGAAGTTCAACCACTTTCATTAAGTGGAAATCAACCAAATAATTGGAATTTACCAGTTCTATCTTTACCTCAATTACTAACAGGTGGAACTGGAGTTAACGCAACGCAAGTTACAGTAAATAATGATGGCACAATTTCCTTAAGTGGTTCTGGTTTAAGGATATCACCAGAAACCGGAACCGCAGTAGCTTCTGGTAATATCAAAGCATCAGGCGGAACTGTGCAAGTTTTAGGTAATAAAGTCGGAATAGTTAATTCCCAAATCGATGTTTCTGGAATTAATGGCGGCGGTACAGTGTTAATTGGTGGAGATTTTCAAGGTAAGGGAAAAGTACCAAATGCGATTAATACTTATATTAGTAAAGATTCAGTAATTATCGCTGATAGTTTGGGAAATGGTAATGGTGGTAAAGTAATTGTTTGGGCGGATAAATCAACCGAATTTTATGGTAAAATTAGCGCAGTTGGTGGTAGTAAATCGGGTGATGGTGGATTTGTTGAAGTTTCGGGAAAAGAAAATTTAACTTTTGATGGTTCGATCGATGTATCGGCAATTGTTGGTGCAAAAGGTCAAGTTTTATTCGATCCAAAAAGTGTAATTATTGGCACGGATCGTACAAACGATGATGAACTTAGCGACGGGGAAATTTTAGGGAGTGATGGTGGAGATGATGAGATATTTTATATTTCTGCTAGTAAACTTTTAGAAGTGTTGGATACGGGGAGTGTTGCGATCGCAGCTACCGAAAACATCGACGTTGACGAACCTGTAGACGCTAGCACTAACACCAATGATAATAATTTAGACTTAACTGCGCCAATTGTCAACATAAACGCTGCCATTACCTTAAAAGGCGACTTCACAGTAACAGCAACTACTAAATTAAATGTTAACAATGCGATCGGCACAGTTCCCGGAAGTGGTAACATCAATTTAAATGCTGGAACTTTAACAACTAATTCAAATGGCACAATTAAAGCGGGTACTGGCAATATTAACTTAACTGCAAACAAAATTGAAATCGGCGCAAGTATCAGCGGAACTGGTAATTTAATCCTCCAACCAAAAAGCGCCAATCAATCAATTGGTATTGGAGATACAGCAACGGGAAATTTTAATCTCGACTCCTCAGAAATTAATCAATTGCAAGATGGTTTTGCCTCAATTACTATTGGCAGTGATGCAGGTAGTGGCAAAGTTAATATTACTTCAGTTACCTTTAAAGATCCAGTAACTATTCAATCACCAAATAACTCAATTATCACCGATGGTACAATTAGCGGAACCGATGACGCGGCAATTACTTTAATTGCCAAAGGTGTAGAATTAGGTGGCGATATCATTACTAATAACAGCAATATTGAATTTAAAGATACTCCAGTCACTCTGACAAATGATGTGACTTTGAAAGCTGGTAAAGGTTTAATTAGCTTTGGTAAGGAAGTAGATATAACTGATAAAGCACTTACCTTAATCGCCGAGGAAATTGATTTTCTTGGTGGTAATGCTTCGGTTACTGGTACTGGAAAAATTGCCTTACAACCAGGAACAGCAGAACAAGATATTGTAATTGGTGGAACGAGTAATTCCGAACCATCTTTAGACATT
Organism: Floridaenema fluviatile BLCC-F154; assembly: GCF_041929135.1. NCBI lineage: Bacteria > Bacillati > Cyanobacteriota > Cyanophyceae > Aerosakkonematales > Aerosakkonemataceae > Floridanema > Floridanema fluviatile. The sequence continues at coordinate 114,770 of NZ_JBHFNS010000092.1, read as the reverse complement.
ACCAAAGATGATATTGCAGCTTTTGCTAGTGGATTTGAAGCAGTTACAATTGGAGGAGAAAACGGTAGTGGTAAAATTAACATTGATGAAATTACCTTCAACAACCCACTAATAATTCAATCTCCCTCTGGCGCAGGTTCAATTATTACCAAAGGAAAGATTACAGGAACAGATAATGCTGCAATTACCTTGAAAGCAACCAAAGTTGAAGTAGCGGCAGATATCACAACTCCTAAAGGTAATATTGACTTTACAAATAGTCCTGTTACTTTGTTAGAAGATGCTGTAATTAATGCTGGTGAAGGAACAATTGCCTTTGGAAACACTTTAAAAATTGGTGACAAAGCATTGACTTTAACAGCAGATGAAATTGATTTTACTGGAGGTGCTGGATCTGTAACAGGCAGCAATAAGCTAATATTGCAACCTGCGACACCTGAGTTAGATATTGCTATTGCCAATTCTGAAGAAACCACAGGTTTAGATTTAACAAACAGTGATATTGATGCTTTACAAAATAGTTTTAAATCTGTAATCATTGGCAGAGAAGATGGCAAAAGTGTCGTTACTGTTAACCCTGTGACTTTGAAAAACTCTGTTACTATTCAATCTCCTGAAGGTTCAATTATTACCAAGGGAATAATTACGGGAACTGGGGAAACAGCAATTACTTTTAAAGCGACAAGTTTAAAAATAGCAGGCGATATTAAAACGGAAAACAAAGATATCAAATTAGAGAGTTCAGTTACTCTAACTAACGATGTGGAATTGAACGCTGGCAAAGGTACAATTAGCTTCGGTAAAGATGTTGATACGGGAGACAAAGCATTTACTATTACAGCAGATGAAATTGATTTTCTCGGAGGTGCTGAATCTGTAATTGGTACGAATACAATTACATTGCAACCTGTTACTCCAGAGTTAGAAATTACTTTGGGTGATGCAGAAAATTCTAATCGGTTAGATTTAACTAATACAGACCTTGATTCTTTAAAAGCTGGGTTTAAATCTGTAATGATTGGACGGGAAGATGGTAAAGGTGTTATTACCATTGCTGGTGATATTACTTTTAACAATTCAGTAACAATTCAATCTCCAAAAGAGTCAGGTTCGATTAAAGCAAATGGCACAATTAACGTAACGAAAGAAGCGGAGATTAATCTGATAGCGGGAGGAAATATTAGTACTAGAAGTATTAATACTAATGAACAAGCTGTCACGATTAAAGCGGATGCTGATAATAATGGAAATGGTGCGGTATCTACTAATTCGGATGATACTATTCAAACGAAAGGTGGGAAAGTAGATATTTCGGGTTATAGCATTACTGTAGGAAATATTAATACTTCGGTTTTAGAAGCAGATGGTGGTACTAAGAAAGATGGCGGTGCTGTGAATTTATCTGCTACTGGCAAGATTACCACAGGAGATATTAATACTAAAACAGGTTATAAAGGAAGCGGCTTTAATACAGATCCCCCAATTTTTTACCGGGGAGGCTCTGTAGAAATTTCTACATCAGGGGAGATTAAAGTTGAAGCTGTTACGACTGGCGGCGGAGCATTAAACATTACCGGATCGAGCATTTTAGCAAAAGATATCGTGACTTTTTATCAGTACAGTAACTTTTCTGGCGATCCTAATGAAGGTTCTGTTAAGTTGGAAGCAAAAACAGGTGACATAGAAGTTGGTTTAATCAGAGGGGGTGCTGCTGGAATTGACATTAAAGCTTATGGTTTGTTTAGAGCTACGAAATCATCTCAAGGCTTCTCTTTAGGGACTATTCAAAATGACAATCAAATAGAAAGTATAGGCTCGCTCAAAGATTTTCCTGAAGTAATTGATTTCCTGGAAACTAAAGGTTTTGCTAGAGAACAGTTAGAAAATTCGGAAGCAACAATTACTATTAAGAATACTCAACGTATTCCGGCAAGTATTATTGTTTATTCTGGAGGGCCTTCTGGACCCGGTAATGTGAGAATTCAACATGGTGGTCAATCTCTCAAAGGTAATGATTATATCCAAATTTCTGGAAGAGGAGAAGGTTTCGGTTTTATAGTTGGTCCGAATGTTACTCCTGTTAAAGGTGAAGAGTTTAATGGAAAACTTGAAGGTTTCAACCCCAGTAATAATGAGGCTGAAATTACCCTATTCAGAAATGCTACTTATAGTTTGTTAGATGTTCCTAGTCAGTTCCCAGAAAATGTTAGCGGTACTAGTGGAGGTATTGTTGTTGGGAATGACATTAATAATGGACAGTTGTACTCATCTTTTCGGAATATACCTATTACTACAATTCCTGAACCACCGGGAAATGTAAATCCACCGGAAAATGTAAATCCACCTGTAACTACTAATCCTAATCCACCGGGAAATACAAATCCGCCTGTTGTTAATAATCCTCCTACAACTACTGCGCCACCAGTCGCGGTTGTGGAACCGCCTGCAACAGTGACTCCGCCTGTGAGTGCGCCACCTGTTGCGGTTGTGGAACCGCCTGCAACAGTGACTCCGCCTGTGAGTGCGCCACCCGTTGCGGTTGTGGAACCACCTGCAACAGTGACTCCGCCTGTGAGTCCGCCACCCGTTGCGGTTGTGGAACCACCTGCAACAGTGACTCCGCCTGTGAGTCCGCCACCCGTTGCGGTTGTGGAACCGCCTGCAACAGTGACTCCGCCTGTGAGTCCGCCACCCGTTGCGGTTGTGGAACCGCCTGCAACGCAACCAGTTGCAGTGGAATCACCCCCAACAAATAATACAGGCGAATTGGTAGCTAGCAATCCTAATATTAACGAGGTAGTTACTCGCGGTTCGGAGATTATTCAATCTACAGAACGACAAAATCAACAATCTTCGACTCAATCGAATCCAAAACCGCTTCCTGAAAAATGCCAGAAACCGCGAGAAAGGTCGAATGCTAATAATCAAAATGAAAGTTCTCAGGAGGAAGAATGTGAGGAGTTACCAATTTCTCAACAGCAGGGAATATTACGTTTGGAACCGAAACGACAAACTAATGAGAATGGTCAATCTAATCCTCAATTTTTGCCAGAGTTGTTAACTGGTGGAAAGGGGAGAAATGCTACCGAGGTTAGGACTAATGGCGGTGAGGTAGAATTCCGGGGTTCTGGGGTGCAAATTGAAAATTCAGGTGCAGGGAAGTAACTATGCAAGGTTACAAGATAGGGATTTCTTTATTTAGTAGTTTGCTGGTGGCAATGTTAGTCACTGCGGTTGATTTATCGGCTGCTTTTTTATCTATTCCGGTGACACTTGCACGATCTCAAAACGATCGAAGCCAAGCAGATCAGTTGTTACAAAGGGGGATTCAGGAGTATCGAAGTAGTCAATTTTTTGAGGCTATTAAATCTTGGGAAGCGGCACTAAAAATTTACCAAAGTTTGTCAAATAAACAGCAAGAAAAAATGCTTTTGGGAAATTTAGGTGCGGCTTATTTAATTGTGGGAAATAATCAGAAAGCGATCGAGGTTTCCCAAGCTTTATTAAAGATAGCTCAAGAAACTGACGATCGCCAAAGCACCGCCCAAGCTTTTGCTAATTTAGGTATTGCTTACCGAGTTTTAGGAAATTACAATCAAGCGATCGATTCTCAGCAAAAAGCTTTGGCAATTATGCAGGAAATAGGCGATCGCCAAAATCAAGGAAACATCTTAATTAATTTAGCTAATGCTTATGAAGCTTTAGGTTACTATGATAAAGCCTTGACTTTGCAAAATCAAGCTTTGACCATTGCCAGAGAACTGAAAAATCCGCAAGCGGAAAGCGCCGCTTTAGGAAATTTGGGTGCGATTTATGCTACTCAAGGTAATTATCAGAAAGCAATGCAATTTTACCAAGAAAGTTTGACGCTGGCGAAGTCAATTAACGATCGACAAGGGGAAGGTTTTGCTTTACAAAATTTGGGTGCTGCTTATCATGCTTTGGGGAAAAGAGATGAAGCAATTAGTTATTATCAACAGAGTTTAGCGATCGCCAAATCCCTAAGCAATCCCCAAATGCAAATTGATAGTTTAGGAAATCTGGGAATTGTTTACGAACAGCAAGGCGACTTTGCCCAAGCTATTAAATATCATCAACAGGTTTTGGCGATCGCAGATTCCCTAAAAGCACCCAGACAAAAAGCAATGGCGCTGAATAATTTGGCGCACACTCTGTTAAAATCAGGTCAATTAAAAGAAGCAGAAAAACAATTAAGAATAGCAATTCAAATTTTAGATTCTCTCCGTTATAATTTGGCAGATTCCGAACAAGTTTCCCTGTTTGATACCCAGGTTTTAACTTATAATTTATTACAACAAGTTTTAGTTGCTCAAAATCAACCAGAAGCAGCTTTAGAAATGTCCGAACATGGCAGAAGTCGGGCATTTATAGCATTATTAGCTAAACAGTTATCTTCACAATCAAAAACTGCATCGACGATTAAACCTCCGACATTAGCAGAAATTAAAAAAATTGCTCAACAGCAAAATGCTACCTTAGTCGAATACTCGATTATTCCCGAAGATTTCTTATCACAAGGAAAATTAAGAGGTTTAGGGGCAGAAATTTATATTTGGGTGGTGAAACCTACAGGAGAAATTAGCTTTCGCCGCAGTGATATTACAAATTTAAAAACACCTTTGAAAGATTTGGTAACTACTAGTCGAGAATCGATCGGTGTCAGAGGTTTAGGTTTTGCTGTGGCGAAACCTGTACAAAACACAACTTCAACGGAAAAGTTAAAACAACTACATCAAATCTTAATTCAACCGATCGCTGATTTACTGCCAAAAGATCCCAATGCCAGAGTAATTTTTGTCCCACAAGATGCGCTGTTTTTAGTACCTTTTCCAGCCTTAGTTGATGAGGCGGATAAATTCCTGATTGAAAAACATACAATTCTCACAACTCCAGCGATTCAAGTATTAGAATTAACTCAGCAAAAACGCCGCAATATTCGCAATCAACAAGCGTTAGTTGTGGGAAATCCAGTTATGCCAGTTGTGCCACCTGCGCCGGGAGAACCACCACAACAATTAGAAAGTTTACCAGGGGCGGAACAGGAAGCAAAGGCGATCGCGCAAATCCTCAATACTAAGGCTTTAATTGGCAAAGAAGCTACTAAACAAGCAGTAGTTTCTCAAATGCCGAAAGCGAGAATAATTCATTTAGCAACTCATGGTTTGTTAGATGATTTTGGGGATGGGATACCGGGTGCGATCGCACTTACCCCAGCCAAAAATGATAACGGATTACTCACAGCCGGAAAAATTTTAGACTTAGAATTAAACGCCGAATTAGTAATTTTAAGTGCTTGTGATACTGGCAGAGGTACAATTACCGGAGATGGCGTAATTGGCTTATCTCGTTCCTTAATTTCCGCCGGAGTAAGCAGCGTAATTGTATCTCTTTGGTCAGTTCCCGACGCTCCCACCTCAACATTAATGACCGAATTTTATCACAATTTTCAACAAAATTCAGACAAAGCCCAAGCCTTAAGAAATGCCATGTTATCCACCATGAAAAAACATCCAAATCCAAAAGATTGGGCAGCATTTACCTTAATAGGAGAAGCTGAATAAGACAAGGGGACAAGGGGAATAATTGAACTACATCAACAACTTTTCCCACCTCTCTACCTTCTACCTTTCCCAGTCCCTAGTCCCCAGTCCCCACTCCCCATTAAGGTGCAGCCAAAAAACCATCACTTAAACCAGCATCTCTAAGTCGAGGCGCACCAATATTTCGACTGAGTACGGCTAACCCTGCTAAATGTGCTTGTAAACCAGCAGTACTAGCACAACAATCGGTAAATATTATTGGTTCAATGCCAATATCAAAAATATCCATCGCTATTTTCAAAACACACATATCAGTGTCAATACCGACAATAAAAACTCGTTCAATACCTTCATTACAGAAATAATTACATAAATTATCTGGCATTCCACAAAGTCCAGTTTTACAAAAGATTAATTCAGGTTTAGCAAAAGCTTCTAATTCCGGGACAATATTTGTTTCTGGTTTATCGGAACAACTATGCCAATCAAGCAGTCTTTGATAAGGGCTGTCTGTAGAGTTAAGAAACCGAGTAAACAAAAGCGGTGCGTACTCATCTTTCTTAATCAAACTAACGATTCTTTGTGGAATATGATGAGTAAATTGATTGATAAAACCGCACTGGACATCAACAATAAGTAAAGGTTCCGGCATAATTTGATTGAGGTTAACAAAACTTGTTTTGACACTAACGCGACTTCGGGAAAAAGTCTAATACCTATTGGAGTAGAAACATAGTATTGTGTAGTAATAGATAAAGTCTAGGGATGAATTCGTATGGTCAAAAAAAGCAATGTTCTCTTTTTGGGAGTGACTTGTTTACTAGGTTTCCTGGGATGTCATAAACTGCCAGTTATTTCTGCGGAACAAGCTTCTGTTCCTCAGTTCTCAATCAAAGTATCAAGCAGTGACAATGTTGATGCTGCTTCTTGGTGTCAAACTGGAGAAAATAAAGGCATTCAAAAACCATTTGGTTTTGGTAAAGTGCAATTTTATCGAGATAAATCTGATCCAGAAAAAAAGGAATATATTGTAGGTTGTATCACTAATAATTCTCAGAAAACTATAGAGCAACTTCCGGTAAGTTATACTGTGCAATTCCCACCAGAAAACAGCAAATTTAGTGGCGGAATTAGTAGTTTAACTCTTGCCAGTCCGATTCAACCAGGAAAAACTGTTTATTTTCGGAGTGATTTTGAAGTTGATCCTGATGCTTTAGGTGTAGAAATGAGTCTGCAAGAAACTAAGCAAAAAGAGCAAACTATTACTTATGAACCAATACAGCGTTTAGTGATTCAGCGAAGTAACTAATTGTGGTAAAGTAACAAGAGATACGTTTTAGCTAAACAATGGCGAATAGCGGAATTAACCGCCTCCTGCCTGAAGATGGCTTACACTCTTGTCTGCTTCTAAAACCTACCTTAATTTATTACTAAATGTTCGTTGGTGGGGAAGAAGTAACTGCTTAAGCCGTGCCAAAACTGAAACTAGGGACAAACAAAAATGCAACAGTTAGCAGAAAGAAGTTGTGTTGCTTGTGAAGGTAATTCACCGCGCATAAGTGACACAGAAATTGCTGAACTAAAGCCGCAAATTCCTGATTGGGCTATTGTCGAAGAAGAAGGTGAAGCACGTCTGAAGCGGGTTTACAAATTTCACGATTTTATGACAGCTTTAACCTTCACTAATAAGGTGGGTGACAAAGCAGAAAAAGCCGGACATCACCCAGCTTTACTCACAGAATGGGGCAAAGTAACTGTTAGTTGGTGGACTCATTCGATCGGCGGACTACACATCAATGATTTTATTATGGCAGCAAAAACTGATAAAGTCGCTGAAGAGTTTGTCACTGAGTAATTTCCCTAGCTAGCAGCAGAAAAATTGTTGATTCTGTGCTTTTAAGCTAAATTATGAGTTATGGGTTGTAGATAAAAAAACTCCATCTCATAACTCATGATTTTTGTTAATCACTTAGTTAAGACTAATAATTGAATTTAAAAAAATGGGTAATCAATCAACAACACCTGCTAGTGTTTCTCGCACTCCTCTCTTTAACTTAGCTGTAGAGTCAAAAGCTCGTTTTACAGAGTTTTCTGGTTGGGAAATGCCTGTTCAATTCAGCGGAATAGCACAGGAACATCAAGCAGTCAGAACAGCATCGGGAATGTTTGATATTTCCCACATGGGCAAATTTACCATGCAAGGAAAAGATTTAATTTCCGAATTACAAAAGTTAGTTCCTTCAGATTTAAGTAGTTTACAACCAGGTCAAGCTCAGTATACTGTTTTATTAAATTCTGAGGCGGGAATTATTGACGATATCATTTTTTATTATCAGGGTGAAACCGCAGGAATTCAACGGGGAGTAATGATAGTTAATGCGGCAACTACGCCGAAAGATAAAGCCTGGTTGTTAAAAAATTTAGAAACATCAGAAATAGATTTTCAAGATATTTCCCAAGATAAAGTTTTGCTGGCAGTTCAAGGGCCACAAGCAGTTAGCCAGCTACAAAAATTTGTTAAAGAGGATTTAAATTCGATCAAATCTTTTGGTCATTTGTCTGGTACAGTTTTAGGGAAACCTGCTTTTATTGCTCGAACTGGCTACACTGGAGAAGATGGTTTTGAAGTGATGTTAGACCCAGATGCGGGTAAAGAATTATGGAGTAATTTATTAGCTGAAGGTGTGGTTCCCTGTGGACTAGGTGCGAGAGATACTTTACGTTTAGAAGCAGCAATGGCACTTTATGGACAGGATATTAATGAAGGAACAACGCCTTTAGAAGCAAGTTTAGGTTGGTTGGTTCATTTAGATAGAAAAGGCGAATTTATTGGTCGGGAAATATTGGAGTCACAAAAAGCATCGGGAGTAGAAAGAAAACTGGTAGCTTTGCAAATGGAAGGGCGTAATATTGCCCGTCAAGGTTATCCGATAAGCTTTGAAGGGGAAACGTTGGGAGAAGTGACAAGTGGGAGTTGGTCGCCTACTTTGTCATCTGCGATCGCTCTAGCTTACCTCCCCACAAACTTAGCTAAAATTGGTCAAGAATTACAAGTGGAAATTCGTGGCAAATTTTATCCCGCTAAAGTAGTCAAAAAACCTTTTTATCGTTCTCCAAATAAAGTGTAATTATCTGCGTTTATCTGCGTTCATCTGCGGTTAAAAAAACTAGATTTATTTTTAACCACAGATGTCCACAGATAAACACAGATGTAGGCGTAGCCTTTTTCAAGTTTTTGGTTAGTATCGAAAATGTTTGTCCCCAGTTCCTAATCCCCAGTCGCCAGTCCCTTTTGTTGATGCTGAGAAACTAGTTGGGTAAACTCTTGCAAAGCTCGATCGTATTCTTTACTTCCGGTCTCTCGAAAATTATTATGTCCCGCAGTTTCAATGGCTAAAAACATCTTTGGTTCATTGGCAGCCGCAAACAATTTTTCTCCATGCCAAAATGGAATTACTGTATCTGCTTTGCCGTACATTACTAAAACTGGCGATCGCACTTTCTTAATTTTTTCAATATTATTGAACTTATCAAAAGGAAACAGCGTCACCTGTGTTACCACTCGAAAAGTACTCACAAAAGTATTTTCTAAAATTAACCCTCCCACAGGTTTCCGACTTGCTAAATCTACAGATGGCCCACCACCAACAGAACGACCATAGAGTATAATCTTTTCTGGAGCTACACCTAATTTTTCTGTGAGGTAATTATAAGCAGCATCAATATCGTTGTAAACATTTTTTTCTGTAGGGCTTCCTTGACTCGTACCATATCCTCGATAATCATAAGCAAATACCGCAAATCCCAAATTTCGTAACTCTTCCAATACAAATGAAATTTCCCCTAAATCTTCCGCATTCCCATGACTGTAGAGAATGGTAAACTTAGCTTGAGGATTAGGTAAGTAAACTGCTGAGATTTTTACCCCATCTTTAGTAGTTAACTTGAGAATATTATTAGTATCTTCGTAACTCGATGGTTGGGGTAGAAAGATCATTCGATCGGTAAAAAAATAGGCATATAAGCAAAGACAAGCATAGATAAAAAGGAGCGATCGCATAATTCGTAAAAAAGAAAATTCACCTATTAGCAGTTTTTTCAGAATTTGCTTATTCATAATGAGTAGCTAACAACAAGGCTGATAAAATTAGCCTTCAGGGGAAATTACCCGATTTTGTACCTATATCCACGATCTGTCAGTTCTGCCCAAAATGCAACTGCAAAATCATTAAATTCTTTAACCTAGTGAGGAAATTAAATGTCCCTCGAATATCCCGAAGATCTGAAATACCTCGACACCCACGAATATGTCCGTCTTGACGGCGAAATTGCGACGATCGGCATTAGCGCCTTCGCCATAGACCAATTGGGTGATATTGTATTTTTGGAAGTATCAGAAATTGGCGACGCAATCAGCAGAGGAGAAAACTTCGGAACTGTTGAGTCCGTCAAAGCAGTCGAAGACCTGAAAGCCCCTATTAGCGGTACAGTCATCGAACGCAACGAAGCAATAATTATAGCACCAGAAGAAATAGCCGAAGACCCCTACGGCGAAGGATGGTTACTCAAAGTCCGCATCGACGACCCCGACGAAATAAATGATGCCCTATCCGCTGACGAGTATCGCGCCCAAGTAGAAGGGGAATAGGGACTGGGGACTGGGGACTGGGGACTGGGGACTGGGGACTGGGAACTGGGGACTGGGGACTGGGGACTGGGGACTAGAGAAATTTTCAGGTGTAGGGGCGGGTTTAGAAGATAAGTCTGTGTTCACAACAGAAGAATTAACAACAAAACCCGCCCTTACAGAGTTTTGAGTTAAAGAGTCCCCTTATCTCCCCTGCCCCTCTGCTCCCCTGCCCCTCTGCCCCTCTGCTCCCCTGCCCAGATCAGAAATACTTGTTAAAACTTAAATTAAGTCAATTGTGGAGAGTCATTAGTGACAACTTCTAGCCCTTTTACCAAGTCCAGCCTTCAAGCGGGACAAACAGATAGTTTTGCTAGTCGGCATATTGGCCCTAGCGCGGAAGAAATTAAACAAATGCTGGAATTGCTGGGGCTTTCCAGTTTAGATGAACTAATAGAAAAAACTATTCCGCAAGCAATTCGCATTTCTCATCCGTTACAATTACCACCCGCCCAAAGTGAATATACAGCCCTCGCCAATTTAAAAGAAATAGCCTCCAAAAATCAGGTATTTCGCTCTTTTATTGGCATGGGTTATTCTGATTGCATTACCCCGCCTGTTATTCTACGAAACATTTTAGAAAATCCCGGTTGGTACACTGCTTACACTCCCTACCAAGCAGAAATTGCTCAAGGAAGATTGGAAGCATTATTAAATTTCCAAACTATGATTATCGAATTAACAGGTTTGGAAATTGCTAACGCTTCTTTATTAGATGAAGCTACCGCAGCCGCTGAAGCCATGACCTTAAGTTATGGCGCATCTAAAAATAAAGCTAAAGCTTTCTTCGTTTCTCAAGATTGCCACCCTCAAACTATTGAAGTTGTCCAAACTCGCGCCAAACCTTTAGGAATTGAAGTCATTGTTGGCAACCATGAAACTTTCGCTTTCGACCAATCAATTTTCGGCGCGTTATTACAATATCCCGCAACCGATGGCAGAATTTATGATTACCGAAATTTCATTGCCCAAGCTCATAAAGTCGGCGCATTAGTCACAGTAGCCGCAGATATTTTAAGCTTAACTTTACTCACTCCTCCAGGGGAATTCGGTGCTGACATTGCCGTAGGAAATACCCAACGTTTTGGCGTACCTTTAGGTTATGGTGGCCCTCATGCGGCATATTTCGCCACCAAAGAAGAGTTTAAACGACAAGTTCCAGGCAGAATAGTTGGTGTTTCCAAAGATGCTAATGGAAATCCCGCTTTACGTTTAGCTTTGCAAACTCGCGAACAGCATATTCGTCGGGAAAAAGCGACCAGTAATATTTGTACTGCTCAAGTTTTACTTGCCGTAATTGCTAGTATGTATGCGGTTTATCATGGGGCGGCAGGAATAAAGCGAATTGCGGAAAATATTCATCAGTTAACGGTGATTTTGGCTGAAGGTTTAAAGCAGTTAGGTTACAAAATTACTGGGGAATTTTTCTTTGATACGATTTGCGTAGATTTGGGAAGTCGCAGTTTAACCGAAATTCTTCAAGCTGCGGAAGTTCAGCAAATTAACTTGCGGGTTTTTGATGAGCAAACAGTGGGTATTTCCCTAGATGAAACTACTACCCTCAAAGATTTACAAAACCTCTGGAAAATCTTTGCACTAGGAGAAGAGTTACCTTTCAATGCCGAAGAATTGATGAAAGTAAGGGCGGGTTTAGTAGATAACCTTGGTGACTTACAAACAACCTCTGAACCAAACCCGCCCCTACAAATTCCAAACTCTTTAACCCGGACTAGTAATTATCTAACTCACCCCGTCTTTAATCAGTATCATTCGGAAACTGAATTATTGCGTTATGTTCATCGTTTGCAAGCGAAAGATTTATCATTGACAACTTCAATGATTCCCTTGGGTTCTTGTACGATGAAGTTAAACGCAACAGCGGAAATGATTCCCGTAACTTGGGCAGAGTTTGGCAAAATTCACCCCTTTGCACCTCTTGATCAAACTAGGGGTTATCAAGTAATGTTCCAACAATTAGCAGAATGGTTGGCGGAAATTACAGGTTTTGCGGCTGTTTCTTTGCAACCAAATGCGGGTTCTCAAGGTGAATATGCCGGACTTTTAGTAATTCGAGAATATCACGAAAGTCGCGGAGAAAGTCATCGCAATGTTTGTTTAATTCCGCAGTCTGCACATGGGACAAATCCAGCAAGTGCGGTAATGTGTGGCTTAAAAGTTGTGCCGATCGCTTGCGACGAACAAGGTAATATTGATATTACTGACCTGAAAAATAAAGCGGAAAAACATCGCCAAGAATTAGCCGCTTTAATGGTAACTTATCCTTCTACTCATGGGGTTTTTGAGTCAGAAATTAAAGAAATTTGTGCAATAGTTCACTCTCAGGGCGGACAAGTTTATATGGATGGGGCTAATATGAATGCCCAAGTTGGTTTGTGTCGTCCGGGAGATTTTGGCGCTGATGTTTGCCATTTGAATTTACACAAAACTTTCTGTATTCCTCATGGCGGTGGTGGGCCGGGAATGGGTCCGATCGCAGTATCATCTCATTTAGCACCTTTCCTCCCCGGTCATTCTGTGGTGAAAATGGGAGAGAAAGCGGGAATTGGGGCGGTTTCTGCTGCACCTTGGGGTAGTTCTAGTATCCTGCCAATTTCTTGGATGTATATCGCAATGATGGGCGCGAAAGGTTTAACAGAAGCGACAAAAGTGGCGATTCTTAATGCTAATTATATGGCGCGTCGTTTGCAAGATTATTACCCGGTTTTATACAAGGGAAATAACGGTTTTGTGGCGCATGAATGTATTTTGGATTTGCGATCGCTCAAAAAATCTGCTGCCATAGAAGTAGATGATATCGCTAAGCGATTAATGGATTATGGTTTTCACGCCCCTACCGTTTCTTGGCCCGTTGCAGGTACAGTAATGGTAGAACCAACCGAAAGCGAATCAAAAGCAGAATTAGACCGTTTCTGTGATGCGATGATTGCCATTCATCAGGAAATTGCCGAGATTGAAACAGGCAAAGCTGATGCGGAAAATAATGTGTTGAAAAATGCACCTCATACCGCCGAAACGTTAATTTCTGATGATTGGAATCGCCCCTATTCTCGCACTCAAGCAGCTTACCCAGCACCTTGGTTAAAAGAGCAGAAATATTGGCCTCCAGTTAGCAGAATTGACAATGCTTTTGGCGATCGAAATTTTGTTTGTTCTTGTCTACCAATGTCAGATTATAGTGAGTGATTGGGGATTAGGGACTGGGGACTGGGGACTGGGGACTGGGGACTGGGGACTGGGGACAAAAAGGTAAAAGAGGCCAGAAATCAACTGTATTTTTTACTTAAATATTGCACCAGTCCTCAACCGCCTGCGAATTGATTCGCAGGCGGGCTTTAGCCACCACCGCCACCGCCGCCACCACCGCCGCCGCCACCACCACCACCACCACCACCACCACCACCGCCACCACCGCCGCCGTAGTCGCCGCCGCCGTGGTTACTATCGCTGTGATAGTAGTAGGTACTCCGAGTGCGATTGGATGTGCCACCACTACCACCTCTGCTTCTGGAACGATGGTTATTTCTGTCTCCCCAAAAAAGTAAAGAAAACGGAATTAGCAGAATCAAAATAATAAAGATATTCCACAGCCAATCAAACGAGAAATTTGTGTTAAGCTGACTTTGCCAGTTAGGAATGGGAACTTGAAGAATGCCATGAGGGAAAGCTATTTTTACTTCTAGTTCTTGTTGAGGTGGGATTGGTTGGAGAGCAATAAATTCTACTTTCTGGGAATCGATTTTTCTCGCCTTTGCTGGTACGCCAAAATTCTGAAAACTGGAAATTTTTCCGGCTAGGGAGTCAGGTAAAGTAACAATTACATTGGCTTTTTGGATCGCGGTTTGGCGATCGGGAAATATCGCTTTCCAATAAACCAGATCGCCTTCTTGATAGATATGCAATCCCCCGATAACTCGGTATTTCAACACAAAGGTATGAGCTTGTGGTGCATTCAGTTCATGTTGCCATCTGATCCAAAACTGATTGTTGCTAACTCCCGTTTGTACAGGAATTTTTTGCCCATTTTCCCGAACTTCTACATCGGTAATTTGATCCACTTTATCAAGCGGGATATATCGATATCGTTGATTGGTATGAGGCGCAGTGAAGACATACTTTTGCGTTTCTTGAACCAGCATATCTCCATTTTCCTGAACCTGCATTTCTACGTTAATAAAATCCCAATAGAAAGGCGGAGAACTAGAAGCTTGAATTAAGTTTTGGTTGAAGAGAAGAGTAGCGACTATTGCCAGGGAGGAAAGAATGAGAAAACGAACTAGCGGGTTATCAATAATGTTTCGTACTATTTTCATAGTAGTGACTCTCACTTTTAACGCATCCAATTTAGGATTGGGATAAAGTGAGAGAAATATGCAAAACTATGAAAACTTAGTTAAAGACTCATGGCTGCAAATGTCCAAAAAAATAGGGTGGTTTCCCTCCACCCCTACATTGGAAATTAACAGTAATCGCCGATCAATTCTCGTTCTGCTTCTAGCATTTTGACGAGTTGGCGATCGCCATTTTGTTTAGCAACTTCCAATCTATGTTCCAAGCGACGGCAAATATTGCGGTAGTGAGTTTCTTCTACTTGTTGCTCGAACTCTGGACACTTCGGAGAATCCGATCCAACTTTTGCATCAATTCTGTCTGCTGCTGGTGCTGCATAGCAAGCTTCTGCTGTAGCGCGAGGATTAGCACAGTAGTTAACGCCTCTATATTTTAACTGAGGTGTTGAGTTTGGTACCGGAATATGTCTGGGATAGCGATAATTCCAAGCTTGACCCCGGTACATCCCGCCAATTTCACCTTCAGTCATGTCGAGGGTAGGTAAGTCTTTTTCATATTTAACACCGCGATAGCTGAATTCCATAAATTGGGCCTCCATTTAAAAAGTTATGTCAATCGGGGTTTAAAAAATCGCGTCCCTCCGGGATCGCTTGCTTATCTACAATAACGCTTTATTCCGTACTTTTGCTGTGATCCTCACCACAAAAAAGAACAATTTTTGTAAATTTCTGTATATTAAGATACTATTTCTCGTTTTTTCAACCAAAAGTTAGATTTCTCTGACATGGTTCATCCATCCCTAGAGTGATTAAAAGCTTCCGAGGGTGGAGTTTTGAGTTTGTAGGGGCGGGTTTAGCAGATAAATCTGTATTCACAGCAGAAGAGTTAACAACAAAACCCGCCCCTACAGAGTTTTTTTGCCCCCTGCCCCTTATGAACTAAGCTGGATGGAAATAAAAAGCTGCACCCAAAACTGTGTAAGTTGCTAAAAGTAATGCACCTTCCAACCAGTTAGAACGTCCATCTAAACTGATTAAATTAGCAACTGTTACTGCTACGGCAACAGCGACAACTTCAAAAGGATTAAAGTTGAGATCCATTGGTTGATGAATTACTAACCCGACTAAAACTAAAATTGGTGCTACTAACAAAGCGACTAATAAACTAGATCCCATTGCTACGGAAACTGAGAGATCCATATTGTTTTTGATAGCTACACCAACTGCGGTCACATATTCAGCTGCACCACCCACTAAAGGTAACAGAATGACACCTGTAAATAAAGGAGTTAAACCTAAACCTGCGGTTGCTTCTTCCACTGCGCCAACAAAAATTTCGGATTCAAAAGCTACGCCAATTGTTGCTATTGCTAAAATCCCTAACCATAGCCACAAATTTGGTTTGTGAGTGGTTTCTTCAGTTTCCGAATCTTTATTGGTTTCGGATTCTAATTCTACTAAACCAACATCATAAAGGTAGCTGTGAGTTTTCAGAGAAAAGAGTAAAGTTAAAGCGTAAACTAATATTAGTACGGCGGCGGCTGTGATGGAGAGATTGAGAATTGCAGATTCTTTTACGCCGTTAGATGTGTAAATTACCATTGTGGGTAACAGAATCGCAATTACTGCTAAAGTCATTGTCGAACCGTTCACCCGTGCGATCACTGGTTGAAATTCCTGTTCTTTGTAACGCAGTCCTCCTAATAACATGGAAAGTCCCATAACTAGGAGTAAGTTACTTATGATAGTTCCGGTGATGCTGGCTTTAACAATGTCAACTAAACCTGATTTTAAGGCAACTACGGCAATAATTAATTCAGTGGCATTGCCAAATACTGCATTTAACAAAGCACCAATAGAAGGGCCAGAAATAACCGCTACTTCTTCGGTTGCTGTGCTTAACCAAATTGCTAATGGTACAATGCCTAAAGCGGAAGTGATGAAGACTACTAAAGAATTCCATTCTAGGTATTCCGCGGCTAGGGAAATTGGGATGAAGATTAACAAAGCGTAGGAAAGAACTTTTTTCAGAGACATGATAAATTCTGCGATCGATGAAACCAGTTTACCTCTGTCAGCATATCATTCAAATTTGCTCAAATCAGTTAAACCTAAATAGTTAAAACCCTGAAAAGTGATTAGTAAATTTCTTGTCCGAATCTAATTTGCTCAATTTTACTATTTAGTCTCACTTGAGAAAAAAGTCGGTAATTTTCCCCCGGCATGATTGATTCACTATTTCCATGTTCATCTAATTTAACTAAGTTATATTCTACATCTTCAGTATAAATAGTAAAGGCGATGTTGAAGATTTCTACAAAGTTAATTACCCACTCACATTCCTGTTCTGGTAATTTTTTATAATGGTGAATTAAGTCAGCAATGCAGGTATCTAAATGCGTTCGAGAATGGGGACAAATCAAGACAATTTTTAACAGGAGAATTACTAATGTAATTGTCTTCTTGTGAGATAATAATAAAATAAATAATTCTGAGGGATATTCTTGATATGTAATTGTTAAATTTTCGATTAAAAATTGGCTGGTTTTGAGTAGGGATAGCCGATTAATCTTTTGTCCAATAAATTCTGGATATATGGCTTTTAATTTTTCGGTTAGCTTATTATTAATACTTGTATTTACTGGAGTTTCGGCAAAGCCCAAAGTCAAATATTTATGTAAGCTTAATTTAAAGTCTTCGTAGTTTAAATTGTGAGTTTGTCTGAGGAAAATTCGGGCTAATTCGTTGTATTTAAATTCTCCTTGTCTAGCCACCAAAACTTTAATCACATCTACTAGTTTTTCTCCTAAACCAGTGGGATTTACCGCAGGTTTTTCTGTAGCTGTTCGGGAGATAGAACGGGCAGTGTACATAGCTAAATCGAATTTAAATTTGTCTTTCAATTGTTGGGCTAAGGTTTTAGCGGCTTGTCTTTGTTCTATGGGGTTATTGCATTCAATATATTGGGGAACTAGGAGATAGGAGGTATAGCGATCGCTCCAATGTACTGCCTTACCTGAGTCATTCCGAAAAGCAAAAACCTTTAAATCCTCATAGTCTTTACTATTGACAAACTTATTCATCCAGTTACTAATTCGGTAAAGTTTTAAAGGTACAGCATGATGACTGATTCTTGTCGGAAATATTTCTACTAAATGACGAATAGCTTGATGTTGTCTTGTAGAATCCCAGTTGTTGATTAGAATATAACAGCAACGTTTTAGCGTGTTAATAAACTCGGTTTCATTATTTAGCAAAACTATTCTGTAAAGAGCTTGTAAAGCTTGTGAATTTAAATCATATACAGGCTCAATAAACATTTTTCTAAACTCTTGTAAAACTAATTCCGGGGAACTTCTTCTGACTAATTTAAAAAGAAAATTATAAATGATTTGTTGATCTTCTTGAAGGCTGCGGCGTGTTTGAGTATTTAATTCCAGAGATGAGATGAGGGTTACTGACTCATCTTTTGCAGAGTTGCCAGTAAATTCAGTGTTTTGATGCTTTATTGTCGTCATGTTAGTACTGCACCTTCTGATACCTGGTAAATCACGAATATTTAGTTAACAAAGTTACAGCATTTTTGCCTCAGTTATCTCTTATATATGTCTAGTAAGCACTAACTTATGCAACTGCCGGGAGTAGTGGATACTAAAATTAGATGACTGTGGATTTGCCGTATCATTCCTCACAATCTTAGCTTTATCTAATCAGTCGTCAAGAGTAGATTTAGAGAGACAGGCAACAAGTCAAAAAACATACTTGTGCTTACGCAGGTAACTTAGGTAATATTGCTTATATTTAGGCTAGAAAAAATGAGATTGTCTGATGAAGATGTTTTAATTCTTACTTAGACAATCTCTTTATAGTTAAATCCGATCGCATTTAACTACCATATTTGACGCTGCAACCGTAAGGTTGAGTGACAGAATTAGTAACTGGCTTACCGCTAATTAAAGAATTGACGGCATCACGAACATAATTATTTGCTTTGGCAATATCGGCGGGATCGGGGGTAGGAATACTGTCGATCGCACCCATATATCCAATGTTGCCATCTTTACCAACTACAAAAATGTGGGGTGTGGTACGGGCTCCATATTGTTTGCCAATTTTACCTTCTGGATCGAGGATAACTGCGGTGGGTGCAGCATTGCGACTTTTAGTTAATTGATTGGCTTGACTATTACTAACATAACCTTGCATTCCGGGCGCAGATGAAATAATAGAAATCCAAACTGCACCTTTGCCAGTGAGTTCTTTTTGCAATTTTTGCATATTACCAGAACCGTAATGTTTGCGAACAAAAGGACAGTCGTGATTTGTCCATTCTAAAACTACGACTTTACCTTTAAAATCGGTTAATTGATGTCTTTTGCCGTTAGTATCTACAGCGACGAAATTGGGTGCAGCATTATTAACACGGGCAGCTGCTACTTTAATTTCCGATGATGATTGAATACCATTTTTATTGGTGGTATTTGTCAAGTTTCCAGCATTAGAAATAGCATTATTAGAAGCAGTAAAAAGCAGGAAAATTCCGGTGGTGATACCCAATAAACTTTTAGTTGCTTTCATTTTGGTTGATTCTCCTTGGGGAAGTAATGTTAGATTTGATTCAAAGTATTACGGATGATATCAGGAGTTAAGACTTGTGGTAACACAATTGGTTCCTGAGATTTTGTACCAGAAGGATACAACACATAAAGGGGAACTCCGCTGCGCCCAAAACTACTTAATGCTTTTGTAATTGTAGCGTTACGATTTGTCCAATCTGCTTTCATCAATGTGACACCTTTTTGTTGAAAAGCTTGTTGTACTTCTGGTTGACTAAGGGCGACTCTTTCGTTGACTAAGCAGGTGATACACCAAGAGGCAGAAAAGTTGACAAATACAGGTTTACCAGATTGGCGAATTTCCGTCAATTTCTCTGCGGTGTAAGGTTGCCAAATAGAATTTTGGGTAGTTTGTTGGGCGGTTTTGAGGGTGGAATTTCCGGCGAGGGGTGCTAAAGTTAGGGCGAGTACGATCGCAACTAACGCCCCAAAAATTCCGATTCTTCGCCAAACTTTCCCCGATGTTTGCGCTTTTTGATACAACCAAGCAGCGAAACCAATTAATACGAAACCAGTTAAAACCGCTGCTAAACCATCGCTTCCCGTTTGCAAAGTTAACACCCACACTAACCAAGCAGCAGCGCCATACATGGGGAAGGCGAGAAACTGGGAAAATGTTTCCATCCAAGCGCCTGGTTTTGGTAATTTGCGGCGCAAAGCTGGCACAAAACAAATAGTTAAATAAGGTAGTGCTAAACCAAATCCTAAAACTAATAAAATCCCTACAGCAACGGGTGGAGGTTGAATAAGTGCAACTCCGATCGCAGTTGCCATAAATGGCGCACTACAAGGAGTTGCCATTACTGTAGCAAATATCCCGGTAAAAAATTCGCCTGTGTAACCATTTTTCGCCGCTAAATTCTGTCCAATTCCCATTAAAGAAGCGCCAAAAACGAAGACTCCTGAAAGACTTAAACCAACGGCGAATAAGATATATGCTAACAGCATGACAATGATGGGTGATTGGAGTTGAAAACCCCAACCTATTTGTTGCCCGAAAGATCTTAGGGTGAGGAGTGCGATCGCTAAAACCGCAAAACTAACTAACACTCCCGCAGTAAAAGCAACCCCACTAATTCGCGCTTCTTTAGCACTTTTTTGAGCAGTTTGGGCAATACTTAAAGCCTTCAAAGATAACACCGGAAATACACAAGGCATTAAGTTAAGAACTATCCCGCCTATTAAAGCGAAAAAGATTGCTTGCCAAACCGAAATGCTGCTAGTTGTAGTTGCTGCTTTTGGTGGGGTTGGTGCTGTTGCGCCGATTTTCGCTTGAATGTTAAAAGCTTGAGTTGCTGATTGATTATCCAGCTTTTCTTGGATTACCAAAACCCCATCAACACTAGAGAGTTTGGGTTGATATCCTCTTTCTATATTTAGAGTTAACCCATCTTTAGTAAAGTTGAGTTTTTGCGGCGCAGGGTTGTTAATTACTCCATCTTTGAAAGGAAAGAAACTTACTTCTTGAATTTGCCCAGCTTGTAATTCTGGGGCGTTAATTTTGAGAGTTAAATTAGTATCATTTGCGGTAGCGGTAGTTTGCCAAGGTGCAGGTTTAGGAATTGCTTGGCGAGTTTTAGCAAATGCTGTTATCCATCTTTCATCTTTGGCGGGAGTTGTTGAGGTAATGGGTAAAGTTAAACTGATGTTAGAACTTTCGGGAATGCAGTCTTTTTCGCAAACTAACCAATCAGCTTTACCGCGAAGTAAGACGGGTTTATTTGTGGGTAAATTCGCTGGAGGCGTGATTTGAGTTAATAGGTAAACTTCGTTTTTGTAGCCAAAATTTACTAAAGGCCCAAAGGGGAATCTTTGAGGATAGGGCCATAATATTTTCCCAGGTTTAAATCCTGCTGGCAACTGCCAATTAATTTTAGTAATTGAACCAGAGTCGCCGGGGTTTTGCCAGTAGGTATGCCAACCTGGGCGAATTTTCATTTGTAGTGCTACCCAGAAAGGTTTTCCCGGTTGAATGGCTTTATTTTCGCTAATTAATTGTGTTTGAACGTTGTTAGTTTTGACTTGGTTAGTTGCTGCTAAAGCGTTGGGTATTCCTAGTAAATTCCAGACTAAGAACAGAGTTGCTGTGCAAATAATCAGCCATTTTTGTATTCTGTAGGTGATTGATTTCATGATCTAGTGAGGAATTGTTGGATTTATTAACCGCAGAGACGCAGAGGGCGCAGAGGAGTTGAGAGAATGAAACAAATTAATCAGGTTAGTGGTTGGTTTTTTGGGTTGAGTTTTTTCTTTGTTAGTACCCTGTTTTTTGTGATTATTCCTGAGATTATACAACCTCTATTCAGAGAATTTTGGGGATTGTCTGCTGAAGTTTTGCAACCTACGGGTGAGATTCCAATTAGTGTTCGTTATTTGTTTAAAAATAAGTTTTCTCCGGGTAGTGTGTCGGTGGGGGTAGCGGAGGGAAATTTGACTCCTGACTGTCGGGCGACGGCGATTTATCAAGGGCATATCGATCCGGGTAATTTTGCTGTTAATCGGGGGTTTTGTAGTTGGAATAAGTCTACTAAAATTTCGGTTGAGGAGGCGGATTTTTTGTGTTTAAATGCTTTGTTGAGACAGTCGGTTTTTACTGAGAATAATCTTTTTTATTTGGGGTTTAATCCGGGGGGGAATCGAAAGGCGATCGTCATGGGTACAGATTTATGGAATCAGTCTAATTCGGCGGGGCCAAAATTTGCGGAAAAGTTTAAAATTGCGGTTTGGGAAAAAGGTTTAATTGGGGAAAAAGCATATATTTGGGCAAGGGTAGAAAGTTTTCGCAATTCTCAAAACCAGTTAGACGCTAGCGGTTTGTTTGGCATTTGTAGACGGGAGGAATATTACAAAAAACAATTAACGGGATTAGTTCCTTCTAGTGAAGAATGGCGCTGGAATTGTATTGCTTTGGATCAAGGGAGGCGCGTTAGGGAAATATTGAAGGTTTTGCAGTCTCCAGGTTGTAAAAGCTAAATTAGTACGCGAGTCATTGAAAATATTAACTATATGATATATTGTATTTCATTATTTCAATAGCAGGGTTTTTCTAATGAAAAAATTGTTCGGGCTTTTCTTTGTAACGCTATTAACTGCGTTAATGGTAATATTGGGAAATTCAGTGCTAGAAAAATCTGTGACTGCACAGGAAGCGATATCTATTCTCACAGCAGGTAAAGATAGTTTCTACTATCAAGCTGCTAGTGAATTGCAAAATAGTCTCAAAGATAGCGGTTTTTCTCTGAATATTAAGGAATCTTCTGGTTCCTCAGAAAATCTGGAACAACTAGGAAAAGGTACTTCTGATTTAGCATTTGCCCAACAAGATGCTATGTTATTACTCCGCAATCTAACCGATCAAAACTTAGCTCAATTAGCAAATAACATTAATGTTTTTGCTCCGATAAACAATGAAGTAATTCACATAATTGTTAATCCTAATTCTAACATCAAAGATGTGAAAGATTTAGCTGGTAAACGAGTAGCAGTGGGGCCGGAAAAATCGGGAACTTATATTAGTGCAATTTTGATTTATCAAATTAGCGATTTGGATGTAACTACTGAACAAATTATGCCAATGGAAGTGACTGAAGGCATTGAGAAGGTAATTAACGGAGAATATGATGCGGCTTTTTACACTGCTGCTGTCGGCGCACCTTTGCTGAAACAAATTAATGCTCAACAAGGTGCAAAAATTAAATTACTTTCGATCGATCGACAATTTTTTCAAGAGAATCAAAAAGAGTTAGTGGGAGATACTGTTTTATATACACCAACCAAAATTACGGCAAAAACCTATCCTTGGCAAGAGCAAGAAGTTGATACTATTTCTACTTCTTCTTTTCTTTATGTCAACAAATCTCTTGAACCCCAAAAAGCTTACAATTTAGCTAAAGCTGTTTATCCTAAAGGTGCGGATTTAAAAGCTAAAGATAGTTTTTGGAATGAGTTTAGTATTGCCAAAGCCAAAAGTCAGGTAAAAGCCGGATTAAATTATCATCCGGGAGTGAAAAAGTTTTTAGAAGAGTCTTAATTGGTAGGATGAATTTAGTTAAAGGTGATTTCCGATTAAACTGCGGTTTTTAATTCAGAAATTGCCTTTAATACCCGTTCCATTTGTTCGGGAGTGTTATAAATTCCCGGAGTTAGACGGGCGTGAGATGGAGAATAAGGCGTTTTAGTGGCAATTATATTACGTTGTCGCAGTTGTTCTACTACTTGGGCGGGAGTCATTCCATCAATATCAAAACAGACTATTCCGGCGGAAAGATTTTGACTTATTGGAGTGTAAAGAATGACGTGAGACATTTTCGCCAAACCTGCTTTTAATTGTTGGCTAAGTTGGTAAATATGGGCGGTAATTTGAGCTTTTCCTAATTGTTGATGAAACTCAAAAGCTTGCGCCATTGCCCATAAATGTTCAAAAGGTTTGTATCCTCCAGGTGACATTAAACCGCCCCAACCTGCACCTCTAGAAAAGCTAGGAATTGTTGGGGTAACTGCTGCTTGACTGCGAGGATTTCCCCAAATTATTCCTGTACCACGAGGCGCAAACATCCACTTATGAGTTCCGGCGCTAAAGAAATCACAATTTAAGTCATTCATGGTGACATTTTCTACTCCGAAACCATGCACTCCATCAACGAAGAAAATTATGCGATCGCTCTCTTCCCTGTTAGAATTAATTTCAGATAATCGATCGGCAATTTGCCTTACTGGTACTTTCAATCCAGTACTAGAATGCACCCAAGTTGCTGTTACTAACCTTGTTTGCGGACGAATTGCATTAATCAAACTATCAACTATTTCCGCTTCCGAAACTGTATTAATATCTCGAAACAGCGGAATTGTTTGAATTGTTGCGCCAGTTCTCGCCGCTTTGTAACGCAATGATTCACGAGTTGAATAATAATCAGATTCGCTAGTTAGCATTTCTTGATCTGGGCGAATTTCCAACCCATTAATTACTAATCCCGTTCCCATTGTGGTGCTGTCGGTAATAGCAATATCATTCGGTTGTGTTCCCATATAATTTGCTGCTGCTTGGCGTACTGCTGCGGCTAAACCAGGGTTATTTTCTTTCACATAAACAGCGGGATTTTCATTAAGGGCGCTACGATGTTGTTCGATCGCATTCTGAACTGGTAAAGGATGGGAAGCAATTAAAAGTCCCGCAACATGAATGTAATTTGGGTCAAGATTGAAGTAACTGCGAACATTTTGCCAACTGACAACACTCTCTGCTGCTGATGTTTTTTCGCTGTGAATGCTGTTAGCAAGAGTGGTAACAGTTGCGCCTAAACCTGCGGAAAAAAGGAAATTTCTGCGACTCCAAGACATAGATAGTACCTGTAATTAATTAGGGGTATGCGATCGCGTGTAACAATTGTTTAAGTCCTATATTACTATGGAAAGAATTTTATGGTAATTTAGATCTGATAGCTAATTAACTCCCGTTGCTAGTTATTAATTTTGGATAATTTTGTAGTCTGGTTTGTGGCATCAGAAACTACAATTTTAGCGAAGGAATAAAAATTTTAGGATTCCTAAGCAGTCAAAGGAATACGACTCATGAGTGGACAGAATAATATTGTTGTTTAGATATTTTACCTTTTATGAAACAGCAGAGATTTCCTATGTTAAAAGCGTTTTTGCTCTCTTCTTGTCTATTAGCCTGCACAGTCCCACTGATTGAGCAAACTCGGGCTGTTGCCCAAACACCGCCATCACCATCCAGACAACCTACTACTGGTTTGAGATCTACTACTGAGCTTATCGATCAGGTCTGTAATTTTCTCGAAGCCCAAAAATCTTTTACGGTTGATATGGATATCACCTATGACGATGTGCTGGAAACGGGCGAAAAGGTGCAATACAGTGCTTATCAGAAATTATGGGTGCAAAAACCGAACCGTTTGCGATCGGACTATGTAGGCGATGAACGCAACACCAGTTTTTATTACAACGGTAAAACCTTCACCCTAGAATCGCCCGATGCCAATTTTTACGCAACTAAAACGGCACCCGAAACAATTGATGCGGCTTTAGAGCAATTTGAGCAGAAATATGGGATCGCCATTCCTATGTCTAATTTGGTAGCCAGTGACACCTGTGCAAATATCAAATCCCAATTGCAGAAATCGGTTTTTATCGGCACAAATATGGTGAACCGGACACCGATGTATCAAATTCTCATGGTTGGGAAAGACCGCGATTTTCAAATCTGGGTGACACAAGATAAACAACCCTTACTTCGGAAAGCCATCATTACTTACAAAACCTTGCCAGGATCTCCGCAGTATACAGTCTTGCTATCTAACTGGAACTTCAATCCCCAAATTTCAGATAACACCTTTACGTTTACACCTCCTAAAGATGCGATCGAAATAGAGTTTTTGTCCCCTTAACTCAATAACAATACTTCTACCAAATAAATGTCGTCACCCAGGAGATATCTAGTTTATGAAAATGAAACACGCTTT
Organism: Floridaenema fluviatile BLCC-F154; assembly: GCF_041929135.1. Classification (NCBI taxonomy): domain Bacteria; kingdom Bacillati; phylum Cyanobacteriota; class Cyanophyceae; order Aerosakkonematales; family Aerosakkonemataceae; genus Floridanema; species Floridanema fluviatile. The sequence continues at coordinate 89,120 of NZ_JBHFNS010000092.1, read as the reverse complement.
ACATTACCTCTCTGTTATCTGCATCCTGATTCTAGCCAGCTTGTTACCTTTGGAAAATGCTCTAGCTGGAAGAGGTGGGGGTGCTCGCGGAGGGGGTCGCGGAGGAGGCGCATCTCCCCGTGTCAATAGCAGCACAAATATGCAGAACCGAGGAAATTTTAGTGGCTCACAACAAAACTTCAACAGACCTCAACCTTCTATAGACCGCTCTCAAACTCAACAAAATTGGCAGACCGATCGCACCAATATTCAGGACAACCGACAACAGCAAATTAATGAGAATCAGGGGAATCGGCAAACAAACCAGCAGAACCGACAACAGCAAATCGATGAGAATCAGGGAAATCGGCAAACAAACCAGCAGAATCGACAACAGCAAATCGATGAGAATCAGGGAAATCGGCAAACAAACCAGCAGAACCGACAAGAGCAAATTAATGAAAATCAGGGAAATCGGCAAGAAGAGGCCAGAAATCGCCAAGAAAACCGCCAGGACTATATTGACGACAACTATGATAATCGGTGGTACGGCGGTGGTTGGTACGGCGGTGGCTACTATGTTCCGCCCGGATGGGGTTGGGCAGGGTTCGCAACCGGACTAGTGATTGGTTCTGCGGTTTCCAGCCTTCCTCCCTACTACAACACTGTGTATGTCGGGTCAAATCCCTACATTTATTCAGATGGTGTTTTCCTTCAGTCTAGTGGTAGCTCTTATACTGTCGTCGCTCCACCTGTAAATGCAGTCGTGACCTACTTACCAGATGGTTGCAAAGCTGTTCAGCAAAATAATGTCACATACTATAACTGTAGTGGCATCTATTATCAGCCAGTCTTTCAAAATGGCTCTACGGTTTATAAAGTTGTCCAATTCTAGTTTTTTGGGCGAAATTAAGTAAAACTTTTTTTAGGTGCAGAATAAACTTCTGCACCTAACGCTTTTAACGTCGCTTTTTCTGCTTCATTTAAACCAGTAATTCCGGTAATATTCATCCCTTCATAAGGTCTTTTTGCCTGTAAAGTTCGTAAACATTCGCCTGTTTGCACATCCCAAATTTTAATAGTTCCGTCGGCGCTACCACTGGCGATCGCATTTCCCCCCAAAGAAAAAGCCAAAGTACGTATTTGATTAGTATGTCCAGGTAAAACTTTCATACATTCACCCGTATTTAGATCCCAAATTCTTACTGTTTGATCGGTCCCAGCACTAGCAATTAGTTTACCATCAGGGCTAAATCTTACCCCGAATATTTGATTAGTATGCCCATGAAAAACTTTTAAAGTTTCACCCGTATTTATATCCCATATTCTGACAGTTTGATCGCTGCTACTACTAGCCAACATTTTACAATCTGAACTAAAAACAGCCGACCATACCCAATTAGTATGACCGGAAAAAGTTTTCAAGCATTCACCTGTATTTGCATCCAAAATTTTCACTATTTTATCTAGACTAGCAGTAGCCAATTTTTGACCGTCAGGACTCCAAGAAACTGACCAAATCCAATTTGTGTGTACCTGCCAATTTTTAACACATTTATTAGTAGCAATATCCCAAATTTTAAGGGTTTTATCCATACTGCTACTAGCTAAATATTGACCATCGGGACTAAAAGCTACAGATGTTACCCAACCAGTATGTCCCGGCAAATTATGTAAACATTCACCTGTATTTATATCCCAAATTCTAATATGACAATCAGCACTACCGCTAACCATTATTTGACCGTTAGGACTGAAAGCAAGAGATACCATCCAACTAGTATATTTCTTTTGCAAAGTTTTCAAACATTCACCTGTATTATAATCCCAAATTCTAATAGTTGAATCTGTGCCACAACTAGCTAAGATTTCATCATTGGGACTAAAACAAACTGACCAAATTTGAATAGCATAACCTTGAAAAGTTCTTAATGCTTGACCTGTTTGTACATCCCAAAGTTTCATTGTTTGATCTTCGCTACCACTGGCGATCGTCTTTCCATCTGGACTAAAAGCAACCGACCAAACTAAGTTAGTATGTCCTTGGAAAGTTTTTAAACATTGACCTGTTTCAACTTGCCAGATTTTGATTGTGCGATCGCCACTTCCACTAGCAAGAGTTTTGCCATCTGGACTAAAAGCAACTGACCAAATTTGGCTATGATGTCCAGTCAAAGTTTTTAAACATTCACCTGTATTAACATCCCAAATTTTAATAGTTTGATCGTGACTACCACTAGCGATTAATTGACTGTTTGGGTGAAAGTCGATCGTCCAAACTTGTCCCTGATGTCCGGTTAAAACTTTCATCAGTCCACCATTATTAATATCCCAAATTCTAATAGTTTGGTCGGCGCTACCACTAGCGACTAATTGACCATTAGGACTAATAGAAACAGTACGATTTTGATTAGTATTTCCCGAAAAAGTGTGCAAACAATTTCCTGTATTAATATCCCAAATTTTTACAGTAGCATCTCCACTACTGGTAGCGAGAATTTGACCATTAGGACTAAAATTAACTGACAAAACCACACTTGTATGTCCCTGTAAAATTCGTAAACATTCGCCAGTAGAAACATCCCAAATTCTAATAGTTTGGTCTTCGCAACCACTAGCAATTACTTGTCCTAAAGGACTAAAATTAATTGACCAAACCCAGCTACTATGTCCTTTTAAAGTTAACAATGGTTGACAAATACTACTAGCAGAATTTAGCGCATGATCCAAAGACCAAAGATAAAGTTCCCCTGTAGCATCGCCACTCGCTACTAGTTCGCCATTCGGACTAAAATCAACCGATACAATACTACCAAAAGCTTGATTAAAGCTGGATTTATGAAAGTTACTATTGCTAAAATTAACGTTGTGTAAATTGATATCTAAAAGGTAAGCTTGGCGAAATTCTAAATTAGAAAAATCATAATCTGTTAAATCAGTTTCTAAGTGACGAAACAGGTTAATTAAATTTCCACAACTATAACCAAACGAACCTTTTTCTTGGGATTTAAGTAATTCAAGGATTTGATTTAAGAGTTGTTTTACTGCTGTTTTATTGGTTAAATATGCAGAAATTTTATCTGCGATCGCTGTTAAAACAATGCGAATTTGGCTTTCTCGGATGTAATCTTTGACGTTAGTTTTTAACAGTGCGTAATTAATAAATAGAGAGAGTTTTTTGGTGAGGAGTTCTTCGGCTATAGTTTCGGTTAGGCGATCGCTAACATACTCCATAACTACAGGTTGTTGCGTATAGCTACCTGATTGTTTTTCAATTAAGTTTCGCCAACTTAAAGCTTCCAATGTTTCCAACAACTTAGCACGAGAAATTGGCGGACAAATATCTTCATACAACTCGGAAACAGTTGTCCATTCTCGATTAATTGCCAACCAATACATTACCGTTTGTTCATTAGGGGAAAGACGGCTAAATTGTTGATCTAAAAGCCGTCGCACACCATTAAAAAGCGGTGTATCTTGGGCTAAAAATTCGCTGATATTCCCATCAAATAAGTCTTGAATCGAAGTAGAAACTATTTTTAAAGCTAAAGGATTTCCCCCATAGCATTCAATTAATCTTTGTTTATCAGCATCAGAACCAAATAACCCTTTTGCAGCAAATAATTGTTCCGCTTCTGCTTGTAATCCACCCAATCTAAAGGAACGTACTGCTAATTCTACTCCTTCAAAAGTAGCAATTTCCGCAGGTTTTTCTCGACTAGTAACGATCGCACAACTTGAATGTGCAGTTTCGCCAACAACTCGCAGTAATTCGCCATAGTTTTCATATCCCGATCGATAATATCCAGCCCGATTAGCATTTAAAATTGTTTCTAAATTATCTAAAATTACCAAACAACGATGAGAACGCAAATATTGCACTAATTGAGATAATTCTGCTTTATTATCTTGCTGATTGGAGAGAAACAAAACTAATTCATTCAACAAATTTTCTAAAGGCGGCGCGTTGCGAAGACTACGCCAAATTACATAATCAAATTCATTTTGAATTTGCTGGGCTAACTTTACTGATAAAGCCGTTTTTCCGATTCCTCCCATTCCTAATAAACAAATTAATCGGCAATTATCTTGTAAAATCCATTGCGATAATGTGGTTATTTCCGAAGTTCGACCATAAAAAATAGACACATCTATTGCTTCTCCCCAATCTTGATGACGATTGGTAACAGGAACAGTTGTTACTGTTTGTGTGGTTAAAAGCGATCGCCATTTCCGTTCTAAAGCAGGTCGAAAATTGCTTTTACTCACCTCTTCACCCAACGCTTCTGCAAGCAATTTCCACAATTTTGGCCCAATATCTCGCTTGAGATAGCTTACAGAATAGCTACTAACATCGGAAATTTGTTCATAAGTTAGACTTTGCCAAGAACCTTGTAAAATGGCAATTTCTACTTCTGTTAATCTTCTCCCAACCTTAGTAAAAAGCGCCTCGTCTGCAACTTTTAATCCTTCCTCAAATTCCATCATGGGTCGAGGATTTCCATAATTACGATTTAACTGGTCGTACCGTCATTATGGCTAAAGTTGAGTCTAGGCGCAAATTTATTTGCTTAATTATTAGATTGGCGATCGCATCTATCAAAAGACAGATTATTCGCCAATTAAAATCTTTGGATCGCCAGTAAACCAAACACTATTGATTACTAACTTAGTGATTACCCAGCGAGTGCGATCGCGCACAAGATTTACATGATAATGACTCTTGATCAAGCAATGTCTGCTATGGTCATTTGGCGGAAAATGTTGTGCTTCCGTAACAGTATGAAGTGTTGCAATATCACCATTTATCTCTGTGCGAGGATTGCTGACAGCGTGCGTTGTATCCAGAAAAAAGACTGAATTTTTAAAGACTTCCAGAATAGTATCACGCCCTTCCCAAACTGGAAAATTCAGCCCCCACATCTCATTATTTGATGTCACATCAACAACAGCATCCGGCGCAAATGCAGAAACAAATAATTCATCATCATGGAAATCAATACCCGCAACAAATCGATATACAGCATCAGCTATTTCTAATCGATCGCGAACTTCAAAAGCTACGTCTGTGATATTTTGTGTTGCATTCATTGGTTTTTCTCCTGATTTATGAAGTAGATTAGATTGCGTAACTAGTTGATTAAAGACCTTTGTTGTTTTGTTGATAATAGCGTCGTTCCAACCAGATCAACACCTCTTCTTCTGAAGCACAGTAAAACGATCGATCTGTCATTGGATCGTCAATGTAATAAAAGGTATTACCTGCGCGATCTTTTCGTTCAACAATCTTTAATTCTGGTTCTTTTGTGCAAACTTCAACTAGAAAACCCCAGAATTTTACTAACCAAGAAAAGCATTTGAGCTTAAAGTTTTGAAATCCAGTTTGAGAGATTTCAATCAACTCTAATTCTTGGTAAGATAGCTGCTTATTTTTCATGGTTAAATCACTCGTAAAAAAAGCAAGTTCGTAGTAGGGACTTCAGTCCTATAACGACTAAAGTCGATACAACGAACTGAAATTTATTCGGAAAATAGAGGTGCAATATCCATGTAAATTCTCATGTCACAAATCTTGTCACCTCGGAAACGTACCGTGTCACCACAAGGCAAAGTAATAATTTTGCCATCATGACGGACATAAGTATTGATCATTTCTACAATTACCAACTCTTCCGAAAGTTGCCACATATTCGTTAAATGATGATGCAAACCTTCGCAATTTTCCAAAAATGCCATAGAAGAATCTTTGATTCCTTGATGTCCGTAAACTACGGAAAAATTACCAAATTGGTAAACAGCATCTTCAGTAAAAAACTGCACGAAGTTGTTAATATTCATCGCTTCTCCAGCCAGGAATAATTGCTTGAGAATGTCGATTTTAGAACCAGAGAATTTAGGCCATTTCTTTGTATGAGGCCATTCCCAATTACCATTATTATTATTAACAGAAGCGTTACCTGGTAAAGCATCAGAAGCCCAAATAAAGCTTCGGTCAACTTCTTGGTTGTACTCTTTTTGCGCTCTTTTAAAATTAGCCAAAGTTGTCCGAGTTACTTGGTTAAATTCTAATTGTTCGCCATTTGGCCCTTTGCAGTAAAATAATGCCCAACCGTCGAATTCTCCCGGAGGAAAAACGGTTTTAGCGTAGTGCAGTCCGGCTTTTTTTCTCTCTGCTTCCGAGTTAACTGTGATGACTTTGTTAACTACTACTTCAGTTAAACCTCGCTTTTGACATTCTTCTTCCAACAACTTAGCAAATTCATTCAAATCCACATCATCTTTGACGTGAAAAGAAATGTGCGGTACGTTAGCATAACCGACAGAAGAAGGGACTTTGGCGAAAATATTTGGCGCTTTATAGTTTAGTTTGGCATCCCGAAAATGAATCACTTCAACACAGGTATTCCCAAAAGAAATGAATCGCACATCTAAAGCTTCTTCTGCACCATCAAGAATGTTTGGAACGCCAATACATTTGGGACTAATGCCTCTTTCTAGGGCTTCTAATTGTTCTTTTTGGAACATCAAATTTTGCAAGTCTTCGCCGTAAAATCCATTACCCCCGATCGCAACTTTCCCCCCTAAAATTCCCACATAAAATTCCAAAGCTTTTTCCATATCATCAACGGTAATGCCAAAATGTTGCACTCCTTGCAAATATTGGCTGAGGCTGGATTTAGTATTTTTACCGTTTAATGAATTGGCAACTTGCTTATCAATAAGTAGTGACATAATTAAGACTCCTTGCAACTAATTTCAGTTTCTTTGATGCAGGAGTCTTTGTCGTTACAGGAAAGTTCTGTTAATGTTCAGTAAATGTTCAGGTATTTGGAAAGGGTGCAGAGGTGCAGGGGTGCAGGGGGGCAAAAAACTGTGTAAGGGCGGGTTTTGTTGAAAGATTGTCTGTGAGAAGGAAAAGTTACCTGCTAAACCCGCCCCTACAACCCAAAACTTTCCCAGTCCCTAGTCCCCAGTCCCCAGTCCCCAGTCCCCTAAAATTCTTCACCACGTTCAGCTTTTGCTTTAGCTTTTGCTTTGTTTGCACTACGTTTTAAAGCTTGCAATCTTGCTTCGTAGCGACTGCGTTGGCGTTTGTTGTTGCTTTGATCGAGGAGAGTTTTCAAAGCACTACCTAAACTTTTGTAGGCGTTGGGGAGAGTGTAACCAAAACGGACGGCGAGGGCGATCGCTTTTTCATCAGCATCGATCGCTTCTTTTATTGTGCGTTCTCCGTTGTTCTTCTGATACAATCTCCAACCAGAAACACCGCACAGCGCCAACGCTAACAATAACAGCAACCCATCTTGCACCCAAAGTTCACCGACAGCGCCACCTAAACCGATCGCTAACGCCGCCATTTCCCAACCATCTTTCGGAATAGTATCATTTTGAATCCGAGCAACTTCGTGCCAAAACACCAAATTGCGCTGATCTAACGCCAGCTGATCCCAGCGCACCAAATCAATTTGAATCTCTACCTGATCTTTACCGATTTCTTCACAGCGGATCAGGGGTGGATTGATTTCAGTCGTTCCCTCAACCGTCACCCAACTCTGCATTTCAGGCGGCAACAGACTCTTCAAACGCCGCAATTCACTCATTTCGGATCTAGCAGAGGAGGTTACATAGGATGTCATAATTCCAGCCCCAGGAAATTACCAGCAAATAATAAAGGCTCTCTTTTTAGGAGTATACCTTGTAAAGTGCGGGATTGGGGGTTAAGGGAGTTCTGAGTTTTGAGTTGTAGGGGCGGGTTTAGCAGAAAATTCTTGACTCACAGCAGAAGAATTAACAACAAAACCCGCCCTGGAGAGAGTTTTGAATTTTTCTCTCCCCTGCTCCCCTGCACCCTATCCGCGATCGTGCGGTGAGTCAAGATCAATTATCGGCCCTTTGGGAACAATGCGAGTCGGGTTAATTTTGTTGTGACTAATGTAATAATGCCGTTTGATGTGGTCAAGATTGCAAGTGTCTTTAACTCCGGGAATTTGGTAAAGTTCTTTTAGGTAATTCCAGAGGTTTGGATAATCCCAAATATGGCGTAAGTTACATTTAAAATGACCGTAGTAAACTGGGTCAAACCGCAATAAAGTAGTGAACATACACCAATCAGCTTCGGTGATTTGTTCGCCGCACAAATACCTTTGTTTTCCTAACACTTCATTCCAATAATCGAGGGCGTTAAATAAATCGGTTACTCCCTCTTCATAAGCGGTTTGACTAGTGGCAAATCCGGCACGATAAACACCATTATTAATTGGTTGGTAAATCTTGTCCATCGTTTGCTCGATCGCTTCCCGCAAATTCTCAGGATAAAAGTACCAATCTGACTTAGCCAAATCCTGAAATTGTGTATCAAATAGCTTGATTATTTCACGGGATTCATTATTGACGATCGCCCCTGTTTGCTTATCCCAAAGTACGGGAACTGTCACTCGTCCCTCGTATTTTTCATCTGCCTTAAGATAGATTTGCCAGAGATAATCTGTACCATTAACAGTGTCAGGAATACATCCCGGTTCTTCGGAAAATTCCCAACCATTTTGATCGATTACTGGGTGTACAACTGAAAGACTAATTACATCTTCTAAACCTTTCAATTTCCGCATGATTGCGGTACGATGCGCCCAAGGACAAGCCCAAGAAATATATAAATGATAACGTCCTGCTTCTGCTTTAAAACCGCTTGAACCATCAGCTGTAATTTGGTTGCGGAAAGTAGTTGCCGGACGAATAAATTTGCCTTGTGAGTCTTCTTGTTCTCGTTCTGAAATCCATCGACCGTCAGCGAGTAAACCCAAGCCCATAATTAACTCCTTGTTTAGGATCGATCGTCCGAAGTTTTATTACCTGCGATCGCTTCTACTATACCCCAAACTGTCCACAGAAAAACTGCTCCAATCAATAAAAGCATGACACCGCTTAAAGCACCAAAGGGATAAATCAGAAATAAGAGTAACAAAGCAAACAGCACAATTCGGATTAATGGGTTATTCATGAGTTAATGTTTGTGAGATTACAAAAGTTATTAATTCAGGTTATCTTGGTCGGGTTGGCGATCGTTTCCCCCTTAAAGATGATATTTATTGTTTGTTGTATCGACTTCAGTCGTTTAATTTAAACTAAGGGAACACTGAAGTGTTCACAACGAACCGTGATATGATGAGTTGCGAATCTAAAATTGAAAAATTATGTTAGCTGGAATTTTATTTGATTTAGACGGAACTTTAGTAAATACTGACCCTTTGCATTTTCAAGCTTGGCAAGAAATGTTATTAGAACAGGGATTAGAAATTGATATAAATTTCTACCAAACTCGGATTAGCGGGCGGTTAAATCCAATTATTATTCAAGATATATTACCTCATTTAACCTTAGAAGAAAGCGAAAAGTTTGCTGAAGATAAAGAAGCACGTTTTCGGGATTTAGCACCATCATTAAAACCTCTCGCTGGATTGGAAAAAATCCTTGATTGGACAAAAGAATATGGGTTAAAAACTGGATTAGTTACTAATGCACCCCGGAAAAATGTAGATTTCATGTTAGAAATTTTAGAATTAGCGGAAATCTTTGATGCTGTATTTGTCGCTGAAGAAGATGTCACCGAAGGAAAACCCGATCCGGCTATTTATAAACTGGCGCTGGAACGGTTAAATATTACCCCGGAGATAGCTTTAGCTTTTGAAGATTCACCTTCAGGAATTCGTTCTGCTGTCAGTGCCGGAATTCGCACAATTGGCATTTCTTCAACTCACGATCCGCAAAAACTTTACGATCTTGGGGCGTTTGAAGTTATCCCGGATTTTAATGCTCCATTTTTGTGGAACTTGCTAAATGTCTAACAGTACGTTGTTGCGCTTGGGCGCGAAAATTGGCGCTCAAGCGCAACAACGTACTTAACGCGATCGCCAAAGTTAAGTTTATAGATGAGCTAAATCCTTAACTTTTCTGTATCGACCAGAACATTTTATTAATTTATAAATAGAACAAGGTCAGAGTTAAACAAATTGCATTAACTACATAAAGTTATCGCAACCAACCCTAAATTTAGGGCGAATTCTAGCTGTGAAAATGTAACTTACAAAGACCTAAATCTAAGCAATTAATAATGTATTAAGAGGTGTCTTCATGCAAACGGTACAAGTTACTCGATACGATGATGTTAACGATCCTAATGATGGGCTGATCACCCTACGAGAAGCCGTAGCACTCACTGCAACCAGCGCATTTCCTGGCCCTGATTTCATTGAATTAAACGAAATTGCTACAATCAACAGTCCGATTCAGATCCTTCAAGGTAATAGCTTATTTTTCCGTCCATCTGCTTCTGCAACACAGAGAGTTGGTGTTGACGGTCGGGGAAACACTTCACTGTTTATTATTGAGCAACAAGATCCCGGTTTAAATGTGGTCTTTGAAGGAGTATTGTTGCAAAATGGCTTTGCTCAAGGCAGCGTAAACGCGGGAGCACTTCATCTTAGACCTGGTGCGGATGTTTTGATCAGACAGGGTGCGCGTGAATTAGCGACGAATTTTATAAATAATCGTTCCCGTGGTTCAGGAGGTGCAATCTTTGTTTCCGAGGGAGCAACTCTCAACTTTGATCCGGAAGCATTAGCGCGTTTTCAGGGTAATCAAGCTGATGGTTTAGGTGGTGGGATTTTTGTCTCTCAAGGAGGAACCGTTAACTTTGGGCGTGACAGGTCAGCTTTATTTTTTGATAATTCTGCTACGAGGGGAGGGGCATTTTTTGTTGACCCAAATGGTCGTGCAACCCAATTCACTAATACACAATTAGGTAATCAGAACAATACAGCTACGGATGGCGATCCTTTTAGTAATACTATTCCCACATTTATTGCCCCCGCAAATTTCGGTTCTTTGAGCAATATTGATGTCGGTGCTAACAGTGATTTGACTTTCATAGATGAGAATGGCGACGGAGATCTCGATTTATTTATTGGTGCGAGTGATGGCACAATTCGTGTTGCTCATAACCAAGGTACAGCGACTAATCCTAATTTTGCTACCCCAGTTATTATTCGAGATTTAGGAAACGGTAGCACTCCTACTTTTGTTGATATTGATGGGGATGGCGATCGAGATTTATTTGCTGGTGATACCTTTGGTCGAATTCACTATTATCGCAATCGGGGAAGTGTGAATGGTGCCAGTTTTGCTCCTCCAATTATTAATCCTTTTGGAATTAGTGGTGGAGGCGGTTTAGCTAATCCTGATTTTGTAGATATTGATGGCGATGGCGATCGAGATTTGTTTGTCGGAACTGCCACAGGAACAACTCTTTTCTTCCGCAATACTGGAACTAGCACTAATCCTAATTTTGTTCGCGGTGATAATAATCCTTTTGGGTTAGACGCTGTGGTTGGTGCAGCAGCACCTAACTTTGTAGATGTAGAAAATGATGGAGATTTTGATGCTTTTATTGGTACATCAGATGGCACAACAACCTACTTTGTAAATGTGGGAACGCCAACAAAACCAAAGTTTATAAATACCTCTACTTCAGGATTTGCAAATGGAGTTTCTTCTGATTCTTCTAATACACTTACATCATTTCAGTTACCTAACCCTTTACCGGATGTGGGTACAAATGCCACACCTGTTTTAGCTGATATTAACGCTGATGGTTTTCTCGATGCTTTCATTGGAGAATCAGATGGCACAATCAATTTTATAAATCGTGTTGCGGAAGGTAGCACCTATCCAATGACGGCAAATGTAAGAGATGAATTACTCGATGGTGGTATAAGAAGTAGTGCTTTAATTAGCGGTGAAAGTGCAGAACAATTTGTGATTTCTGACAGTTTAGGAATGAATGTTATGAGTAATAGCTTAATTCCCAACCAAGGATTGAGTTTTGACCAGTTGATATTCAATCCAGATGTGCTCGAAGAAGTAAGGAGACTAAGAGAAAATCCACAAGTCGCTCCAGGAACCGTAGCGCCGCACTTCCTTCCTCCATACCTCTCTCCAGAGGAAGCGCCGCCAACTCCTCCTCGTCACGTCGTTCTTGAGCAACTCCCTGTTGACCTCCCTCCTGGAAGCTTTGTTTAGGGATTTAATACTAAATAACGCAAGTTGCTAGTTATTAATTCTTTCCTGTCCCCCCCTTAAGTAAGGGGGGTTATACCAAATCCGGTTTAAATACCCCCGCTATTCTTTAGTCCGCGTAGGCGGACTTTGTTTATGTAGTAGCGTTCGCGTAGCGTGTGCGTAGCACGTATTTCAATCGCCCAATGATAAAGGGGATAACTGACCCGGATTTGGTATAAAGCGCAACAACTTTTAGGAAAGATTCATTTTTGATGAAATTTTCCAAGATCGTTTGAGTAAAAACCAAGCACAGATTATTCCTACAATTGCTAGAATAGCGGTGACATAGAAGGCTAATGTGTAACTGCCAAAAATATCTCTAATTCTGCCAGCTACGATCGTACCAAACAAAGCACCAACACCGTAAGCAGTAAACACAATCCCGTAATTTTGGGCATAATTAGTCGGGTTAAACAGTGTTAAAGTTGCTGTGGGCGCAATAGCTAACCAACCACCCAAGGACAACCAAAATAAACAAAAAGCTACCAAATAAGTGACGACATTTCCTTCACCAGCACTGCTCATTAAAATTGAAGCAATCAAGATGAGAACATAGTTAATAATGGCAGCATTTCTCGGTTTATACTTATCTGCTAACCAACCGAATAAAGGACGACCTAAACCATTAAAAACCGCGAAAAGTGAAACTGTTGCAGCAGCGGTTCCGGCATCCAGTTTAATAATTTCTTGGGCAACTGGACTAGAAATACCAATGGCTGACAGTCCGACAAATGTGCCAATAGTATAACAAATCCACAGTCCATAAAATGATGAACTTTGCAACATTCTTACATCATCATCATTTGTCGCTGATTTGATTGATTGAGAAGTCGCCAAATCTGCGGGTTTCCATCCACTTGGCGGAAAACTTAGAGTCGCAGAAACTAACAAAATAACGATCGTAAAAGCAATACCTAAAATCAAAAAACTCTGTCCTACTTGATAGGTTCCCAGCAAACTTTTAGCAATTGGTGCAGTTACTAAAGGCGATAAACCAAAACCAATTACTGTTAAGCCAACTGCTAACCCTTTTTTATCAGGAAACCATCGAGCAGCCACAGCTAAAGGTACTCCGTAAGCAATTCCTACCCCTGCACCAGCAATTACTCCATAAGTAAAAACTAACGTAGAAATGTCGGTAGCAAAACTCGATAAAATGTAGCCCAGTCCGGTGACGACACCACCAACAGCTGTTACTGTACGACAGCCATATTTATCAATAAAAAAGCCAGTCACTGGCATTAAAATCGCAAAAACTACCAACAATACTGTAAATGGTAATAAGCTTTCCGTCGCTCCGATATTTAATGCAGTTTCTAAAGGCTTACGGAAAATGCTCCAGGAGTAAACTGTACCCAAACACAGTAACACTATTAACCCTAATGGAACGTACAACCATCTACCTTGTTCAGGTATCATTCCAAAAACTTTTGTTCTTTCCATTTCTTCAATTTCTCGGACGCGATTCTCAGTGACAACCTGAGATCCACAAATTTACTTAATTGTAAGTAATTTATTATACTTCGCTACCCAAGAAAACTTTGTTTAACAAAAGTTAACGTAAGGTTCTCGATACTTGCCTAAAGCATCGCACCCGATCTTTTAAGTGGCATACTTTAAGAGTGCTAATTAATTACCTATATAAAAATACGGAAAATTTAGCAGAAAATTTATTCTAACATATTGCTTCGGATAAGGCTAGACACCTATCGAAAGATAGGGATTTTTAGGAAAAAATAATTACTAAATTTACTGCTTAAGATAGTTTTTTTTTCTAAAATTATTTTCTCTCTGTAAAATTTCTATAAATCGCGATTCAATTTGGTTACGTACTCAAAAAAAACTCTAGTAATAAATAATACGAAACTCATCCAAAAAAAATTCTTTAATTGCCAATTAATCTTAGCCGGAAACTTGGATGGGGCAAGGATTTATCAATTTACCTATCGGCTTGAGACAAAGGTATTGCTTATTATTTCTTAACAAATTAAATCAAGCCAAATATGAAAATTACGTAAAGCTACTTATGAAATTTTCAATGCTAATTCAGTTCAGTAGGGGAATCTGCCTATGTATTTTCGATTGACAACAGCAACATTGTTTTAGTATTGTTAAATTAAATTAACAAAGTTGGTGGATAACTCAGCGATGTCGAAAGCACTACTAATATGTTGTTTCTATAGATAGCTCTCAGGTTTGCTACTAGTTTCTAGGTAGATTAAATTACGTAACACTGACTTCAATTGTGGGTCTGGTGATACGGCACAAATGCTTTTGTACATTTCAATCTATTTGTGCAAGCAAAGTTTTGCTTGTTACAAGTTTTTTCATGTTTTTTACAGGCTCAATTGGAGATAATTTGGAATGGCGGCTCTAAACTTTAGCGAACAAAATCTAGTTGGAAATAATTTCCGAGGTCAAAATCTCAACGGTTCCAATTTTTTCAAAACCAGATTAGAAAACGTTCGCTTCGATCCCAATGCTGCTGGGACTCGCACCCAACTTAGAGGCACTGACTTTTCTGAGTCTGAATGGTACAACGTTAATGCAAGTCAAGCGATGTTTGCCCCTAATTCCAACTTTGGGCCAGCGAATTTATTCAAGGCAAAGTTAGAGAATGTCAATCTCAGCGGCGCAAACTTGCGACAGGCTAATCTATCTTTGATTGATACGAAATGGATTAATCTGTCAAACGCTAATCTAACTAATGCAATTTTGCATGAAGCGAATCTGAGTGGGGAACAAACCGATCGACCAAATCTCAGAGGTACTGACTTTACAGGAGCAGACTTCTTTAAAGCGAAACTGAAAGCAGCTGACTTTACTGGAGCTACTTTAGCGAATGGCAAGTTTGAAGAAGCCGATCTAGATTCTGCTCTTTTAGTCAACGTGGATGCTACAGGAGCAGATTTCCGGTTAGCCAAATTAACAGATATTACCCTGAAAAACGCTACCTTTGATTTAGCTAATTTCAGTGGAGTAGTTCTGAGTGATGCGCCACTAGATCCAGGTGTGACAGGCAATGTCAAATTTCGCGGTGCTAACTTAAGCGGTTTTTTGGCAGATGACGCAGTTTTGACGGGTGCTGATTTTAGTCCTTCTGGGAGCACGGTGACAAATCTTGTCGGTGCGAAATTTGATGATACTGACTTGAGTGGAGCCAACTTTACGCAAGCGAATGCAGAAGGGTTATTTTTTAATGGACTTGCGATCGGTGCAAATTTCACAAATGCCAATTTGCGGAATGCTGACTTGTCGAAAGGTGACTTTACCAATGCTACCTTTGTGGGTGCGGATTTGACGGGTGCGATCGCAGCTGATGCCATAGGTCTAACCCTTGGAGATGGTGCCAATAATACCATTAACGGCACAGCAGGGAATGATAACATTTTCGGCTTTGGTGGTAGCGACAACCTCAACGGCAATGGCGGAAACGATTACCTCGACGGCGGCGCAGGCAACGACAATCTCAACGGCGGCGCTGGCAATGACACCATGAAAGGTGGAGCAGGAAACGACACCTACACAGTCAACACTGCTGGCGATGTCATTATTGAACTTGCCAGTCAAGGAACTGATACTGTCCAATCTACCGCTACAACTTACACCTTAAGCGACCAGATAGAAAGACTAAATCTTACAGGTGCAGCTATAGAAGGTATTGGCAACAATCTCGCCAATACCATTACAGGTAACGCCAACAACAACAACTTGAAAGGCGAAGCCGGAAACGATACCTTAAGTGGCGCTGGTGGAGATGATACTCTCGACGGCGGCACAGGTAATGATAGCTTGGCGGGAGGTGTAGGCAACGACACCTATATTATTGATAGTGCCAGCGACGTAATCAGCGAAGATCTTGACGCAGGTGAAGATACAGTTTTTTCCAGTCTTGACTACACTTTGGGCAGCAACCTGGAAAACTTAGTCTTGACAGACACCGCGCTCAACGGTACAGGTAACGAACTCGCCAATAGCATTACAGGCAACCAAAGCGGTAATGACCTGAATGGAGCAGGTGGCAACGATATTTTATTTGGCAATGGTGGTGCTGACATTCTGACTGGAGCAGGTGGTGCCGATACCCTGGATGGCGGTGACGGCAATGATAACCTCAACGGCGGAGTTGGTGCTGATTACCTAGTTGGTGGAGCAGGTAACGACACGATTACAGGAGGTGCAGGAAGCGATACGATTCGCTATGCCAGTGGTGATGGGCAAGATAGAGTTAACGGATTTACCACAGGTGCGAGTGGAGACTTCCTTTCCTTCAGCGGTATTGCCAACATTGACGTGCGTCTCGTGAACACGGCAAATGGTACTAATACACAGTTCCGAGTTGGGGATGGCATTGCTGGAAACACAGGTTTTGGACAAGGGGAAATATTAATGGTTTTAGTTGGTACTAGCTTTACCCAAGCAAATATTGCTACCAACATTATCGACTCGGCTGGGACTACGTTCCAATTCTCGTAATTGAAAGGGCAGACTACGCCAAATTCAAGGGTGCATCCACACAAATTAGGGAATAATTTGGCAAAACTAATTCCTTAACTTAATTGTTAACAAGAGTCGGCATTTTTAAATTTGCATCTAAATCTAGGGGTTTCGGAACCAGGGAATTTTTTGTGAGGATTGCATCATGCCAGCATTAAACTTTGCAGAACAAGACTTAGTTGGAAATAATTTTAGAGGTCAAAACCTTAACGGCTCAACATTTTTCAAAGCTCGACTAGAAAACGTTCGCTTCGATCCCAACGCTGCGGGGACTCGCACCCAACTCAGAGGCACGAATTTTTCGGAATCTACTTGGATTAATGTTAATGCACGTTTAGCAATCTTTGCGCCTAATGCTAATTTTGGTCCTGCTGATTTATCCTTGGCAACATTAGAGAATGTCAATCTCAGTGGCGCAGATTTGAGACAGGCTAATATGTCGCTGATCGATACAAAATTGATCAACCTGTCAAATGCCAACTTGACTAGTGCGAATTTGCAAGAAGCGAATCTCAGTGGGGAACAGTCGGAACGCCCGAATTTGAGAGGGGCGAACTTTACTAATGCCAATTTATTCAGCGCCAACTTAAAAGCGGCTGACTTTACAGGTGCGACTTTAGTCAATACCAATTTCCAAGAAGCGACCTTAGAAGCTACCATCTTGGTGAATGTGAATGCAACGGGCGCTGATTTTCGGCTGTCAAACTTCACAGATGTAACGCTGCAAAATTCGATTTTTGACGGAGCTAATTTTACTGAAGTTACTCTCAGCGATGTTCTACTTAATCCTGGGCAATCGAGTAATCTTAGCTTTCGTGGTGCTCTGATGAGCAACTTTGTTGCTGATGATGCGATTTTGACGGGGGCTGATTTTAGTCCTTTGGGGAATACTGTCACCAACCTGACTGGCGCTAATTTTAATAACACAGATATAAGTGGAGCGAACTTTACCCAAGTTAGTGCAGAAGGGGTATTTATCAACGGACTGGCGATTGGTGCGAATTTCACTAATGCGAATTTGCGGAATGCTGATTTGTCGAAAGGTGACTTTACTAATGCTACCTTTGTGGGTGCGGATTTGACGGGTGCGATCGCAGTTGATGCCCTTGGTCTAACCCTTGGAGATGAAACTAATAACGCCATCAGCGGCACAGGCGGTAAAGATAACATCTTCGGCTTTGCTGGTAGCGACAACCTCAACGGACTTGGAGGAGATGATTATCTAGACGGAGGAGCAGGTAATGATACCCTCTTGGGTGGTGGAGGCAATGATATCCTCGATGGCGGTGGCGGTGCTGATGTTTTAGTCGGCGGTGCAGGCAATGACACCATTACTGGCGGTGCAGGCAGCGATACGATTCGCTACAGCAGTGGTAATGGTCAAGACCGGATTAATGGATTTGTTACCGGAACAGGAACAGGAAGAGATTTACTTTCTTTTAGTGGTATTCCCGCAATTGATGTGCGGACGGTCAATACGGCAAATGGGACTAATACTCAGTTCCGAGTGGGAGACGGCATCGCTGGAAATGCAGGCTTTGGAACAGGCGAAATTTTAATGGTTTTAGTTGGGACTAACTTTACCCAAGCGAATATCAGCAGCAACATTACTAACTCACCCAACACAACTTTCCTATTCTCCTAAACCAATTTATCGAGATACAAGGAGTCTTTTTTTGATGATTACTCAAATTTTAAAGCTTCTCTCTATGCCTTTGGCACCCCTCTCCTAAATCTGGGAGAGGGGGAGAGATGAGCAAACAAAAGCAACTAATCGTTTAGTTTTTTTACTGCATTAATCATCTTCGGATCGCATAGATAACTTCAATTTGGAAAGAGGAGTAAATCATGGCTGTAAGAAATGGAACAGCAGAAGCTGATACGTTAACAGGTACTAATAGTGCCGACACGCTGCGCGGCAATGCTGGTGATGACGAGCTATTTGGGTTAGGCGGTAATGACCTGCTCCGAGGTGGACTCGATAAAGACACCCTGTTTGGTGGCGGTGGCGCTGACAGACTGTTTGGGGATGCAGGTGAAGACGAGCTATATGGTGAAGCTGGCAATGACACCCTCTTTGGTGGGACAAATGCTGGCGATACTCAGGATGGCAAAGACCTGCTTGATGGTGGTGCTGGTGCTGACTGGGTTTATGGCGGCTTCGAGGATACTGCCAAAGGCGGTGCGGGAAATGACACCGTGATTGGCAGTGCCTTTGATGACGAGTTGTACGGCGACGGTACTAAGGATGATTCTATTTCGGGTGGTGCTGACTCGATCGTAGGTGGCGATGGCAATGACAGCCTTTATGGTGAAGGTGACGAGACAGTTAACGGCGGCAACGACACCATCTTAGGCGAAGGTGGCGATGATGCTCTCTATGGCTATGCGGGTGATGACTCCCTCCTGGGCGGCGATGGTGCTGATACCCTCGATGGTGGCGACGGCAACGACTTCCTAGATGGCGGTGCTGGCCCAAGTACACTGTTGGGTGGCGCTGGCATAGAAACCATCAATGGCGGGGTTGAAGGTGACTACATTGATGGTGGTGAGGGTGCTGATAGGCTGAATGGACTCGCTGGTAATGACACCATTTATGGGGATGCTGGTGTAGCTGAATCTCTGGCTGGCAATGATATCCTCAATGGCGGTAATGGCGATGACTTCCTTGATGGTGGCTTTGGTGCCGATCGCGTTATCGGTGGCGGTGGCAATGACATTCTCTTTGGTGGTGAAGACGCAGAAACCCAAACTGTACGCGATACTCTGACTGGCGGCGCTGGTACTGATTTCTTCCAACTGCTTTACAGCGAATTTGTTCCTGAACCGATCGATCCAGGTGAGCCAATTATCGCTCCTCCGGTGGGTGACTGGATCGCTGACTTCCAAAATGGTACTGACTACTTCGTACTTGAGGTTCTAGAATTCGAGGATCTAGGATTCCAGAACGCTACTATTGGTGGTGTGTCAGGAACTCGGATCTACGTTCTCACTGATGGAGTAACTCCGGTTCAATCGGAACAACTCGCTTTTGTGGCTGGGGTAAATCGAGGTGCTTTCGATGCTTCAGATTTCATTGAGTCTATCTAAAAAAATGGGTGTGTACTGGGGCCAACCAAATACACACACTCGATCGCTCAATCGCACTGAGCTAGTTTCAGATTAATTTTGTTCATCTCCTGCTGTCTCTGGGTAAAGAGACAGTGGGAAATTACTACAAAACAAAACCATGCGTTTCCTATTCTTACATCCTAATTTTCCTGCTCAATTCCGTCATGTTGCTGGGGCATTAGCCAAAGATAAACGTCACCAAGTTGTGTTCGGTACTACTCGCCGGGAAGGTAGTCTCCCTGGTGTGAGCAAAATGATTTATCAACCAAAACGAGAAGTACAACCGGAAACTCACCACTATGTCCGTCCTTTGGAAAGTGCGGTGATTCAAGCTCAAGCTGTGTATCGGATGGCGGATCAACTTAAGGCTAGGGGTTTTGTTCCCGATGTGGTGTATGGTCATTCGGGTTGGGGGCCAACTTTATTAATGAAAGATATATTTCCAAAGGCTAAATTGTTATGTTATTTCGAGTGGTTTTATCATGCTCATGGTTCTGATGCGGATTTCGATCCTAGCGATCGCTTAAGTGCTGATGATGAAGCGCGAATTAGAATTAAAAATTCGCCGATTTTATTAGATTTGTATAGTTGCGATCGGGGTCTTTCTCCGACATCTTGGCAGAAGCAACAATTCCCTGATGAATATCAAGATAAAATTAAAGTTCTTCATGATGGGATTGATACTAATTTCTTTTGTCCTAAACCGGGAGCAAAGTTAGTTTTACCTCGCTTAAATCTTGACCTTTCTCATGTTGAAGAACTGGTGACTTATGTCGGTCGAGGTATGGAGCCTTACCGAGGTTTTCCCCAATTTATTGAGGCAATTTATTTGCTGCAACAACGTCGCCCTCAATGTCATGTTGTCATTGTTGGGGAAGATCGTGTTGCTTATGGTAAAACTTTGCCGGATGGGAAAACTTATAAGCAGTTAATGTTAGAAAAGTTCCCTTTAGATTTGTCGAGGGTTCACTTTACTGGACATCTGCCTTATGATGAATATGTGCAAGTTTTACAAGCTTCTTCGGCTCATGTTTATTTAACTCGCCCGTTTGTTTTATCTTGGTCAATGATGGAAGCTTTATCTACTGGTTGTTTAGTTGTTGGTTCTAATACTGCTCCGGTAACTGAGATGATACGAGATGGAGTCAATGGTTTATTAGCTGAGTTCTTCTCTCCTGAAGAAATTGCTTCGCGGATTGAGGAAGCTTTAAATCACCCGGAAAAAATGAGTGAAATTCGGGCGAAAGCGAGACAAACAATTTTGGAAAATTACGATTTATCGCTGTTATTACCGCATCATTTAAATTGGATTCAGTCAGGAATTGGCGGTAATTCGGTGCCGTTGTGGATGAGAATGGCGAAGAGTGAAATTAACAATTCAAATGGGAAAGATGAGAAATCGCATTTAGTGGCGATCGCTGATAGTAATATAGAACCAACTCTTTTACAAGTTGGCAATTCTGCTGTGGGGAATGGGGCAGGAAATCACGCAGTTAATGGAACAGATTTAGTTACTTTGTTGAAGCAATACGAACTGCTGCCAAAGCTTCGGGAAGAGATGGCAATTGATAAAGCGATCGCACCTTTTGATTGTACGCCAAAAGAGCAAGCGGAATGCTGCTTAGATTTCTACAAACAACGTCAATTAAATACTGAGGTTTTACGTGAGAAATGGTTACAAGAACAAGGGATGACAGAAGCTCAATTAATCAATCTGGCAACTCGTCAACTCAGAATTGAAAAGTTTAAAGAAGCGACTTGGGGTAAGAATTTAGAAAACTACTTTCTCCAACGTAAATCAGAACTCGATCAATATGTTTATTCATTAATTCGAGTGCGGGATGGTGCTTTTGCTCAGGAACTTTACTCGCGTTTGCAAACAGGAAAAGAAACTTTTACCGAACTTGCCAAACAATATTCCGAAGGCCCAGAAGCTAAGACTGGTGGTTTAATTGGCCCTGTACCATTGAGTTTATCTCATCCTAAGTTAGCGCAAATTTTGCAAACTAGTGAACTAGGGGAATTAAGTGTTCCGAGTGCGATCGAAGATATTTGGGTAATTGTCCGAATTGAAAAGATTATTCCGGCACAATTCGATGAAGAAATGCAGCAAAAATTACTCGATGAATTGTTCGATAATTGGCTCAAAGAACAAATGAAAAAAACTGCTCGATTGCAATTAATTGCTAGTTAAAAATAGGGGTCGGTGATAAAATTTTAAATGGTAGGGGTGGGTTTAGTAAGTTATTTTAGTTTCTTAACCAAGAAATTAGTTTCAAAACCCGCCCATACAACTGTGCAAGGGCGGGTTTTGTTTTAATTCTTCGGTTGCGAGTACAGAATTATCTGCTAAACCCGCCCCTACAAAGTTTTCTGATTTCTGTAGCCTTTTACTATCCATGAAAATTTTAATTACAATTGCTCACTTTTTTAAACCGGAAGATAATAGTCGGCATGATTCTCGACGCAAAGATCCTCAGCCTCGTTTGGCTGCATTAAGTCAGAGTCTTGCTGCTTTACATCAACTATTTAGTAAGTCACAAAGCATTATTAATATTAAAGAAAAATTAGCTTTTCCGGCTAATCAACCGTTAGCGAATGATTTGGATATTGTGATTTGTACAACTCAAGATTGTCATCTTTTGGATCGGCTGACTGTACCTACTCATTTTTATCAGCATTATCCAACAGAAGCTAAACCGATGTTTTTGGGGTTTGAGTGTCAAGGGGTGTTGCGAGATTCTTTAGGTAAGTATGATTATTACTGTTTTTTGGAAGATGATTTAATCATACACGATCCTTGGTTTTTTGTGAAGTTATATTGGTTTAATAAGGAAGCTGGCGATCGCTGTTTGTTGCAACCAAATCGCTATGAAATTTCTACTCACGGGCTTTCTTATAAAGCATATATTGATGGTGATATAAATCCGAAAGCGACTGAGAAGTTTCAAAATTTGAGCGATCGTCCGCAATTACAAAGCAAAATTATGGGTGTACCGATGGTTTTTCGTCGGGCTTTAAATCCCCATTCTGGTTGCTATTTTTTGAATGCTAATCAAATGAAGCTTTGGGCTAGTAAGCCGGATTTTCTCGATCGGGATTCCAGTTTTATTGGCTCTCTGGAAAGTGCTGCTACTTTAGGAATTATGAAGCATTTTTTGGTTTATAAAACCATACCGCAACAGGCAAGTTTTCTAGAAATTCAACATTATGGCACAAAGTTTTTAGATACGATTGGGCAACAAATTGATTTATCAATGTAGTAATTTCAGCAAAAAATTTATTCTTCAACTGCACCCCGTAATCCTTGATTTCGTAATAATTCATCTACCCAAACGGCATCTTCTGGGCTTAGTTTTACGATCGGTTCCTGATTGTAATCTATTGCCATATCAAATGATGCTTGGTCGTAAATTTCGTTTAATAAGCTTTGCAAATCGATTAATGGTTCGGTTTCTCTTGACTGCAAAGGTAAAGGAAATGAAGGAATTTGATCGGGCAAGTTAAAAGCATATAGACTTGCATTAGGACGGCGATCGCTGCGACTAATTAAAATGCGATAATCTGATTCAATTTTCTCGATAATTCGCATTGGTTTTCCGCTTCTAAGTAAGTCAATTTCTACTAAATTAGTTAAGCTGGCTAAAACTCGATCGCGTTTACGTTGATATGCTTCTCTTCCTTCTTTTGAGCGTTTGTTTTTCGGAGAAAGGATTTCTAAAACAGTAACGACTCTACCTGTTGCTACTTCTTTAATTGCTAAATAACTTTCTCTAATTTCTTCAATTTGTGGTATTGTAACTGTAATTGCTTCTGTTTGAGAAGGGATTGTCAGAGTCGATCTGGGTTCATTAATACTGGTTCGTTTACTGTATACTGCTACATCGGGAATTCCGACTAAAACACTATCTTCGACATCGCTTAAATAAGTGCGTTTTTCAATAGCAACGCGATATTTAGGACGCAAAGCTGGTGCTATGGCGATCGCGATCGCAGTAATTAACCGATGATGAACTTCCGACCATAATTCTGGATCTTCTAAATAAGGATTCATTCCAGGGAAAGGCGAAACCATTGTATTTTTCCCACCAATTAGTTAAATTACAAATGTGGATTACGCAGCCAATTTTTCATTTTTTCTGACCATAATTTCGGGCTATCTTCTGCACGAATTTTAGCATCAAACATAGAAATTAGCAGAGGAACGCCGCCAACTTTTACACTCATCAATAAATGCAATGCTAAAGCAACGACAACGCCACACCAAGCAAGCAAATGTGCATAATACCAAGGTTGAGTGAGTATTCCTTGGGGTAGCCAATTTTCGTCTTGAAATTTTCCAGTAAGTAAGGCAAATAAGGCAGAAATTAACATTAAAGTATTGGCGAAACGTTGCAGAGTGTACCACCAAATTGGTTTACCAACTTCTTTAAGTTTACTAAAGGAATCAGCTTGAATTAAACGGCGATAACCAACTCGAATACTGTAAATTGTCAAAATTATCAAAGTTGGCAACAAGAAAAAGCCAAAAGTGCCATGAATATCAATTAATTCCCGATTTTTCAAAGTAAGTGCAAGGCGACCAAAGCGACCGTCCCAGCTATCATATACTAAAAATCCGGTGATCGCGGCGCTAATTACAACTAAAGCGGTAATGCCGTGTAATAATCGGAGAACTAGGGGTTGATAAGGTTTTGTAGATGGCATAATCGCAGGATAATTCTCATATTTTAGATGATATCAAATTAATTGTTTGATTTGCGATCGCAATGCTCTTAAAGTCGGACTTCGACCTTCGGTGATGCTTCGGTTAACAAACTCAGTGATTAGTTCAATAATTGGTAAACTAGGAAAAGTTGGACTAATTGGGGATGTTATATATTTTCCCCCTTGCAAAACATTAATTTGTAATTGATTATCTTCATATCGCCATAATTCAGGAACTTGCAAAGTTTCATAAGCTTCTAATTGAGTTTTAGAAGTTACATCAATTTCAATTGCTAAATCAGGCGGTGGATCGACTGCTAAATCAACACGCCTTTTTCCTCGCATCAATTGATGATTTTGGATGTAAAAACATTGGTCTGGTTCAACACCTACTTTTTTAGTTTCGCGTTTAAATGTAGTTGAACCAAAACACTCGCAATCCATTTCTAATTCTTCTAATAATATTTTTACCATATCGCCAATTAATTCTTTGTCTACTTCATGTTCTGGCGAAGGCATTTGAATCTCCAATGTTCCTTGACTATAAGCTAATCTCGCAGTGCGATGTTCTCCTAATTCTAATAAAATAGCTTCAAATTCTGACCAGCTAATATTGTGTAGCAACACTCGTTGTCCAGGTGGAATATCAATTTGTGTGAGTTGAAGTGTCACCATAAAATTTGGGATTGAAGGGCTAATGTTAGGATAACAGAAAAGGCATTTTTCCCGCAAGTTATGCTTCTGGGTTTATGACAAGCGATCGCTTTTCTATCCATAATTTAATCTGAGGTAAGAATAACTATTTGAAATTTCTGGGGATAAGGACTAATTTTCCACCACCCAGTTTTGACCTGATTCCAGGGGTTCTCCGGGAAAAAAAGTAGCATCTAAAACTTGCTCGATCGTATAAGGACACTCAGCAGGGAAATGTTCATCATTCAGAGATGTTTCCTTGGCAGCTAAATCAATTCCAGCTAGATAAGCTTTTTGTAATGCTTCTGGAAGATAAGGTTTTAAACTGGGATTTTCATTCAATAGATAACCAATCTCCCGACGCTGTTCTCTCAAGGTAAAAAACCAGCTTTTCGATCTTTTGTTAGGCTGAAATTCCCATTTTAATAAATGACCGAGTAGCACTCCCAAGCGATTTCTTAATTCCTGACGTACTTGTTTTCCCAAAGATTCAATTTCCTCAACTAAATTGACAATATCTAAACTTTCCCATACTCCTTGTTGCAGGAGTTTCGCTTGTTCCTGCGTCCAAGCATAGAAGTCTGTTTCGTAGAGGTTGGGAGTTTGGGGGGAAGATGCGATCGCCTTTATATCCATAATAAAATCTTGAGTAATAACAACTATTTTACTTCTCTATTATCCTTCATTAATCCTTATTTTAACATACTGTTTCACCACAGGTTGCAAGTTTAAAAGCGTTTCATTACCTTGGTTAATTTTGCTAATTAATGAACGCCTACCCAAAGATTGCATTGCATTAATCAATTCTGAAGCAGGTAATTGTAAATGTGACAACAATTGAGAAATAGCAATAGCTTCGTTTTCTTCAGCAACTCTACGAATTATTTGTTTTTCTATCTCGGATAAGCGATCGCACCCTACCCAAAATCTGTGCGATCGCCCTTTCTCACCCAAAACATCAAAAACCTTATTTTTCCAATTTCTTAATCTGTTCCTCAATTAATTTCGGTACTTTTTCCCAATCTTCAGGAGTCTTAGGACATGGATATCTGACTGCATCTTTATTATCAGCCTTCAAACGATCAACCAACATATAAAAAGCTTCATTATCATCTCTATGAGCAATTACATAGCTTCGTAATTCAGCCTTGCTCATCGTTTCAAAATCTGGTTTCATATCAAAAACTCCCATGTTCCATCACGATAAACTTGGATTTGAAGTTCTTCCCCTGCAAAGATGAATATCGATCCATCCCGCTCATCCAAACGTAATATTTCGATCGATCGGTAAAAATTAGTCAAAGCTTGACATAGCCTAATGCAGGTTAAACCTTGTTCTGTAGTTGGAAGAATATTCGCTCCTTTTTTTAATATTTTACAGCTTGATTACAACTATATATTAAACTTTGGTGGTTAGCGATATGCAATCTTGGCAGGCTACGCCAATGCACCTTTATCATCAACTTTTATACTCATTAGACCTCTCCAAAAACTCTTGTGGGGTAGGCATCCTGCCTGCCTTTGAGATTCTTTGTTGGAGAGGTCTATTGATACTCGACAACAGCGACGATCGCAGCTGCAATCATTTCCATAGTTTCAGCTGTACAATCTCCAATTTTACGGATACATCTTTGCACATCCATCCTGCGCAATTGCAACACATCAACAGCCGAAACTTTCACTAAATTATTAATACTATCCGGTTCAATCTTGATGTGCCAAACATCACCATTAAAATACTCTTTCCAATCAGTTATCGGTGCAATCAACTTAATAGGAAGTTGATCAACTCCATCAGAACTTACCACTATAGCAGGTCGAATCTTTTGGATTTCTGCTCCCATTGTTGGGTCAAAATTAACCAGCCAAATTTCGCCCCTTTTTGGAGCCACTAAATTAGTCATCCATCAAATCCCAAGTTTGTAATTCCTGCCATTCTTTATCTTCCTGATAATGGGATAACATTGCTTCACTTTGTTTTGCCAATAAGCGACGGCGTTCTTCTACAGGTAATTTTATAAAAGCGCGGGGATCGGTTATATTATTAGGGTTTTTAGCCATTTCTGAACTCTCTATTAGCTGTTTTCTTAACAGCTTATTGATGTACTCACTCCGATTCCCTCCCGAAAGTCGATCGAGAAAAACCAAAACTTCATCATCAAAATCGATCGTTACTTGTTTAGTCATTTTTATTCTAGCCGATCACTTCTAGAAATATTTTATCTTAAACTTTGGCTATTAGCGATCGCCCTAACCCCAACCCTTCTCATTTAGCAGTCAAATGATTAACAAAGAGCGATATATCTACAGCATATCGACCTTTCTCACCCAAACCATCGAAAACCTTATTTTTCTAATTTCTTAATCTGTTCCTCAATTAACTCCGGGACTTTTGCCCAATCTTCAGGAGTCTTAGGACAACCATCCCGCTAATACTACTAACTGAAAAAAGAGGCGTGAAAATTCACGCCTCTAAACTAACATTAATTATGGAAAGTCAACTTACAATTTTGTGCCACATTCGGGGCAGAAATGGTTAGTAGAAACATTTTTTGCACCGCAATGATGACAGTAAATTAACTCAGCGGCTCGATCGCTCTTCGGACGTTCGGGCAAACCGAGCATCTGTGCATTGCTCTTACCGGGGGCTACCATTGGATAGCAGTTTTCATCGCGCTTCACATGAACATCCAGCAACACAGAACCATTGTGCGCTAACATTTCAGCAACAGCATCTTTCAACTCTTCCCGTTTGCGAACCACAATCCCCTTCATGCCGTAAGCTGCTGCCAACTTCTCAATATCAGGCATTCCCGCTTCCATATTCGATGCCGAATAATGCCCTTCATAGAAAGTTTCTTGCCACTGGCGCACCATTCCTTGCCAACCGTTATTAATAATCACGGTTTTGATATGAATGCCATACTGAGACAGAGTTCCTAACTCCTGAATATTCATTTGGATGCTGGCATCTCCAGCAATACAAATTACTTCTTCATCACCTAGCGCCACCTTAGCACCCATAGCCGCAGGCATTCCGAAACCCATTGTGCCTAAACCAGCACTGGAAATCCACTTCCGGGGGCCATTTTTCAAGAATTGCGCCGCCCACATTTGGTGTTGACCAACATCAGTGGTGTAGCAAACATCTGGAGCTTGTTTCCACAATTCTACAACCACTTCTTGTGGAGACAGCACATCAGGATACTGAGGCACTACTAAAGGATACTCATGTCGCCAGCGATTAACCCGTTCCAACCATTCCTTAGTTTGATCGAGATATCCACAAACGCCAGTTTCATGACAACGGCGCAGCAACTCCATCAAAACTTGGCGCACATCACCAACAATGGGTACATCAGGAGCACGACATTTACCAACTTCTGCGGGGTCAATATCGATGTGAATCACTTTCGCACGGGAGGCAAACTCATCTAATTTACCTGTTACCCGGTCATCAAAACGCGCACCGACAGCGATTAACAAGTCGCATTCTGTCACCGCAAAGTTAGCATAAGCGGTACCGTGCATTCCCAACATTCCCAATGCCAAGGGGTGATTTTCGTCGAAAGCACCCTTACCCATCAAAGTGGTAGTAACAGGGATTTGGAAACATTCGGCTAATTCTTTAACTTCGGAATGGGCGCTAGCTGCGATCGCACCACCACCCACATATAATAATGGACGATGGGCTTCCCGAATTAAACTAATTGCTTGGTTAATTTGCCGTGGATTACCTTTAAACGTAGGTCGATAACCGGGCAACTTCACCGAACCCGGATCTACTGGCAAATAATCAAATTCTTCTAATCCTACATCTTTAGGCACATCAATTAACACTGGTCCCGGACGACCTGTGCTGGCGATATGGAATGCTTCTGCTACCATTCTTGCCATATCTTTTGGGTCGCGGACTACATAAGAATGTTTAACAATTGGTAGAGTAATTCCATAAATATCAATTTCTTGGAAAGCATCTGTACCAATTGCCGCCCGTGGTACTTGTCCGGTAATTACTACGATCGGAATTGAATCCATATAAGCCGTAGCAATCCCAGTTACTAAGTTAGTTGCTCCCGGTCCAGAAGTCCCGAAGCATACACCAACTTTACCCGTTGCTCGCGCATAACCATCAGCAGCATGAGCCGCACCTTGTTCATGTCTGACCAAGAAATGCTTGATATCGCCTGCTGCTTCCGCACGATATACTTCATCATAAATTGGCAGAATTGCCCCACCTGGATAACCGAAAATATGCTTGACACCATGACGTTTCAGACTATCAAGCAGAGCGAAAGCGCCTGTGGCGCGTATCGCATGAGGGGCGGATAATTCCTCCCCACCACTAGATTCTTGGGAAGTCAATGTTTGAGTAGACACGGATAACACACCTCTCTATAAAGGACGACTAAATTTTTCCAGCCAATTTGTATCTAATAATACTTTACGATTAGCTCTCCTCATTTGTGTTGCTACCTACAATTTTTATACGGATTTTTTTACTCAAAACTAAACATACCCATCTTTTTAATATTTGTGGAATCCCTTCGCGGAAATTGACCGGAGACTACCTCACGAGTAATTGCCTAAAATGCTTACCGAAAAGGTAATTGACCTGTTTTACCTGGCAATAAGTATCATACTGCTACAAAAATTTTCCTCTTGACTACACTTTTTACGTAGGTTTTTCGGGAATTCACCTTAAATGAAATTTTAGCGAAAACTGTTACGAATGGTATCTCTCTAATAGAATAGTTAAAAATTGGGCGGCTGTTATCCTAGTTTTCTGTTCAGTTTTCCCGTTTAACGAATGTATCCACCACCCGGAAACTATTTGTGGTTGTCGCCAAAGTTCTAAATGTTCCACTGACGGTGCTGCATAGAAACTGTCTTCGCCACTTCCGAGTAAAGCGGAACTCCAATGGGTAAAGTAATCATGGCTAAGTCGATGAATGGGAAAGTTGCCTATGAGAGGTACACCCCAACCATCTAAGGCGATAAAAGCTGTGATTTGACCGCCTAAAAGTTGCCATCCCCAAGCTGCTGCTATTGCTCCTACTACTCCAGCACTGAAGCTAATGAATGCGATCGGTACAGATAGAGAATGATTTTGCCGCAAAAACTGCAAAATATCTCCAGATGAGTAAGCAGGATAATCTTGAGTTGGGAAAATCAGGATATTTTCTGGTTTTTGATTCGTGGGTAACGATCTTAGTCCCGCCAAAAAACTCTCTGTTAAATTTGGTTCGTGAATCCCCGGACAAATAATTAAGCTCATCAGTTGTTAAGAAAATCATCTTACTAATTACAAAATTTAACTAAAATCTCTTTAGATGTTTCTAAAAGCAAATATTATTAGACATTTTGCCTCTAGTTGGTTGATAATTTGTATATCTGAATACATTTAGCTACAATAGATACTCAAATTATTGGGGAATAGAGCTTTGTTGCAAATAATCAAGTTTTTATAACAAACGGTGATGTCACGAGATCATGAGTAAAGCTAAGCTATTGAAACACAATCATCAATCGATCGACATCTTTTTGAGCAGAGGAATTTCCTTCCTATTGCAGAAGATGCCCTTATTGATTAGTCTGACTTTTTCTTTAGCGGCATTATTACTCTGGCATCAACTAAAATTACATGAACAGAATCAAATACACAGAAAAACCGAATTAGAAGCATCAACGATTAAGTTTGAACTCAACAATGAAATTCAAGAGCGAATATTAGCATTAGTTCGCACTGGAAAACGTTGGGAAAGTAGAGAAAAGCCAACTCAAGAGGAATGGGAAAAAGACACAGAACTTTATATTAGACATTTTGGTAGTTATCAGGCAATAGAGTGGGTAGACTCTGAATTTGTTGTTCGTTGGATAGTACCAAAATCGGGGAATGAAGCTGCACAAAATCTTAAATTTACCTTTGACAAGCACAGACATTTGGTGGTTTTAACAGCCTTACAAATGCGCCAAGCAAAAATTACAGGTACA
Source organism: Floridaenema fluviatile BLCC-F154 (assembly GCF_041929135.1). Taxonomy (NCBI): domain Bacteria; kingdom Bacillati; phylum Cyanobacteriota; class Cyanophyceae; order Aerosakkonematales; family Aerosakkonemataceae; genus Floridanema; species Floridanema fluviatile. The sequence goes on along the minus strand of NZ_JBHFNS010000092.1, from coordinate 58,025 downwards.
GTAACTCTAGTACAAGGTGGTAAGGGTTTTTTAGTTTGTGTACCACTCTTCCGAGAGGAGAAATTTGAAGGATTTATTGTGGGAGTTTTTCATAACCAAAAGCTTTTCGATAAGATTTTACATCCGAATATTACTCAAGGTTATGAAGTTGCTATTTTCGACAACGAGGAACTAATTTACTGGCGATCCGATCGAGATAAAAAAGCCAAGCAGGAATTTTTATCCCAATGGAGATCTGTCAATAATAAGTGGATAAAACAAGAGATAATTAATTTAAGTGGTTTAACCTTAGATGTGCAAGTTCGACCCAGCAATAATTTATTAGCTACAGAACAATCCTCGCTGCCTGAAGTAGCTTTAATTGCTGGAATGTTAACCGCTTTCCTATTGGCAATTACTGTTTATTTAGCTCAGAAAACCCAAACTAGAAAGCGACAACTAGAACAAATTAATCAGCAGCTAAAACAGCAAATTACTGAACGACTAAAGTCTAGTGAAAAAATTCTGCAATCTCAAAAACAGTATGAATCTTTAGTAAATTGGATTGAGGGAATTGTTTGGGAAGTTGATGCAGAGACTTTTCAGTTTACTTTTGTCAGCCAAAAAGCCGAGCGATTGCTAGGCTATCCCCTAGAAAAATGGATTAAAGAACCAAATTTTTGGAATAATCATATCCATCCAGACGATCGAGAATGGGCAGTAGAATTTTGTCTAATTAATTCCCAACAAAAGCGAGATTACGAATTTGAATATCGCATGATTGCAATTGATGGTAGAATTGTTTGGTTGCGAGATATTGTCAATGTAGTTATCAAAGATAATAAATTAGTAAAACTCCGGGGAGTAATGATTGATATTACTGCCTACAAACAAGCTCAAAGCGCACTTCAAGAAAGCGAAGAACGTTGGCAATTAGCATTACGAGGTAATAATGATGGAATTTGGGATTGGAATATTAAAACTAATGAAGTGTTCTTTTCTAGCCGTTGGAAAGAAATGTTAGGTTATGCAGATGATGAAATTTCTAACCATTTGAGTGAGTGGGAAAAGCGAGTACACCCGGATGATTTGGTTGAAGTTAAGGAACTAATTCAAGCGCATTTTGCTAAAGAAGCACCGTTTTATATTTCGGAACACCGAGTTCTTTGTAAAGACGGAAATTACAAGTGGATTTTAGATCGAGGTCAAGTACTTTGGGATGAAAAGGGTCATCCGATTAGAATGGCAGGTTCTCATACTGATATTACCGATCGCAAACATTCCGAAAAAGCTTTACAAGAAAGCCAACATTTTATTCAAAGAATTGCCGACGCAACTCCCAGTATTTTGTATATTTACGATTTGAAAGAAAACCGGAATGTTTATGTTAATAACGAAATTTCCGTAATTCTTGGTTACACACCGGAAGAAATTCAAAACACAAAGGAATCGTTATTTGAAAAACTCTGGCATCCAGATGACTTAGCAGCTTTATCGGAACGAATAAAACGGTTTGACAAAGCTAAAGATGGCGAAGTAATTGAAACTGAATATCGTTTAAAACATCGCTGGGGTGAATGGCGTTGGTTTTACAGTCGTGATACCATTTTCTCTCGGAGTCCAGAGGGAAAACCTTGGCAAATTTTAGGTACGGCTACTGATATTACTAAGCGTAAGCAAATGGAAGAAGCATTGTATCAAGCCAATGAAGAATTTAAAGGTTGGGTAAATGAATTAGAACAACGTAATCAAGAGATTATTAGGTTGGGGGAACTTAGTGATGTTTTACAAGCTTGTTTAACAGTTGAAGAAGCTTACAAAGTAATTGCTCAAATGCTACAACCTTTGTTTCCTAATATGTCTGGGGGGATTTTTATTACTAGTTCCTCTCGCAAGTTAGTGGAAGCTGTGGCTGTTTGGGAGCAAGAATCGGAGAATTTCTCGATCGAAACAGTAAGAAAAATAGATTATTCTCTTGATTATAGACAAATTTCCTTTCCTGATTCTTTTCCCAGTCAGCAACTATTTTCACCTCATGAATGTTGGTCTTTAAGGCGTGGTAGATCGCATTTTACGAGTAGCAAAAATAGTGGCTTAGTTTGCAAGCATATCCATACTCGCCCAGCAGAATCTTTGTGTGTTCCAATGATGGCGCAAGGAGAAGCTTTAGGAATACTTTACTTAAGTACGCAACAGCCGAATAAAATTACTGAAGCTAAACAAATATTAGCCGCAACAGTTGCCGAACATATTGCTTTGGCTTTAGCAAATTTGCGGTTACGCGAAACGTTACAAAATCAAAGTATTCGCGATCCCTTAACAGGTTTGTTTAATCGTCGTTATTTAGAAGAATCTTTAGAAAGAGAGTTACATCGATCGGCTAAAGCCCGACAAAATTTAGGTGTAATGATGTTAGATGTCGATCATTTTAAAAAATTTAATGATACTTTTGGTCACGATGCAGGCGATTTAGTATTAAGGGAGTTGGGCATATTTTTGCAGAAAAATACCCGGGTGAGTGATATTACTTGTCGTTACGGTGGTGAAGAGTTTACCTTGATTATGCTAGATGTTAGCTTGGCAGATCTTCAGGAACGAAGCGAAAATTTGCGTCAAGGCGTAAAATGTTTGAATTTGCAATATCATAGCCAGTATTTAGGTGGGATTACTCTTTCGATCGGAGTGGCAATTTATCCAGAACATGGAATTACTGGAGAAGAATTAATTCAAGCGGCTGATGCTGCTTTATATATAGCGAAGAAGCAAGGGCGCGATCGCGTTAGTATCAGCCATTGAGTTAGTTATGTTACTAAGATTATCGTAAATATTCTCTGGTAAAATCTACCAGAAACTTGCTCTTGGGCAATAGGCAAAAGATTGATTTTCTTTACTTTTTTTTAACTTATTTTACAACTAAAAAATTCTTTTTAAAACTCTTAAATTATTCTTTTATTTGTCAAATATGTCGATCGTTTTTGCTAAATTATATTTACCTAAGCTTGGTGATGCCAGATAATTTTAAAATTAACATAAATACCAGAAGCTAACCTTAAAAAGTTTCCTCTCGCATTAACTAGTCATAGGTAGTAACAATGAAATTGGCAATTTAATAGCGATCCTCATGGGTAGTTCAGCGATAAAAATAAAATATTAATCAGTCCTGCCTGAAGCAATATTTTACTTTACTCTCAGTTCTATCCAGTTAATAAGTTTACGTTATTTGCCAAATAATTACTCAATTAAATCAGCATTAAAATCAGTTAACAATACTGATTGACAAATTGGTGGAACTTAACCTTACCATAACTGAGATATGCTTCCTAAACTGCTTTATCAAGATTCTCTTAGAAGATGGCATCTAGTAAACAGCACCCGTACAAATCAAATGGAACCTAACTACAATCACCAACCAGAAGAACTGCAATTATTGGAAAAAATTGTTATTCAATCTGGCGAACTAAATCAACAATTATCAGTAAAAGAAACCTTGGTTGCCCAGGGAAAAGTAAAACCGAAATTGCTAGCAGCTAAAAATCAGCTAGAAACACAACTTGCTCATAGTATTCTAGAATTGCGGCAAGCTTATCAAGAAATTCAATTACAAATTATTGAAAATGAGCGTACCCAAAAACTAATTGAAGAGCAGGCAGAATTACTCAATTTAGTTCATGATGCTATCTTGATTCGAGACCTTAATAACATAATTAGCTTTTGGAATCAGGGTGCAGAAAGAATGTATGGTTTCCCAAAATATGAAGCATTAGCTAAATCTTATCATAGTCTTCTAAGAGTTCAATATTCTAGACCTTTATCCGAAATTCAAGCCGAAGTTTTCCAAAAAGGGTGTTGGGAAGGAGAAGTAATTCATACCAAATCTGACGGTACACAAATAGCAGTTTGTAGTCGTTGGATCTTGAGGAAAGATGCAAAAAATCAACCGCAAGAAATTATCGAAATTAATAAAGATATTACAGTCACTAAAGACACAGAAGAAGCATTATTTGCTGTTGGCGTGAGGTTGGCAGGAATTTTAGATAGTGCTAAAGATGCGATCGTTTCTATAGATGAACAGGGTAAAATCACTTTATTTAATCAAAGCGCCGAGAAGATTTTCGGCTATAGTGCAGCAGAAGTTCTGCGTAAATCAATTGACTTACTAATTTCTTTTGAATCATTAGAAAAATATCAGTCAAGCAATAATTTTTATAACTTTATTCAATTAACAAAAAAGTTACTAGAAAATGGCTTGGTTTTTGGGAAGCATAAAAATGGTAGCAAATTTCCGATCGAAGCTTCAGTCTCTCAGATAGAGTTAGTCACCGGAAAAGTATTTACCTTAATTTTGCGAGATATTACTCAGCGCGTACAAGCAGAAGAAGCATTGCGGCAAAGTGAAGAAATTTACCGTCAAATGTTTCAGGCAAATCAAGCAATTATGTTAATAATTGAACCTGTTACAGGTTTAATAGTTGATGCTAATTCAGCTGCTTACAGTTTTTATGGATATCATCCAGATAAATTGAAGCAAATGAAGGTTACAGACTTAGCTTTACTACCACCAGAAAAACTTTTTGCTCATAGTCCCCAAAATAATTCAGAAAAACAAGATTGCTTTTATTCGCGTCATAGAATTGCTTCTGGAAAAATTCGTGATGTAGAAATTTATTCCAGTCCAATTACTAGGCAAGGACAAGAATTAGTTTATTCGGTAATTCATGATATTACAGAGCGCAAGCAAACAGAAGCAGCTTTACATGAAGATGAATTGATTCTCCGCAGTTTCTATCATAGTGCGCCGATGATGATGGGAATTATCGAAATTGTGGATGATAATATTTTGCATATTTCTGATAATGCAGCTACAGCAGAGTTTTTTGGTACGACACCTGAAGCAATGCAAAATCAGTTGGCGAGTGATGTTTCCATCTCCAGCCAACATATTAATACATGGATTCAGCATTGTTATGAAAGCGAAAAAACTGGGAACCCAGCTTGTTTTGAATATCAACAAAATACTAGTATAGGCTTAAGATGGGTTTCTGTTACTGTTTGTCCGATTCAAAAAGAAACTAGTAAACTAGTCAGAAATAAACACTATGAATTAATTCTTTCTGTAGCTAAGTTGACTTCTAAATTTTCTGAATCTTCGGTGAATAAACGTTTATTTTGTTACCTGATTGAGGATATTACCGATCGCAAGAAATCCCAAGAAAATCTGGAAAAAACTAATGAAAAACTAACTCGTTGGGTCAAAGAACTTGAAGCTCGTAACCAAGAAATAATTCTCTTAGGTGAAATGAGTAATATTTTACAAGCTTGTTTAACAACAGAAGAAGCTTACAATACTGTCGCTCAGTTAATTGAACCGTTATTTCCTAATATGTCAGGAGCAGTATTTGTGATTAGCAACTCTAAACAACTAGTTTCTGCTGTTGCTAGTTGGGGAGATGCTAGCGCCACTACTGAAATGTTATTTACACCTAATGAATGCTGGGGATTGCGCCGGGGACGATCGCATTTAATGGAATCTTCTCATAATCCAATTAACTGCAAACATAGCCACCACAATAGCCCAAATGTTGAATCTCTTTGTGTACCAATGATGGCACAAGGAGAAGCATTAGGCGTATTATATTTAAGTGCAACTGAAACCGGAGTTATTACCCAAGCTAAACAACAATTAGCTATTACCGTAGCCGAACAAATTGCTTTAGCCTTTGCTAATTTAAAATTACACGAAGCTTTGCAACAACAAAGTATTCGCGATCCTCTCACCAGTTTGTTTAATCGGCGTTATCTAGAAGAATCTTTAGAACGAGAAATGAGTCGTGCCCAACGCAAGCAACAAAGTGTAGGTATCATCATGTTAGATGTCGATCACTTTAAACGCTTTAATGATACTTTTGGTCATGATGCTGGAGATACTTTACTCAGAGAACTGGGAATTTTTATTAAGAAAAATATTCGCGGTTCTGACATAGCTTGTCGCTTTGGTGGAGAGGAATTTTTAGTAATTTTACCAGAAGCTTCTTTAGAAGTTACTATGCAAAGAGCCGAACAAATTCGCGAAGGAATTAAGCATATCAATTTACACAGTCGTCAACAACAATTGGGGACAATAACTCTATCTTTAGGAGTAGCAATTTTTCCGGAAAATGGAATGACAGGTGAAATGGTAATTCAAGCAGCTGACTCAGCTTTGTATCAAGCTAAGGCGCAAGGACGCGATCGCGTCATTGTCGCCAGTTAAGCAAAAGGTAAAATTCCCCATCTCGGAGAGTTCCCTGCTGTCTTAAAAAACGATCGCATATCCTATCCTGGGGGAGGGGATGTTAACCTAGAGAGATGAGAGGTGTTTGATTGGCATATTAGCCACAGAAAAAGGCTAGAACCAAATCGCACTCTGATTTACATCATTTTTCTAGAGGAATCCAACATGGTTGCTACCCCGGAAAAGCTTCAAGACTCATCTTTACAGTCAAATGCTAACGATCGGGTTGCTGTATTATTGATGGGTTACGGTGAAGTCGAAAGTTACGAAGACTTTGCTAACTACAACGAACAAGCATTAAATTTACTTACGGCTAAATTTGCTCCGGTACCAACCTGGATTTATCCGCCATTAGCTAAATTGTTGGCAATTTTCGATCGCCATGAATGGGGACATCAACACGACCAATTTATTTCTCCCCACAACGCGATTTTTGAGCAACAAAGAGCCGGAATTGAAAAACATTTACAAGAAAAATGGGGCGACAAAATCAAAGTTTTTAAAGCTTTTAACTTTTGCGCTCCCTTCTTACCAGAACAAGTAATCGCCCAAATTAAAGAGGAAGGATTCGACAAAATTCTGATTTATCCTTTATTAGTAGTTGATTCTATCTTTACCAGTGGGATTGCTGTTGAGCAAGTTAACAAAGCTCTGGCAAAATTAACAGATGGCGAGGAACATTGGGTAAAAGGACAGCGTTACATTCCCTCTTTTTACAATGAGCCAGCTTACATTGATTTGATGGCTAAATTAGTAGAAGAAAAAATTGCTCAAGAGTTAGCAAACGCTTATTTGCCTTCGCAAATTGGCATTGTATTAATGAATCATGGTTGTCCCCATAAAGCCAAAGGTTTCACTTCGGGAATTATGGAAAGTGAGGCACTTTATGAATTAGTCCGGGAGAAATTAATTAACCGCTATCCTTTAATTTCTGTGGGTTGGTTAAACCATGACACGCCATTAATTGAATGGACACAACCGAATGCTACTGTAGCGGCGCAAAACTTAATTGATTTGGGTGCTAAGGCGATCGTATTTATGCCCATTGGTTTTGCTACTGAAAACCACGAAACTCTACTAGATGTAGATCATATTATTCATGGTTTACAAAGTCAAAACTCAGAGGTTAACTTTGTCCAAATGGCTTGTGTCAACGACCATCCAGAGTTTTTACAAATGGCAGCAGAATGGGCAAATCCCCAAATTGAAGCTTTGTTATCAGAACAAGCATTAGCAGTGAATTTGCATTCAGCTACCCATCATCATCACAATCACGCTCATCATCACCATCATGATGGACATCATCACCATCATCATCATTGAAACAAAAGTTCGTTTTTAATGACTTAAGTCCCTACAACGAACCCTACATTGACAATCTCCCGTCACAGCGTTAGCTTGACGGGAGATTCTATTTACTTAGAGTAACGCTTTTTAGTGCTAGCACTAACGAGAGAATCATTCTTGTATTTGCAGCAATTACAAAGCTTATATTAGCATTCACAATTTTTTTGTTGCTTGCGTTGACGGCGCGACATTCCTAACAGCGTTCCAACTAAACCTAAACCTACCAAAGTTGATGGTTCTGGAACACTTTTCTCTGGGATATTGCTAATATCTTCCTTAGCAGGCATATCTGGCAAAGTACCGTTAAATAAATAATTGTGAGACTCACCTGTTCCAACTAATGAACCTGCTATTAAATTACCGTTGATCTGACCGTTGTTAAATTTGACATTAGCTAGAGGAGCAAGAATGCTACCTTCAATGCCAATTCCGCTAATATCTAAGCTTGTTGCTTCATAGAAGTTATAGAGAACTTTTTGTCTGTTGGTACTCATCAGGTTGAAGCCAAAGTTCTTCATTGAGACTTCTTGACCGCTGACATTTACTACTACAGTTGAACTATTATTTGCATTAAGCTCGAAGTAGTTTGTCTTTGATAAATCTGCTCCTGAAAGATTAAAAATGTTTAGGGAAGAACTGTTGCCAAAAAGATTAATGCCACCCCAAGAATGAACTGTGGTGTTACCAGTGGGAGTTAAATCTGCCAAGTAAGAGGATAAGTCTTTGAGGTAAGTTCCGGCAGCATTAAAATCGATCGGATTACCTTGGCTAAGTGTACCATTAGGAAAACCTACTCCTGATACATTAGCAGTTCCACCATAGACAGTATTACCGTTGCTAACTTGACCGTTATTCAGAGTCAAATTACCCCCTGTTACTAGTACATTACCGCTACCAGAACTCAGCCTTGAACCAACACCAAAGCCGCCTGTAAAAGTGGCGTTACCTCCAACAGCTAATTTACCTTCAACATCGGTACTTACTTGGTTGTAATCTCCTAAAGTAAAGACGTTGTAATCAGAGGCTACGCCTAAACTCGCGGCTGTTGCTTGTGTTGAAATTCCTATTGCTAAACTAGCTGCTAGAGGAAATACTAACTGCATTTTTGGGATCAATTGTTTAATTTTCATATTCATTTTACTCAGTAATTTAGGGTTTAAACTTTGCTCATTTCGACTACTTTATTGGGTTTTCAGTTTGATTGCAAGACTAAAATGCTAAACTTCATGCAATCTTAAAACCTGTAACTACTTAATAAAGAAATAATAATTTTAATCTTTAAAATCTCTGCATAGCAATGCTTGTGCGGATTTTTAGTATTTTTTGATTACCGAAAATATCATAACTTATTTATACAGGGTATTTGGTTTTTTCGGTTTATACATACTAGTTACTTGTTAATTTAAATGTTTTTATGTATTGATCGCTAAAAAAGACGCAGAGCATAAAACAAAGCTCTACGTCTTTTTACTGAAATTACGATAGTTTCAGGCAAAGGTTAGGTAATTGCTCTGAGTCTGCGTGTATTTTCGACTAAACTTTCAGCAAATTTATCGAATCGCTGTGAGAGTTTTTCATCGACAATTTTGCCATCTTTAGTAAAAGCTTTCCAGGCTTGTCCGATCGCAATTTGTTCAGGAATCACCCAAGCATGAACCCAACGCATAATTACCCTTAAATCATTCAAAGCATTACTATTGGATTGACCACCCAAAACACTAATTAAGCCAGTAACTTTGTCACTAAGTTGATCGAAACTCATCAAATCTAAGGCGTTTTTAATCACACCACTAACACTGCCATGATATTCCGGTGTTGCTAATATTAAACCATCAGCTTGTTGCACCGCATTCCGCAATTTTTCCACATCGGGATAGTCTGGATATTTATCCTCTCCATTGCAGAAAGGTAATTGCATTTCCCTTAAATCAAGAATTTCCACTTCTGCACCTAAAGCTTCGATTCTTTGGGCGGCTAATTTTAACGCTAGCTGACTGTAAGAGTCTTCTCGTAAACTACCACCGATGCCAACTATTTTTACCATACTGTTCTCTCTTATTTGTCAAGACACTCTTTAACAAAAGCAACAATACTTCACTTCACTTAATCAGTCCCCAGATTGATTGTTGCTAACTCATACTCGTTATGACTACATTTAAGATAGCAAGTTTAATTCCTGGTTGTCAACTTCACAGAGGGGCGCTTCTGACTCAAAATAGAGATGAGTCAGTTAGTGTTACCGAGCGAAAAAATTGTGCAAACCGATATTTCTTTTGAGTTAAAATCTGAAAGCATCTCTAGGTGGAGACGATTTCCGCAACCGGAAGCAACTGACTTCGCTAGGATTTGAGCGAAAAAATCCATGATAATTAAAAATTCTGTACTAGCAGATTTGCTGCAAGAACTACCCGATTTGCGGCCTCAAATGTACTTTAAGTCTTCCTTAACGGCGCTTTCGCACGCAATGGAAGACCAAGTATTAGCGAGTGCAGACCCACCTTTAGTGATTGCCAGTTTTCAGCGAGAACGCTTTTACCGTCAGGAAGCGCACCGTTATCAGAGAATCGCCCAAAAAAGCGATCAAATTTACGTGCTAGCGGCACCGGAAACCAGCTTTACTAGTGGTTACGATCGCTATGAGATGATAGCTTTTGAGCCAGAGGATAGCTTAACTGAAGAGTGGCATTTGGTAGTGATAGGACAGCAGTACGCCAGCTGTTTAGTCTGTCGGGAACGCCTAATGTCAACTTTGCCGGAATCGGAGGAAAATTTAATAGATATAGATACTTCTCGCCGATTTGAAGGGATCTGGACGTTCGATCGCCAAGTGACGCGGAAAGCTGCGGAAATACTGCTAAAGCGGATTTTAGCTTACCGACCGGAGTTAAAAAGTAAAATTAAGCGGGCACAAAAACAATTTTTACAGGTTAAAGAAGCAACATTGAAATCCAATGAAGCACCTGAATGTCCAATTCTTAATCCCGATCCTTTTGTGCAGCGTTTAGTTACCTATTTGCAAGCAGGTCAATACAAATTATTGAAAGCTTATAAGTCAATTACTGAGCAGGAACGCAAAGAACGCTTAGTTAATTCCATTACAGCGGCAATTCGCCAATCATTGAACACCCATGAAATATTAAAAAAAGCCGCAGAGGAGTTGGGGCAAGCAATGCAGGTTTGTCGGTGTTTGATTTATCGCTGTAAACAGACAGACAAATTTGCCACAAATCAGCATGAATTTTTAAGTCATGATGTTTGTTCTTTATCGGGAGAAAACTGGCCATTACAAAATAATCCTTTGTTTCAGGAAGTAGTAGCCAAGCAAGAACGAGTTTATATAGTAAATACCCAGACAGATGAGAGAGTACAAAATTCGTTAGTGCTGCAAAATTTGGTGCAACGCTTTGGGATTATTTCTTGGTTGTTGGTGCCAGTGTTGGATAAAGGTAGGTTATTGGGAATGGTGGAATTACATCATTGCGGGGTAGTGCCGCATGAATGGGAAGAAGAGGCGTTAGAGTTAACAGAAGCGATCGCATCACAACTAGGAGTTGCCTTAATTCAAGCCGAAGCTTACGCTAACTTAGAAGACCTCAACGAACAACTAGAAGCATTAGAACGTACCCGCAGCAACTTAATTGCCATTACCGGACATGAACTGCGAACACCATTATCTACGATTCAAGTTTGCCTAGAAAGTTTAGCCAGCGAACCAGATATGCCCCCCGAACTGCGACAGGTAATGTTGAACACAGCATTATCTGACGGCGAGAGAATGCGGAAACTAATTCAAGACTTTCTCACCCTTTCCCAATTAGAAAGCGGTCGCATACAATGGCATCCCGAAGCCTTACAAGTCCAAGAATGCGTAGATTTAGCCCTCAGCAGTACTCGCGTCCGCAGTAGCAGCGAACAATTACCGCAAATTACTGCCGAAGTATCGCCAGAATTGCCCTTGGTGCAAGCTGACGGGGAATGGTTAGTGGAGGTACTTGCCAAACTGTTAGACAACGCTTGTAAATTTACCTCTGCCGAAGGAGAAGTAACAATTCAAGCCAAAAGGAACGGTAATCAAATGCTGGAAGTGACAGTAGCAGATACCGGAAGGGGGATTGAACCAAATCGATTGGAGAGGGTGTTCGATCGCTTTTACCAAGAAGAAGGCGCATTACGGCGCAGCACAGGCGGTACAGGCTTAGGACTAGCCATTTGCCGCCAAATCGTCACCGCTTGGGGCGGTCAAATTTGGGCCGAGTCCGCAGGTAAAGACCAAGGCAGTCAGTTTCATTTTACAGTGCCGATCGCAGAACCAGGCTAGAGGGACAGGGGACTAGGGACTGCGGACTGGGGACTGGGGATTAGGGACTAGGAGCAGAGAAAGAATATTAATTCAAAAATTAAGGTTTTTAAAACTCCCCACCTCCCTACCTCCCCACCTCCCAGTCCCCAGTCCCCAGTCCCCAACCCTAAAGAACTGTTACAGTTCGTATCGGAGTAGCAATAGTAGACCTAAGTGAGTGATAGGATTCCCTAAAACGTTCAGAAAGGAACCTATGGCAGAAGAGCTTAAAGGACAAGCACCCCTGTTCGGTGGCTGCACTGGCGGCTTACTGAGCAAAGCAGAAACCGAAGAAAAGTACGCCATCACTTGGACTAGCCCCAAGGAACAGGTATTTGAAATGCCTACTGGTGGCGCTGCTGTAATGCGTGAAGGCGATAACTTGCTTTACTTGTCTCGCAAGGAACAATGTATCGCTTTGGGCGGTCAGCAACTCCGCGCTAAATTTAAAATCAACAACTACAAGATTTACCGCGTTTTCCCCAACGGTGAAATCGAGTACCTACATCCTGCGGATGGCGTGTTCCCAGAAAAAGTGAATGCAGGTCGTCCATACAACGGGAAGAAAGACCGCAGTATCGGTGAAAATCCCGAACCTGCAAAACTGAAATTTAGCGGTGTAACTCCTTACAACGCCTAGTTGGGCTAAAACTGCTTTAGGAAAAGGTGCCGGAGGACAAACGGAAACCTCCAGGTTTTTAATCTGGTTAATGCTGGGAAATTAGGTTGACAAACCTGAAGAACCAAGAATCTTGCAGGAGTTTTTCTGTGAGGAATGTCCAAATAAATTGGCAATAGTCCATTACCCTTAATTTACTCAAGTCTTGGAGGGGAAATTCTTTCCAAGGCTTGAGTTATTAGTGTGATTGGTCAATGGTCATTAGTCATTGGTGATTAATATTTGATTAATGGCTGTGAGGGGATTTGATGACGGACATGAAAAAAAAGTTGGTAAATGGGAAAGTAATAATTGGCTTGGGGTTGAGTATAATTGCGTTAAAGGTATGCTCTCTGCAAGTTCTTGCCCAATCAGCTTCGGAAAGATACCCTACAACTACGGAATTAGTGAGATTGCGGGAAAAGTTGCGATCGCAAATTCGCAAGTTAGAAAATGAGAATGAATTCAAAGATTTTCGCAGTTCAGCTGATAAGCAACGTCTCGCTTCTTTGGTTTCCGCATGGGCAAAAGTCGATCCAATTGTTGCACCTTTCTTGGGATATTGGTCAGGATATGAGGAAAGTTTATTAATCTATCCGGCAAATACTAAAGGTCGTGTTTGTATAATTTATGAAGGTTTAGGGGAAAATGAATTATATTTTGGCAATGTCGTGAATGGAGAAATTCGCACCGACGAAAAACAAACAATTATTAAAGAGGGAGATTATTTAGCAGTAGCTAGTGTGAGAAATAATCAACCAGATATCTTTGTTACACCTCCTTTTATGAATCCCAGAATTACTCTGGCAATGAGTGAATTTATGAGTAGGGCTAGTATGAATCGACCAGATATAGCGGTGATGGTACAAAAATTTAAGGCTTCAGGTTGTCGAGATGGTTTACCATCCAAAAGGTAAAATTGTCGAGTTGTTTAAAAGTTATGATATTTCCAGATTTTCAACAGTTTTCCGAATTAGCTAAACAAGGAAATTTTGTCCCGGTTTATCAAGAATGGGTGGCTGATTTAGATACTCCGGTTTCCGCTTGGTATCGTGTTTGTGCGGGACAAAATTATAGTTTTTTGTTGGAATCTGTGGAAGGTGGCGAAAATATTGGTCGCTATAGTTTGTTAGGTTGCGATCCTTTGTGGATTTTGGAAGCTAAGGGAGAAAAAACTACGCAAACTTATCGAGATGGGAGAAGTGTAGTTTTTGAAGGCGATCCTTTTCAAGCTTTAACTTATTGTTTAAAACAAGTTCGTCCGGTAAAATTACCGCAGTTACCTCCGGGAATTGGTGGGTTGTTTGGTTTTTGGGGTTATGAGTTAATTAAGTGGATTGAACCGCGGGTTCCGGTGTATGCTGCTTCGGAAAAAGATTTGCCTGATGGGTTGTTTATGCAGGTCGATAATCTGTTAATTTTCGATCAGGTGAAACGAAAGATTTGGGCGATCGCTTATGCTGATTTAAGAGATCCTAATGTAAATTTAGAAAGTGCTTATCAACAGGCTTGCGATCGCGTTTCCCAGCTAGTCAATAAATTACAATCTCCTTTATCCCAGCAAAGCACTTTAATTGCTTGGAAACCTCCCGGAACTGGCGAGGGAGAAATTACTTATACTAGCAATATTTCTCAAGCAGATTTCTGTGCGAATGTGCAAAAAGCTAAGGATTACATTAAAGCGGGAGATATTTTTCAAGTAGTACTTTCTCAGCGATTAACGGCGGAATATTCAGGCGATCCTTTTGCACTTTATCGGTCTTTAAGGTTAATTAATCCTTCGCCTTATATGGCTTATTTTAACTTTGGTGATTGGCAAATTATTGGGTCGAGTCCTGAAGTAATGGTGAAGGCGGAACTTGATGCCGAAGGTGCATTAGTGGCAACTTTAAGACCAATTGCAGGGACGAGAAAGCGGGGAAAAACTGTTGCTGAGGATGTGGCTTTGGCGGAAGAACTACTGCAAGATCCCAAGGAAGTTGCCGAGCACGTTATGTTGGTGGATTTGGGAAGAAATGATTTAGGTAGGGTTTGTACAAGTGGGACGGTTACTGTCGATCAATTGATGGTAATTGAGCGTTATTCTCATGTGATGCACATCGTTAGTAATGCGATCGGAAAATTGGGGAATAATAAGACGGCTTGGGATTTGTTGAAGGCTTGTTTTCCGGCGGGAACTGTTAGTGGTGCGCCGAAAATTCGGGCGATGGAGATTATTTATGAGTTGGAAGGTTGTCGTCGGGGGCCTTATTCTGGGGTTTATGGTTATTATGATTTTGAGGGTCAACTGAATAGTGCGATCGCAATCAGAACTATGGTTGTTCGTAGTGAGGGAAATGGTAAACATTCGGTTTCTGTGCAAGCAGGCGCGGGTTTAGTTGCTGATTCTGTCCCGGAAAAAGAATTTGAGGAAACTTTGAATAAGGCGCGGGGTTTGTTGGAGGCTATTCGTTGTTTGCGGTAAGTTTTTTTTGAACCACGAAGACACGAAGGACACGAAGGAAAGAGAAGAAAGAGAGGGTGTGATGTTACGGTTTTATATTGTTGATGTGTTTGCTGAGGAAAGGTACGCTGGTAATCAGTTGGCTGTTTTTACTGGTGATGGGGTGGCGCGTCTTTCTGATGCGGAAATGCAGAAGATTGCTAAGGAAATGAATTTTTCGGAAACTACTTTTATTACTTCTAATGAGGCGATAAATGGTGGTTACAATGTGAGGATTTTTACGCCGGGACAAGAGTTACCTTTTGCTGGTCATCCGACTTTGGGAACTGCGTTTATTTTACAGCAGGAAATCATTAAAGGTTCGGTGGAAAGGGTAGTTTTAAATTTAAAGGTGGGACAAATTCCGGTTACACTGAATTATCAGGGTGAGGCGGTAGAATGGTTATGGATGCAGCAAAAAACTCCTACTTTTGGTCAGGGTTTTTCGCCTAATCAGCTTGCACCTGTGTTGAATTTAGAAGTTGAGGAAATTGATTCTCGGTATCCGATCGAAGAAGTTTCTACAGGTGTACCTTTTATTATTGTACCTTTGAAAAGTCACGCCGCTTTGAAACGTATTAAGGTCAATAAAGATAAGTACTTTCAGTTAGTAAATAATACAATAGCGAAGGCAATTTTGGTCTTTTGTCCTGAAACGAACAAACCGGAAAATGATTTGAGTGTGCGAATGTTTGCTGATTATATGGGTGTACCAGAAGACCCCGCAACAGGTAGCGCAAATGGTTGTTTAGCTGGGTACTTAGTAGAGTATAATTACTTTGGTGAAAAACCAGTTGACTTAAGAGTTGAGCAAGGTTATGAAATTGGTAGACCTTCTTTGCTACTATTAAAATCACAAAGAAGTACCACAGGAATTGAAGTATTTGTCGGCGGAAAATCCATTATGATAGCCAAAGGCGAATTCCTCTAAACAAATCATCTGCGTTGAAAAACCAAGATTAAAACCGAAGCCAAAAACTCTCATAAACATCTGCGTTCATCTGCGTTCATCTGCGGTTTATAAAAAAATGTCCAACCTCCCACCATTAAATACAGACACAATTTGGTCGATCGTCAAAGAAGAAATTGACACCCAAACAGTTAACCAATTACTTTGGTATTACTTAGGATACCGCTACGACGAAGCAACCGGAAAATGGGATAATTCCGCTGTCGCTGATGACTGGAAAAGCGAGTATCCTAACCCCCCAGATTTTATCGGTTGTCGTCCCCCAACAGTAAAATTAACTCGTTCTATTCCCCAAGAAAATAAACAGTTGTTAAAGCAAAAATTGGGTTTTAAAGGCTATAAAATTGGGGAATTTGGCCCAGAACAAACTAGGAGAGCAACGGCGGCTAATTGGTTGTTGAGTTATATGGAAATTAACGGGAATTAATTATTTCCAATAACTCATTCATCAATTTAACATTAGCCGCACCAATTAAAGTGGTAGCAGTATAATCAAAAGCTTCACCTGTTAGTTGTTGAAATACTGCTCCCGCTTCTTTGGCGATTAAATATCCTGGCATAATATCCCAAATATCATAGGAATAAACCAGGTAAATATCGGTTTTTCCAGAGGCGAGAGCAGCTAAATCGTAACAAGCTGCACCCCACATTTTTAATCGATTTATGTGATTTACGATCGCACAAACTCCCCCCAATCTAACTCGGTTTTTCTCAGTGCGATCGCTTCCCTTACTAAAATCTCCCATCGATGCGATCGCCTGACTCAATTCCCCACAAGAACTAACATAAATTCTCTCACCATTTAAATAACTCCCTTGATTCACCGCAGCATAATATATCTCCTCAAGTTCCGGTAAATAAATAACAGCAACCACAGGTTTTTTGTTAATTAACAGCGCCATTTGAATTCCATAAATCGGAATCTTTCGCGCATAATTACTAGTTCCATCCAAAGGATCGATTACCCAAGTTCTCTCATCAGTAATTTCGGTTATATATGTTTCTTCCGAAATAATTCGATCGTTGGGGAATTCCTTCAATAACTCATCAACCAGAAATTTTTCAATTGCATAGTCCGTAGAAGTTACCTGATCGAATTCGCCTTTTTGATAGACATTCGTTGGTGTCGATCGCACTTTTATATGCAAGCAAGCAGATGTTTTGATAAGCTTAGTCGCAAATTCTAATTCTGCTGTAAAATTATCAGTCATATCTTCGTTAGCAATATTTAAAAAACCGGATTTATTAACAAAAAACCTTGATTAATTGCTAACAAATCCGATTTCTGACACAAATAACAAATCACCAATTAAAGCTTATACCCAATCTTTCGCAAAAACTCTTTCCTTGCAGTTACATCATCTGCACTTTCCACACCTTTGGGTGAAAAGCCATCCACAACCCCTAAAATTCCTCTTCCTTGTTCGGTTTCCGCAATAATTACTTGCACAGGATTTGCGGTGGCACAATAAATCGTACAAACTTCCTGACACTGTTTAATTGCATTTAAAAAATTGATCGGAAAAGCTTCTTTTAAAAGAATGACGAAACTGTGTCCGGCGGCAATATCCTGTGCATTTTTAGTAGCAGTTTCTTCTAAAGTTTTTTCGTTTCCCGCTACTCGAATTAAACATGGCCCAGAGGCTTCAGAAAAAGCAATACCAAATTTCACCTGTGGCGAAGTTCCCACCATTATTTCATACAAATCTTCTACGGTTTTAATAAAATGACTGTGACCAATAATGATGTTACTTCCTTCAGGAATTTCCACTGGGATTGCTTTCAGTTCCATTGTGATTTCTTTTACCTCGCTAACTAGATTTTACTTTTATAGCGTTAGTTTTTTTGGTGGTTATTAATCTTCTGACCAATCTTCTCGACCTAGTAAATCAATGATGCGATCGCGCAACAAATACCCATTTAATTCTAACTCTCGTTCTACATAAACCCATTCCCGCACTGGAATAAATTGACAAAGGGTATAAATTGGCTGATTACGGCTAACTGTTCCTTTTCTGACTAGTTCTCTTGCTTCTTCTTGAATCAGATTTATATCATAGCGAATTGTCGTAATCATAAGTTTGTCTCCAGGTTGGCTCAACAATTCTGAGTAAAAACACTCAATACTTTGACTCACAACTTAATTTAGCAAATTAAAGTGAATAACCTCTAAATAGGTAATGAGTCTTAGCATAAGTATTTAGTTTTGTATCAAGCTCAATCAAAATTAATTTTTCGGAGTTCAAGCTAATGGTAAAGTAAACCAAAAGGTAGTTCCTACTCCTAATTCACTCTCGACTCCAATAGCACCGCCATGTGCTTGAATAATGTGCTGGCAAAGATACAGTCCTAAACCTAAACCTACTGATTGGCGTTTTTGGCTTCCTTGAAAGTAGAGATCGAAGATATTTTTACATTGTTCTTGACTGATACCTACGCCATTATCTGCAACTGTGCAACGTAACCATCCATTTTCTACTGTAGCATCTAAAGTTAAACGAAATCCTGGTGGATTGTGTTTTAAGGCGTTGCCGATTAAGTTTTGATAAACTCTAACTAAGTGGAGTGTGTCGGTTTTAACTAAGGGTAAGTTGGGGGAAATGCGATCGGACAATACCACTTGTTCCTTCTCTAACATTGGCTGCAAATCTACCAATGCCGACTTTACCAAACTGTGTAATTCTGTAGGTTTGTAATTTAACTTAAGTCCCCAAAGTTCTGCTGCATGAGTTTCAATTAAGGAATTAATTAACCCTAACTGTCGCTCATTACTCTCTTGCATTCTTTCTAAAATTTTACGTGGAAGTTGAATTGTTTCTCCAACTTGATTAGTTAAATTATTTAACACCATTTTCGTCCCAATTACCGGATTTCTTAAATCATGAGAAACTGCATGGAGAAATACATTTAGTTGTTGGCGTAATTGAGTTTCCAAAGCTTTTAATTGAGCATTTGCTTCTTCTGTTGATAAGCGGTGGCGGATTTCTTCTTGCAATTGAGAATTTTGTTGTTGTAATTGTTTTTGTAACTTCCTAATATTTACGTGAGTATTAACTCTAGCTAAAACCTCTTCTACCTGAAAAGGTTTGGCAATATAATCAACTCCTCCAACTTGAAAAGCTTTGACTTTATCAAACACATCATCTAAAGCACTAATAAAAATCACCGGAATGTCGCGAGTTCTATCTATTTTTTTCAAGCGACGACAAACTTCATAGCCATTCATATCTGGCATATTAATATCAAGTAAAATTAAATCCGGTGTCACTATCTCTACAGCTTGTAATGCTCTTTCTCCATTAATCACCTTTCTCGTCTTATATCCATTTTCAGTTAACATCAGAGATAACAGACGCAAGTTATCCGGGGTATCATCAACTAATAAAAGATCGGCAGAGACAGCTTGAGATGTATTCATCAGCACAGAGTATAACTGTTTTAACAATTAGCTAAAGGTTAGCTGTAGGTGAAATTCAACTAACTACTAACCAGTTTATCCTTAAAAACTAAATCTGGTGCAAGCTTTCTACTATGAAATAAGTGCAGCCTTAGTAAGATCGCTAATTGTATCTAAGCGATATTTATCAATTAAACTTGATAAAGCATTTGCCAAACTAGCATAATTTTCAGGAATTTGTTTAATTAACTCATCAGCGACAGTATCATCACCGCTGACAGATGCTTGGTGTAATTGTGAAATCCATGCTAATGGCATGACTTGTAGAGCTTCAGAAGTTAAATTAAATTGGGGATTTGAGATTTCATTTTTGTTATTTACTTTTTCATTTTCATAAATGTAGCGTAATCCTAAATGTTTCGCCATCGTTTCCCAAATTGTTGCTTCTCGAAAAGGTTTCCTGACAAAATCATCGCATCCTGCTGCTAAAACTAAAGAACGATCTTCTTCTAAGGCGCTAGCAGTAACGGCAATAATAATTGTATTTTTTCCTTTTGGTTTGCTTTTAATTATTTTAGTTGCTTCGTAACCATCCATTACAGGCATTCGCATATCCATCCAAATTAAATGAGGTTGCCAAATTTCCCATTCTTTTACAGCTTCCAACCCATTTTCTGATTCTTTAATCTCCCATTTCAAAGGTGCCAATAATTGATGCAGGAGTAACCGATTATCCTCTACTTCATCAACTATTAAAATGCGATATTTGGGTTGATTTGGTGCTAAATCAATTACTCTAGGAATAGGTTTATCTGTGGGAATATCTGTAGCACTGCCAAGTTTTACGCGAATATCAAATCTAAAAATACTACCTTCATTTAATCTACTTTTAACAATAATATCTCCCTCCATTAATTGCACAAATTTTCGGCTAATCGCTAGTCCTAAACCTGTACCTTGTTGGCATTTTCTTCCGGTTTCAGTTTGCACAAATGGATCGAACAATTTTTCTATTTCATTTTCTGCAATTCCCGTACCAGTATCTTCAATTTCAAAAGTTATTAAACTTGAATAATTAACAGGTTTTTTGCTACTAATTCGTAAAGTAACACCGCCTTCTTCGGTGAATTTGATCGCATTTCCTAAAAGATTAATTAGAACTTGGCGTAATTTATTTTCGTCGGTTCTTATGTATTGGGGAACTTCAGGAGAGCGATCGAATATTACCTGCAAACCTTTAGCTTTCGCTTTCAATCGCAACATCCCTTCTAAAGTATCCAGTAAATAATATAAATCGAACCAATTTTCATTAAGAATAATTCTTCCAGCTTCAATTTTTGACATATCTAAAACATCATTAATCAATGATAATAAATGTTCGCCACTACGACTAATGATGTCTAATTCTTTAGTTCCTGAAGCAAAAGCCGGATTTTTTGCCATCAACTGTGTAAAACCTAAAATCGCATTTAATGGCGTTCTTAGTTCGTGACTCATGTTAGCAAGAAACAGGCTTTTGGCTCGATTTGCAGCTTCTGCGGCATCTTTTGCTTGCTGAAGTTGCATTTCTGATTTTCGCAATGCTTCTTCTGTTTCTTTGCGAAGAGTTATATCTTTAACGGTGCCTTCATAGTAAAGTAAATTGCCTTTTTTGTCTCTGACAGCACGAGCGTTTTCCGAAATCCAAATTATGCTACCATCTTGGCGATAAATTTCCGCTTCAAACTCTAATAAGATTCCATGTTTTTCTAAATTTTCAATAAAATCTTTTCGACTTTTTAAATCAACATAAAGCCTTTTTGCACTGAGATCTTCCATTAACGATTCCGGTGAATCATAACCATAAATTTGGGCTAATGCTGGGTTAGCACTAATAAAAACTCCATCAATTGTAGTTTGAAAAATTCCCTCAGTGGCATGATCGAAAATACTGTGATATTTTCTTTCTGATTCTTTTAAGGCAGCTTCGGCGCGTTTGCGATCGCTAATATCCCGAATCACAAAAATCGATCGCTGCCAATCTCCAATATCAATTAGTTCGATCGAAATTAATGCCGTAAAAATTTCCCCAGATTTCCGCCGAAATAACACCTCTCGATCGCGAACTGACTCGCCACTTTGGACTTTTTTAATTAACGGAGAACGTTGTTCAGGATTTACCCAAATGTTTAATTCTAATGAAGTTTTACCCAAAGCTTCTTGTCTAGAATAACCCATAATCTTGGGAAAAGCATCATTAACTTCAATCATTAATCCATTGCTAGGATTAGTAATCACCATTACATCAGGACAAGCTAAAAAAGCCTTAGAAAACTTCTCTTCCGAAAGTCGCAATTCTGCTTCGATTCTTTTGCGATCTTCAATTTCTGATTGCAACATCGCATTTGTTTCTTTAGTTTTGGCGATCGCTTCTCGCAACCGACTCGGATCGCGCATTAAAATAAACACTTGAATTCCACTAACTACTGCCAAAACTCCACCAATTATACTAATTAAAACATTGTTTGGTGCGATCGTCTCCCATCCCTGTTTCGGAATCCCAGCCAACTGCCAATAACCATTAGGCAAACTAACTTTTACGATCGCCGGATTTTCTTGAAAAATTGCCGCATCTCCGAAAAATACCTCCCCTTTTTCTCCCAATCCATCTCTCCCCCGCAAACCATATTTTAAAGTAATTTTTTCCGCTAAAATTCCCGATTTCTTATATAAATCTTCTGGCTTAATTACAATTCCTATAAATCCCCAAAATTCGCCGCTAGCAGGTTTACCATTTGGCGGAGTTACAAACACTGGAGTATAACTAATTAATCCCGTACCTCCTTCTATTAATTTAACCGGGCCAGTAATCATAGTTTTTTTAGTATCAATAATTCGCTGCATTGCTTCCCAACGTCCGGGAATTTTCTTTAGATCGATCCCAACTAAAGATTTAGCTAATTCCGGGGGATAGCCAAAAGCTATTACACTACCTTTAATTGCACCGATCGAATAAATATCTTCTTCTTGTTCGGAAACTACTTTAGCAATTTGATTAAATTCAGCCGCAGTCACATCAGGATTAACTGAGATATAAGCAGCTAAACCACTTTTTGTCGCTAGTTGGGTATTCAAAGCATTTTCCAAATTTGCCCTGACAGCATCCAGTTTATTTAATACCTCGCTACGTTGGCTTTGGCGGTATTGTTTTTGTTCAGCTTTCGCTAAAAACCAGACTCCCATTAATATCAATATTATTGTAGTAAACCCTGCTAGGTAAGGTAAAGTTTTGGCAGTCATTGTCAAACCCCAAGATTAATACACTCAATCAGGTTGAGAAATTTTGGTTAATAATTCATGCTTAACTTCCTTAATATTACTCCTTAAAATGTCCACTTGATAACGAAACGGAGAAAGTAACACTTTAATCTGTCTTTTTTCTAGCTGATTATTTAATAGTCTGATATTACTCTTTAGTCCGCGTAGGCGGACTTTGTTTGTGTAGCAGCGATTTCAATCGCCATAAGATATGGGGGCTAACTTCCATCCCAAGCGAGTAGGCTGTTGATAAATCCTTTTCAAAGTGTTAACATCTCGCGAAGAAATTGGCGGTGAATCACGAACTTGAGAAAAATATAACGCATCCGTTTCTACAGGACTGTGACCCCAAATACCTAACGCATGACCGAGTTCATGGCGGATAGTTGGTAAAATGTAATCGCTGACTTTATTAGGATTTACGTTAATTGTAAACTTGTGAGATAAAACTGTTTCGCCCTTGGCAGATTGACGACGATAAAATTCATAACGTGCCTCAGCAGTCCGGGCGCGAGGTAACTGAAACCTACCTGTGTTTCTATCAAAACTCGGTTTCCAAGCTGGTGCAGAACGCCAAATTAAAATATCAGCAATAGTAGAATCTTCGACAACTTCTAAAGGTAAATAAACATTCCATTCTTTAATAGCTTCTAATGCCGCACTTACCCATTTTTTCGCTTTTTCGGCATCAAAAGAAACCTCCTCAGCATTTTTTTCCGGTTCTACAAACACTTTAATCGGAAATTCTGACCACACTAAATAACCTGCTGGCGTTGGTTTAATTTCCGTAAAATAATCACCGCTATTGCTGTTATCTTGCCATTGCGCCAGAGATGGTGGTAGAGGATGAGCTTGCAGAGGGGGTAATTTCTCGGTTGTTTCCCCCCAAACCGCAAAAGTTAAGACGAGGATGCAGGTACAAACTGCTAAGCCGATCGCCCAGAGTTGACGCATCCTAATTCGCCTTACTAACCGATCGGAGGACGAGGAGCTAACCAATTGGCACTTAAAACCACGGTTATCCCCATAAAAATGATAGTCAGCGCCCAAGTCACGCGATTGAGAGTGGTTTCTGCACTCTTGGTGCTGCTAAAAAGTTGAGCCTGTCCACCAATAGCCCCAATTCCATCTCCTTTGGGGCTATGCAGCAAGACTAATACAATCAGACCTAAAGCGGAAAATGCCCAGATCGCTTCTAAAACATTAATGACGGTCATTGGTAATTTGGTGATGGGTAATGAGTTATTTAGTGAGCAGCGAACCTCAAATTTCGAGACTTCAAATTTTAAAGACGGAAACTCAATCCAAAACTCAAAATCTCTAATTTAAAATTGCTCATTACCCAATTATAAGGAAACTCGGACAGGGGTGCGATTAGGTTTCGTTTGATATTCAGCCGGAAGAATCATCGATCGACCTGTCATTTCCGGTGGTTGCGGAATCTTCAAGATTTCCAAAATTGTTGGCGCAATATCTGATAACCGACCATCTTCGCGCAGCGGAACCTCAGTTCCATGTCCGGGAATTTTCAACCCTTCACCTTCCACCAATATAAAGGGAACAACGTTAGTTGTGTGAGCAGTCCAAGGGTTGCCTTTTTCGTCCCGCATTAATTCCGCATTACCGTGGTCAGCAATAATAATTGCTGTACCGCCAGCTTTGTTAATGCTTTCCAGCAGTTTTCCCAAACATTTATCTACCGTTTCCACAGCTTCGATCGCTGCTTCCATTTTTCCGGTATGTCCTACCATGTCTGGATTAGCGTAGTTAATCACGATCATCGAGTAGATGCGTTTTTCCACTCCACCGATCGCCACTTCCGTCACCGCTGCTGCTGACATTGCGGGGGCGCGATCGTAAGTCGCTACCATTGGACTTTGTACCAATTCCCGATCTTCACCTGGAAAAGGTTCTTCCAAACCACCATTAAAGAAGTAAGTTACATGAGCATACTTCTCCGTTTCCGCCGTGCGAAGCTGCTTTAAACCACGTTTGGCAACCACTTCACCCAACAAGTTAGTCAAGTTTTGCGGTTCAAACGCCACCAAAACCGGAAATTCCGGGTCATACTGCGTAAAAGTCGCATAACTTAACGGCGTGATTTGCTTTCGGGGAAAACCGTCAAAATCTGGACTCACAAAAGCACTGGTAATTTCTCTCGCCCTGTCAGGACGGAAGTTAAAGAAAATAATCCCATCTCCAGATTCTACGGCTCCCGGAGCAATCCGAGTTGGGAGGATAAATTCATCGGTTAAGTCTGCGGCGTAGGAATTAAGCATTACTTCCACAGCACTTCGCCCATCGCCTTGACCATCTTGGGTCATAATCTCGTAGGCTTTTTGCACTCGATCCCAACGCTTATCTCGATCCATCGCGTAGTAACGCCCGGTGATGGTAACAATGCGTCCCACACCTATGCGATCGATGTGGCTTTGAATTTGTTTAATTACTTCTACACCCTCTTTCGGGTTAGTATCCCGACCATCAGCGATCGCATGAACACAAACATCAGAAATACCTTGGACTTTCGCCAGGTCTAGCAGTCCTAATAAATGGCTGATATGAGAATGTACGCCACCATCGGAACACAAGCCCATTAAATGCAGCTTGCCTTTGCGACTTTGTACTTCCTGACAAACTTTTACCAAAGCTGGATTTCTCAGCAAAGAACCATCTTCTACCGCATCAGAAATGCGAACTAATTCTTGCGGTACTACCCGCCCAGCGCCAATGTTCAGATGCCCCACTTCGGAATTACCCATTTGCCCTTCTGGTAGTCCCACTGCTTTTCCAGAAGCACTGATTAGGGTGTGGGGATAAGCTGCCCACAGGCTATCCATTACGGGTGTATTTGCAACAGCAATGGCGTTGCCGTCAGTTTCTTCACGAAATCCCCAGCCATCTAGAATTATTAGTACCACTGGAGAGACGGGCACTTGGGCCATATTTAAATCACTCTTCGTTCAGATATTCATCCGAAATCATATCACTTACTTATATCCAAAAAACTCAGTAATAACTGCTATTTGTCAAGGCTTGCATACATAACTTTTCATTAACCTCAGCCCTGGAAACACCCACTGCTCTGGTTTTTTCTATCTCAGTATTTTTTTCAACTCATCTTTAATGGTTACAGCTGACTCGTAAATAGCGAACTCTAGAGATAATTAAAAACTAACATTTCTTTTATATTCAAATCCTTTAATCTGTCAATAGGAAAAATTTCCTCTCATCCTCCCCTGCCCCCCTGCCCCCCTGCCCCCCTACCTCTTAAATGCGTGACAATTGAGAAGACTTCTGGAGATTGAGCCAACTTTTAGCGATCGCCATATAAGTTTTCGCCGACTGTTCTGAAATTTGACAATGAGTACTTAACCAAGTTAACCATTCCGACTCAGGTAGTAAACTGTGAGCTTGCAACAAAAATTCTCCAGCATTTCTTGCGTGTAACATGGCGGTAGCTGGCGCAGCTTTCGATCGCTGATATTCCTGATTAATTAATTCCGCTAATTCTAACAACTCCTGAGAGTCAGAAACCTCTTCTTTAAGAACTTCCACAACTGTTGTTACCGTTGGCGTTTCTGCGATTGTTTCTGGGGCGATCGACTTCATTGATACTGACTCAATTTCCGTGACTTCCGCCCTTTTAGTAGGTAATAAAACTTCTGGATAAATAGCGATCGCTTGTTTCTTAGTCTCCCGAAATCCCGGATTTTCCAGATCGATTATCCGCCCATTCCAAATTGGATGGTCAGCAAGATGAATCTCTACTAAATCCTCACCTTTTTCATACCAATGTAATACCGGAGACATAATAAATTTTAAACTATCATCTTGAATAATCCCGCCTTCCACTAATCCATCCATAACAAACTTAGCCGCCGCCGAAATATTATCAGGATCGCGGCGAAAATTTTTAATTTTCCAAATGAACTCAATCCAAACTCGATCGGGAAACTGCCTCCGACCAAAACATTCTACCGCAATTCTATTTGTCCACGCCCGCTTTTCTTTAGCACTGGCATAAACATTGGTTCTAGCAGTCCCAATAATTTCATTTAACGTCGGAGGAAGAGGAAAAACAAATTTCGACAACATGAATTTTTTACCGCGTGGTCAAGTCAGATGATATGGTATCTTTTATTGAAGATCTCAACTATAGTTCAAATCTAGGGTAACAACGTGAACATTTTAACTACTGAGCAAGGAGAAAAACTCAGAGAAATAGGAACCTATCTCCGCAGTTTAAGAAAAGAGCAGTCAATTTCTTTAGAACAAGTAGCTGCTAACACCTACATTCGTGCCAGTCTTTTAAGGGCGATCGAAGAAGCAAAAGAAGAAAGTCTGCCAGAACCAGTTTACATTCAAGGGTTTATCCGCCGCTATGCAGATTCTCTCGGCTTAGATGGTAACGCTTTAGCAATGACTTTTCCGATCGAATTACCACCTATAGACTTAAGCGATCAATTATTAGATGCAGAAGTAATTGGCGGTAAAAAATATGATGCAAATAATGATGGGGAACGTTCCAAAGAAGAGTCAGCTTCATTAGCAGAAAAGTTTTCTTTACCCTCTTTACCCGAAAAACTGACAATTCCTTCTATTCCCTACTTACCTTACATTTTGGCAACAACACTAATAGCACTGGGGGGCATTTTATACTTACTAAATCGTCCGCAAACATCGCCATCTGTTGTTCAAAATAAACCATCATCAACTACCGAACAAAAGAAAGTAGAAAATACTGTAGCATCAGTCACGCCAAAAAGTAATCCTAATTCGCCTACTAGTTCTACACTATCTCCCACCTCGACACAACCAGTTGCAGCCACACCTGAAAATACCACACTTAATACCCCTTTCCAAGTAACCGCCCAATTCCAAGACGATTCGTGGATGCGCGTAACCGTTGACGGTAAAGTAGAATTTGAAGGAATTATATCTAAGGGAACCCAACAATCTTGGTCTGGAAAAGAAAGAATTGTAATTCGTGCGGGTAATGCGGGGGTTGTGTTAGTTTCTAGGAATAATCAGGAAGCAAAACCTCTCGGAGAAGCAGGTAAAGTAGCACAAGTAACTTTCACTCCTGAACAATAATTGAGAACATAAATATGACTGTATTTCGTGTAGGAATTGCTGGCCCTGTAGGGTCAGGAAAAACTGCTTTAGTCGATGCTTTGTGTAAAAATTTACGAGAAAATTACAGCATTGCTGTAGTTACAAATGATATCTATACTCAGGAAGATGCTCAGTTTTTAGTACGTTCTCAAGCTTTATCTAGCGATCGCATTTTAGGCGTAGAAACAGGCGGTTGTCCCCACACAGCTATCCGCGAAGATGCTTCGATCAATTTGGTAGCGATCGAACAACTAGAACAAAAATTCATTAACCTAGATTTAATCTTTGTCGAAAGTGGCGGAGATAACTTAGCCTCAACATTTAGCCCCGAATTAGTAGACTTGACAATTTACGTCATTGATGTTGCCGCAGGTGATAAAATTCCCCGCAAAGGTGGCCCCGGAATTACCAAATCTGACTTAATGGTAATCAATAAAATTGACCTCGCCCCAATGGTAGGCGCAGACTTGGGAGTAATGGAACGCGATGCCAAAAAAATGCGCGGCGATAAACCTTTTGTATTCACCAATTTAAAAACCCAAGCAGGACTAACTAAAATAGTTGAGTTTATTCGTTTACATATAGGTAGGTGAGGACAAGGGATTCTGTAGGGGCGGGTTTAGTAGACAACTTTTGCTACTGACAAATAATATCAAGGCAAAACCCGCCCTACAATTCAAAACTCAAAACTCAGAACTTTCCCAGTCCCTATCTTAAGACTTTCTAAGAAATGTAACGACAAGTATCAAAAGTTAACTATTCTAATCTAAAGGTAACAACCCTCAAAGTTAACGACTAAATAGGGAGCTATTGATGGAATTTTTCTCGAATACCGTTGCATTATCACGCGCCCAGTTTGCGCTGACTGCAATTTTCCACATGCTCTGGCCTGTGCTGTCTACAGGCATGGTGATATACTTGGTCGTTGTCGAGGGACTGTGGCTAAAAACTCGCAACCCTGACTACTATTACCATGCTCGTTTTTGGTCAAAGCTTTACATTCTCAATTTTGGTATTGGTGTAGCCACAGGAATTCCAATGGAATTTCAGTTTGGCACAAATTGGGCACCTTTTTCGGAAGCTGTGGGTAATTTTTTCGGCAGTGTAATTGGTTTTGAAGCTTCTTGGGCATTCATGCTGGAAGCGGCTTTTTTAGGAATAATGGTGTTTGGTTGGGAAAGAGTCAATCCGATCGTTCATTATTTATCGACAATTTTGGTAGCAGTTGGTGCAAATCTTTCAACTTTGTGGATTTTAACTGCTAATTCTTGGATGCAAACTCCTGCTGGTGGAGAAATAATTGATGGCAAATTTATTGTCAACGATTACTTTAAAGCAATTTTAAATCCTTTCATGGCGGTGAGTGTTTCCCATATGTTTCTCGCTACTTTGGAAACTTCACTGTTTGTAATTGGGGGAATTAGTGCTTGGTACATTTTCAATAATCGGCAACCTGCTTTTTTTAGCAAAGCTTTTAAGATTGCTTTAGCAGCTGCGATCGCCGTTGCACCCCTACAAATCTACGTCGGACACTTAAGCGGCGAACAAGTTCTCCACTATCAACCTGCCAAATTAGCCGCAATGGAAGCACAGTGGGAAACTGTACCTGCTGGACAACCTGCTGATTGGAGTTTGTTAGCAATTCCTAATCAAAAAGCCGAAAAAAATGATTGGGAAATTTCCATTCCCAATGGCTTAGGTTACATTTTGGAATTGAAGAAAAATCTCTCCGCACCTGTAAAAGGTTTGAAAGAATGGCAACCCGAAAATCGTCCTCATTTAATTGGCTTAATTTATTATTCCTTCCGTGCAATGGTAGGAATTGGATTTTTCCTAGCTGGACTAATGTTAATTACCACTTTGCATTGGTTGTTAGGTAAACTTTCAACAGAAAACATAGCCAAACAAAAATGGTTAATGTTCGCTTGGATTTTCGCCGCACCTTTAGGATACATTGCCGTAGAATCTGGTTGGATCGTGCGTTGTGTGGGAAGACAACCTTGGATACTTTACGGACAAATTCGCACAGTTGACGCAGCTTCGCAACTTCCTGCTAGTAATGTATTAACTTCTTTTCTCGGTTTTGCTGTAGTTTATAGCTTTTTGTTTGTCGCAGTTCTGTATTTTGGTAGTCGAATTATCCGCCGAGGCCCAAGATTAGATTTACCAATACCCGGAGTAGAAGTTACTCGTCCTGCGATCGAAACCACACCCGGAGAATTTGTTCCCGACGAACGTCCTGTAGAAGCACAACAATAGAGTTTTTTTACCACAGATATCCACAGATAAACACAGATGAACACAGATGAAATATAGCAATCCTCCTCTTCTTCTTCTCTCTGTGTCCTCTGCGTCTCTGCGGTTCAAAAAAACTTTGTAGAGACTTTGTAGAGACGTTATATACAACGTCTCTACATGAATTAGGATTCACTGGAAAACCGGAGTAAAAAATGGAAACTCTCAGTTATTTTCTCCCACAAGTTTGGTTTGGAATATTAGCATTATTCCTCTTCCTTTACGTTATGCTAGATGGCTTTGACTTAGGAGTAGGAATCTTATCTGTTACCGCTTCTTCCGAAGAACGGCGCAGCATTTTAATGACCAGTTTAAGCAACATTTGGGATGCGAACGAAACTTGGTTAGTTCTCATGGGTGGCGGTCTTTTCGGTGCATTTCCCCTCGCTTATGGAACTATTCTCAACGCCCTATATATTCCCATTTTGTTGATGGTTTTCGGCTTTATTTTTCGGGCGGTAGCGTTTGAATTTCGCGAACAAGCAACCCGCAAATTCTTTTGGAATTATGCCTTTGGTGCCGGAAGTTTTTTAGCTGCACTTGGTCAAGGTTTTTCCCTTGGTGGCGTGTTAGCTGGAATTAAAGTAGATGCAGCGGGTCATTTTATTGGTGGAACTTGGGATTGGTTAACTTGGCAATCAATAGTAGTAGCTTTGACTTTGATTCAAGGTTATGTTTTGATTGGTTCAACTTATCTAATTTGGAAAACTACCGGAGAGTTACAAGAAACTCACTATAAAACGGCAAGACTTGCAGCAATTACAACTTTAATTGGGGCAATTTTGATTACGATCGCAACTCCCATATTTTACGAATACGCTAGGGAAAGATTGTTTCAGCAACCACAAATTTACATCTTTTCCTTAATTCCAGTTTTGGGAGTTGTGTTAATTGGGTTGTTGCTGAGAAGTTTAGGGCGGAAGGAAGAAAGATCTCCGATTGTCTGGACAATTCTCCTATTCCTTTTAACTTTCATCGGCTTAGCTTTGGTAGTTTTCCCTTACATTATCCCAACAGAAATCACCATTTACGAAGCTGCTGCCGATCCCAGTTCTTTAGTAGTAATGATCATTTTCATCGGTGCTTTAATTCCAGTGATGTTATTTTATAACATCTATCAGTATGTCGTCTTTCGAGGCAAAATTACTGGTGGAACTTATGGGGAATAAGGAATTTTAGATATGAGATTTGGCTGTTCCTTACTAAGGTTGATAAATTTTGCTAATCGATTTGTTTTTGTGTCAGCTTTACAAAGCATCGATTAATTTTTTTATCACCTCAAGTACGGAAGAGCCAAATTTTAAAATTTCTATGAATTTTTGAGCAATTTATTAAAATTTATCGAGATTGTTCCCGTTTTTTCCCGGAAAATCAATTGAGGAAGCGGTCAGCCAACATTCCAGTGCGATCGAAACCTGTTAAATTAAGATTAACGGCTAAAATATTAGTAAATTTTTGGATGAAATTCATTAAAAAGAGGCGGAAAACTTTATTTTATTTAGCTTTAACATTAAGCTTTGCCTTGTTAGCTATTTTTACCCAAAGTCTTTTTAGTACTCCCCTTCAATCGGATTTATGTCCAGTGGCAAAAGACAAAAGTGTATTTACTACTGCTACAGGAGAAAAGTATCAATGGAGTAGTGTAAAAATGGGCGGAGGTGGTTTTGTTACTGGTGTGATAGTTCACCCTAATTCACCAGATATTGTTTACGTGCGGACTGATGTGGGAGGAGTTTTTCGTTGGAATGTTGAAGAACGAAATTGGACGCAGTTAATTAAAGCCGATCGGTTGCCAAATAATATTTCTTATTCTATTGAGAGTATGGCGATCGCTCCCCAAGATCCCAATATTCTTTACATTGCCACAGGTGCTTACACAAAGAAAAATAAAAATTTAAATCCAGGGAATTTACTGAAATCTAGCGATCGAGGTAATTCTTGGCAAGTACTCAACTTAAGTTTACCAATGGGAGGTAACGAATTTTGGCGTTGGACGGGAGAACGATTAGCGATCGATCCAAATAACAGCAATCTGGTATATTTCGGTTCTCGGCTGAATGGATTATGGAAAACAGAAGATGGAGGAAAAACTTGGAATCAGGTTAATCCATCTCTAGTACCTACTGGCAATTCCCACCCAGAAACTAATCAATTAGCAGGTATTACTTACGTAGTTTTCGATGCTAATTCAGGCACAATTAATGGCAAAACAAAAGTAATTTACGCTGGTGTATCTGGTGAAGGCATTTATCGCAGTAATGACGCAGGTACAACTTGGGAATTATTAACAAATGGCCCAGCAAAAGACTTAGTACCGCAACAAGCTGTGGTCAACAATCAAGGAGAATTAATCACCAGTTTTTATGGCATCAAAAACAAATTAGATGGAGGAGTTTGGAAATTTACACCATCAGGTTGGCAAGATATTACACCCAAAAAAGAGCGAAACTATTCGGCAATCACCGTAGATCCAAATAAACCAAATACTATTTTTGTCGTTACTTATCCCATGACTCCAGAAGATATTTATCGCTCAGATGATGGCGGAAAAACCTGGGTAGTGTTAAAAAATACTCTTAATGGCATTAACTGGTGGCCTAATTGGAGTTTTTATACCTTAACTGGAGGGATAGCTATTTCCCGATCTCATCCAGAGCAAATTTGGCTAACTAATGGAATTGGAGTTTGGCAAACAGAAAATGCTAATCAACAGAATGTTAAATGGTCAGCTGCCGTTAATGGAATTGAAGAAACAGTTAGTTTTGATGCTATTAGTACGCCAAAAGGAGCGAGTTTAATTACCGCAATAGCAGATTTTGACGGATTTCGTCATGATTGTTTAAATGCTATCCCAATCAAAAGTCATGGTAATGGGATTTTTAACACCACAACTAGCTTAGCTTATAGTAGCAATAATCCTAATTTTATAGTTTCCGTAGGAGCCAATCATCATGAATCTTGGAAAATAAGAGCAGGCTTTTCTGTAGATAATGGTAAAAATTGGCAAAACTTCCCTTCAATTGAACAGAAAACCCATCCTGAAGAATTAGTGTTTGGGAATGTCGCCGTATCTGCGAGTAATACGAAAAATATTGTCTGGCAACCTACCAAAGGGAAATTACCTTATTTTACAAAAGATGGAGGAAGAAATTGGCAAAAAATTGACTTTTTTAGTGATGAAAAAATCGGCGGAGGTGTTCACACTGATTTATGGAATCCCCAAAAAGCTTTAGCTGCTGATTCAGTTAAAGATGGTACTTTTTACATTTATCATCATCGACGTGGGCAGTTAATCCGTACCGATGACGGCGGGGAAACTTGGCAGATTGTCAATGAAAAATTGCCTGCGGAGGTATGGCGGGGAGCTAATTTAAGATCTGCACCTAATATGAAAGGTGAGATTTGGCTAAGTCTCAAAGATCGGGGATTGTACCGTTCTAGCAATTTTGGGCAAGATTTTACCAAGGTTGATTCGGTTGAGGAAGCTAATGTTTTAGGTTTTGGTAAAGCAGCGCCAAATGTGAGTAATCCAACAATTTTTGTTCAAGGTAAAGTTAAGGGTGGGGTTGGGGTTTTCCGTTCTACAGATTTGGGGACTAGTTGGGTGAAAATTGTTGATTATCCTGATGGTAACTTTTCGGGAACACTAACGTTAGTAGGCGATATGAATGTGTTTGGTAGAGTTTTTCTTGGGACAGATGGCAATGGGTTTATTTATGGAGAATTGATGGATAGGTAAATTTTCTGGCGGGTAGGAGCTAGTATAGTTTGATGTCAGAGGAGCGATCGCAAAAGTTTCTGATTTATTAATAATTTGTAAATATTTCAGGGAATTTTAGCTTAAATATTTACAATAACATTAAAATTATCAGGCAAACCAAATGATATCATCAAATAAATTGTAAAACAACTGGTTTTATTAGAGTTTTATGAAACAAACTGCCAAGAGTGTTGGACTTGATCGTACTGAGTTAATACCATTTAATGAGATTACTCAGCGTCTATTGCGAGGCGAAATTATAGTGGTTCCTGAATGTCTTCAAAGGATTGGATACTTTGAAGAAATAAAAGAAGCTAGCCTAGCAGGAATAAGACAAGCTACTAATGATGAAAAAGCTGCTCAAGTTCGTCGCAAAGGATTAGAAGAAATTCATACAGTAATTGATGTCGATGACATAACCTCTGTTAGCGATCAAACTTACAAAACTATTCGTCCGCTGGCATCTAAATTAGCTAAAGCATTGGTAAGAGAAATATTTCAAGAAAAAACTCATTACTATTTTGAGGAATCACCTAATGTAAGGTTTCATATTCCCTATGATTTAACCTTATCGAGAAGAAAGGAACTCAACCAATTTAAGTACAATGGTAAAATAACGCCTCACGGCCCCCATCATGATAGTTGGTATCAATGTCCTACTAACTGTGTTAATGTATGGATTGCAATTGGCCCAGTCAAGGTAGGAAATGGGTTGAACATCTATCCGACAATTTATGGTAAGAAACTACCTTGTACTCAGGAAGGTAAAATAGTCCCCGGACAATCTTTCGGGCCAGTCCTAAGTTTTAATTTGCAACCAGGTGATGCTTTAATTTTTCATGGTGAGCATCTTCATAGTTCTGAATTAAATAGCACAGATTTTACAAGATTTGTAATTAGCATGAGGATGGTTATAGGAACACCTCATTTCTTAGAAGACTCTCCCTATAAAGATAACTATATCTTTGGTGACACTAGAAAAGGTATAGGAGCAAGATTTTCAGAAATTGCTGCGAATCTAGGGCGTAATCTTAGGAAAAAACTAAATAGAGGTGAAAGATCCTATATACTATCTAATTTAAAATCTGTTGCTTTTAATGATAATTCCGATTCTTTTCCAACTAATATTCCAGTGGAATCTATCAAAATTCCATCAGAAAACAAAACCAAAACGATATTTGATTCAAAGGAGTTACCTGTAGGTTCAATTCGTCCAATCTCAAATAAGATGTGCGTCGCACGATTACCCGATCAACGAGTCATCGCTTTTAGTCGATACTGTTCTCATGAAGGAGCAGATTTAGCTAGTGGTTATCTCAGAGACGGGTGTGTTGTTTGTCCCTGGCATAGTTTACCTTTCAACTTAAAAGGGGGTGCTAGTCCTTGTCAATCTTTGGCATCTTTGGAAGCTACCGAGTGTGTGGAAAATGAAGGTAAAGTAGAAGTTACCCATAACTAATGTATAGAACAATACAGATCTATATTGAAGGTTCAAGTTTCCAGAGATTTTGGTAGCAGCAAACATAATTTGTAGATCTGTATTGAAGGTGGAAGTTTCTCGAAATTCCGGTAGTAGCAAAGATCATCTTCATGATGAACTAAGAGAATTTTTTAATACTAAAATAAGTAGATTAGTAAAGTAAAGGAAGAGTTAAGTGATGAAAATTCTGGTTGCTGGGTGGTTTAGTTATAAAAAATGTAATGTCACAGCAGGGGATTTGATGGCAAAGGATTTGGTCTGCGAATGGATAGAAGGCGCAGGTTATCCTTACGATGTTGCATTAGCGCCTCCGCTTATGGGTGGTGTAGATTGGCAGTTGGTTAATCCTGATGATTACTCCCATGCTGTTTTTGTTTGTGGGCCTTTCCCCTACATGAATTTAACAGTTGATTTTCTCGAACGCTTCAAAAAGTGTCGTTTGATTGGCATTGATTTGTCGATGATCGAGCCAGTAAACATCTGGAATCCTTTTGATGTACTTATTGCTAGAGACAGTTCTGAACAAAACCATCCTGATATTACCTTTCTGTCATCACAACCGAAAGTTCCTGTAGTGGGAATTATTTTAGTTCATCCTCAACAAGAATATAAAGAAAAGTGTAAGCATGAAATTGCTAACCAAGCAATTGAAGACTTGATTCAATCAAGAGAAATGGTGGCAGTTAGAATTGATACGGGTTTAGATCCAAATACAAGTAATCTCCGCACAGCCGCCGAAATAGATTCCTTGATTGGTCGGATGGATTTGGTAATTACAACTCGTTTACATGGAACAGTTTTAGCGTTAAAAAATGGAGTTCCTGTAATTGCGATTGATGCAATCTCTGGAGGAGCTAAAGTTTTACGTCAAACAAAAACTATTGGCTGGCCTATAGTATTTTCTGTGGATCGACTGTCCGCTCAAGAATTGGATCGAGCCTTTGACTATTGTCAGACAGAGGCAGCAAAACAAGAAGCCAAAGAGTGTCGAGTTCGTGCTGCTAAAGCTGTTGAAGAAGTGCGAGAAGAGTTTATTTCATCTCTAAATTCTAATTCTTTATCTGCTAGTAGGATTTGGCGTGAAGAATCACTGGACAAATCAGCATTAGCTTCTCCGTCAATGGCAAAAGTTATGTTATACCGAGCAATAGGATTAAAAAAACGAACGACTAAAGCCATAGGAAATTGGATTCTGAGTCTATAAAAATTCATGAATGAGAAATGGTAATGCCTACAATCTCAGTTATAATTCCAGCGTATAATGCCGAACGGACAATTTTAGAAACAATCCAGTCGATTCAGCAACAAACTTTCCAAGATTTTGAGTTAATTGTAATCAATGATGGTTCTACAGACAGAACTTTAGAGATTCTGAATCAGATCAATGAGCCGCGACTCAAGGTATTCTCATATAACAATGGGGGACTGCCAACGGCACGAAATCGAGGTATTAGTAATGCTAGCGGTGAATTTATTTCCTTCATTGATGCTGATGATTTATGGACAGCTGATAAATTGGAATCACAGTTGATGGCATTGCAACAAAATCCCAATGCTGGTGTTGCTTATAGCTGGACATTGAATATGCGTGATGAGGGACAATCCGTATCTTTTGCACAAGGAGCTTCATCTACTCTTGAAGGAAATGTTTATC
This sequence comes from Floridaenema fluviatile BLCC-F154, assembly GCF_041929135.1. Classification (NCBI taxonomy): domain Bacteria; kingdom Bacillati; phylum Cyanobacteriota; class Cyanophyceae; order Aerosakkonematales; family Aerosakkonemataceae; genus Floridanema; species Floridanema fluviatile. The sequence continues at coordinate 20,978 of NZ_JBHFNS010000092.1, read as the reverse complement.
AAGATTTATTGCTCGGTAACTTCATTGGTAGTGGTTCAAATATTTTGATTCGTCGATCGGTAATTGAAATGATTGGTGAGTTTGAACCCACTATGAAAAGTTTTGAAGACTGGGATTTTTATTTACGTGCAGCAGCTAAGTGTGAGTTTGTGGTTGTTCCTAAACCGCAAATTCTTTATCGCCAAACATCCCAATCTATGAGTTCCAAAGTAGATGTGATGGAAAAAGAAGGTTTGCGTGCAATTGAACGAGCATATCAAGCAGCCCCACTGGAAATACAATATCTAAGAAATAAGAGTCTTGCTTTTCTTTATCGGTATTGTGCGGGACTTTGTTTAGCTAATAACATAGATGCCAAGTTACTTAAATATGCTCAGGAAAAATTATGGATAGCTGTGAAACTTTATCCGCCAATTTTGCGAGAAAGATACGCGCAAAATTTAATTACTAAATTATTAGTCAAGCGAGTATTACCGGATAGTGTTTCTCAGTTGGTTATTTCAGTGTTGAAAAAACCATTTTCTCGGCGCGATCCTCGACTTCACTAAAAAGTATTTAACTATTGGAGGTATGAGATTGATGCGCTTTTACATAATTTTTATGGCTCAATTCAGCATTTGAATTTATATATTTAGCAATAAAATTGCTTGTTAAAATTTTTAGTTAGGCTCCTTGGAAGTCTTATTTGTGTTGTTTGTTAGATTGTTTTCTCTGGATTGTATCTCTGACAAATTCCTATATATAATAAAATCTTGTGACCCTTTATAACTAATAATTTTAGCGGGAATGCCCACAGCTACAGCCTTGTCGGGTAAGTCTTTGGTAACAACGGCATTAGCTCCAATAGCTACATCATTGCCAATTTTAATTTTGCCAAATATTTTTGCTCCGGGGCCGATGAATACCCGATCGCCAATTATAGGACAACCGGAATTTTCTCCTCTACCCCCGAAACCAATTGTTACTCCTTGACTAATATTACAATTTTCTCCGATTTTCGCATCATAACTAATAATAATCCCTCCAAAATGACCAATATAAAAACCTTTACCAATTTTGGTATTAGCCGGGATATCAATTCCGGTCATAATCTCAATAATTTTGTGCCAAACAAAACCCAAAGTTTTTAGAACAGGTCGAACAACGGGAATATGAACTTTCGTTCTCACCCAATGACTAAAGCGATATTCAGCTAAAGCCCACAATCCTTGTTTTGTTAATATATGCGATATCCACGATCCGCCTTGAGTCACAACATACCGATCGATGTCTGCTTTATAATCTTCTAACATTATCTCTATACTTTTAATACAGGTAAAATTCTTGTTTAATTTCTGGAGTTAAAGGACGAGTAATCATACTTTGATAAACTTTTTTCAGATAAGATTGTAACTTATTTTTCAAGTTAAACTCTTTTTTACCACTGGAAATTTGGGATTGACTCCACCACATATTTTCCCCATTATCTGTAATGTAAACCATCCCTGGAAAGGGTAATTCTTCTAGGGGAGTTCCCCGATTTTTTAAGATATCAGCCGTATCTCGATGGTACAAAATAAACTTTTCCCGTCGAACTTCTTCTAAGGGAATGGTCAGATCGGGTTTGAGTAAGTCAATTCTAATAATATGGCTAGTATTAGTTCTTAAATGTAGGTCTTTATTTCTATATTTAAGTTGCTGAATATCTTCCCGATATTCATAACCTTTACCAATAAACCAACCATTTTTATGAATATTCTGCTCCACAAATTCCACTAAACGGTTGCTCACACAATCATCAGCATCTACAAACATAATATGAGAAGGATTCATGCTGCAAGCTTCGATCATTCCAAGCAGCATTTTACACATTTTGTCTTTTTCCTTACTCACATAATCATCACCGGGAAGTGGTAAATCAACACTCAAACAATGAACTTTAGGATGAGAAAAAGATAATTCTGGTTTTTCATGACAAACAATAATCACTTCAAAATTGTCGGAAGTTTGATTGCACACAGATTTAAGAGTCCGTTCTAATAACTGGCAAACTCTTTCCCAAGAACTGGAAAGCTGAGCACTTTTTAAAGGAATAATAAAAATCACCATTTCTGTAATCTCCAGTTTAGTCTTAGGGATATAAAAAATTGGCTATTGGTAATCGATCGAAAACTTTGGGAAACTGAAAAGTGTTCATTTGGACAAGGGATAAAGACTAAACTCTTCTCGGATATTGTCTGTTAAAATCTGTTCGTTAAATGGAGCCAATAATCTTTTTTTCACTCCTCTTAAAGTTTCTTTGGGATTTCGCTTCCATTTTTCCAAAAATGATTCTTGCATGGATACACTCTCTCCCGCTTGATCTCGGACAAAAACTACCCCAGGAAAGGGTAATGGTTCCAGAGGAGTACCTCTTTCTGCTAAATCTCCCTTGGCTAAAGGATGTCCGCCTAAAAAGCGATCGTAACCTGTTAATTGATCGTAGGGAAGCATTTGTGGAGGCAGTTGAAACAGGCGATAATTAATAATATTACAAGTGCCACAAATGCGATAAAATCCCTCTTTTCTAACTGCTATTTTAGAACTACCTTCGTCATATTCATAGCCTCGATCCACATACCAACCATTTTTGTTGGGATTTTGATTAACAAACTCTGCAATATGTTTACTAATACAATCATCTGCATCTACAGACATGACATGAGAAGGCTGTAAGTCTTTAACTGCAAAAAGTCCGGCGACAACTCTTTTCGCTCGATCGTCTACTTTTACTCCATATCCTTCCCCAGGAGGCGGAAAATTAACACATAAATATTCAACGCTTGGATGTTCAAAAGAAGTAGTTGGTTTTTCATTACAAACTACAATAACTTTAAAATCGGGTGAAGTTTGGTTACAAACCGCACGCAAAGAACGATCGAACAGTTTACAGAGATCGGGCCAAGAAGTTGCTACTTTTTGACTCTTGACTGGAATAATAAATACTATCATTTACTGCCTTCCTATAAACTCTCTAAATTTATGGCAAATGTAAATTAAAATTTGAGTAAAACCCTTCAGCTGATAACCACTCTTTCCAAAATCTTCTGCATTCGTGTTGGAGATTAACGAAATCTTCTTCGGAAAGATTTTGATGAAATTCAGCTACTTTTTCTGCAATGCGATCGATTTCTTTTTCTTCAATCCATACACAGTATTTTTTCCAATCTATAGTAAAATTATAAGGTAGTACACAATCCGTGTCAATAAAGATAGGTATACGACCCAAACAAAGAGTTTCAAATAAGCGATTAGAGTAGTTTCCTGCTCCCCGACAACAGACAATATAATCGCTATTTATCATATTATCAATGAACTCGACCCTTAGCTTTGCCATGTCCACTAGATTTTTTTGACCCAAGAAAACCATACTTTCTCGAACCAAAAAATTTGTAGTTACTAAATTACTTTTTTTAAAATTTTTGATGACTTTTTCTCGTAAAATATGACCTTGGATAGGAGGATATCCTAGTCTTCGGTAGCGACTGAGCATATATCCGTAGTAAGAAAGCTTTTTTAAATTTGTTTTCCAGTTACTTGGTTTAACTAACCCACAAAATCCTACTACTGGCTTAGCAGATTTTTGCCGAATAGAAAGCTGATTTGCTAAGTAATGTTCTACTAAATCTTCACAAAAAACAGGCCAAACAAAATTATTTTCTTTCTGTTGAGAACGGTAGTAGGAATAGCGAAATACTAACATATCTTTATTAGGCAAATTCACTGGTTCATCAGACCGATCGCCACCAAAAAACACCACCAATTTCTTATTAGCTTGTGCAACTTTTTCCGCAAATTGCCGATATAAACTATCAGCTAATTTGTTTTGATTAGCGTACCATAATTCCCCAACCACAGTTCGCCAGTCATCAGGCATAACAGCAATATCAGCTTCCTCTAAAGATACCATTTCAAATAAAGTGTTAGCAATATTTGAGTAGCGATCGTAATTTTTCATCCAAGAATAGTAGCCTGTTTCAGCAAAATCTGCCCAGAAGGGAAGAAGCATAGGATTTGGACGAACATTTGGTTGGTTAAGCAAATACTTTTTATCAGCAAAAATTTTCAATTTCATCTTCTAAACCAACTTTTTTGACTAATGAATATTTCGTCTAACTTCTACCTGATTTTTAACACTTCTTGATATTTAATTATTGCATTTGTTAGGGAAAAATCTTCAGATCGTTGTTTCAGGATATTGGAATTAGGAGGATTTTTTAACGTTGTTAAGATTGCCTGTGCCATACTCTCCACATTACCTACCGGAACTAATTTCCCATATTTTCCCTGAGCTAAAATTTCAGCAGGTCCGCTTTCGCAGTCAGTAGAAACTACAGGTGTACCAGCAGCCATTGCCTCAACTAAAACATTACCAAATCCTTCCCAAGCTGAAGATAAAACCAGCACTGATGCGTGAGCCATATAGGAATAGGGATTGGCTACAAACCCAGGAAAAACTACATCTTCAGTTAAATTTAGCTCAAGAACTAAATTTGTTAGATTTTTCTGTTCGTTACCCTCTCCCAAAATTATTAATTTAGCTGGATACTCTTGTTTAACTTGAGCAAATGCTCGGATCAAAGTTGCGAAATCTTTTTGTTTAGTCAACCGTCCAACTCCTAAAATCACCGGAGGTTGATTTGGTAACAACCAAGGATGACTAACAGGTTCTTGGAGTTTTTCTAACATTTCTTTACTAACGATTGGATTATAAATCCAAGTAGTTTTTTCTGAGGGTACACCGAGTTCAATCAAGTTTTTAGCCACACCTTCTGAGACAGCAATAACGCGATCGGCTAGGGGATAAAACCATTTAACTAAAGTTGGAGTCATCCGCCGCTTAAAGCTTGTAGCATTTTCTGCTTCTTGAGAAAGATGATTATGAACAGTCACTACTACTTTAGTAGAGACATTCGCTAATTTTCTCGCCCATAGAGCAACAAAATTTGTATCTTCTAAAGCAGAAAGTAAAACCTTTGGTTGGTTTTCTTCTAAATATCTAACTAAACTAGGAAGGCTCAAAATTAACCGAGAGCTTTTTAAATGAACCAAGTTAATTTGAGGCGAAATTTGGGAAAGATAGGGGCCTTCCGGTTTTACTAATACCAGATCGACGTTTAGTTTACATTCAGCAAAACCATGAGCCAGGTTAATCATCACCCGTTCCGCACCACCACCACCTAAATCCATTAAAAAAATTGCCAAGTCTACCATCTTTCTTTTTTGAAATAGTCTAAATTTGCCTAACTAAACTAAGTGTGGAATTAAATTTTATCCAGAATTAATTGGGGGTTGACTATTTAGCAATTCGGGCGCAGTTATTTGGCGTTTAACAAGCTTAACTCGTCGCATTGATAAAGAAACTGTAACTAATAAAGACCAAAAAATTGAATTATGTTCAATAATAGTATTTTCACTATGGTTATACATAAAGAAGAAAGTTATATAAAAAATAGGCCAGAGATCGGTAACCGTTTTTCCAATACGTAACCAAATAATACTGCGTATATAGTTGACTAAGAGAATGGTTAAAAATAAAAATAAACCTATAACACCTAAATCAAGAGCCATATTAATAAATCCATTATGAGCATGAGGTGGTTTATAGCCTTCTATTTTCCAAATAATCATGGCTCCACCACCATCGAGCCAAAAACTTTGATAACCGTAACCTAACCAAAAACGTTCAGAAATTTTTTCTAATGCTACTTCCCATAATGTTGTTCGACCGCTGAGTGTTGCATCTCTTCCTAATGCAGCCAAAATAGTTAGCCAATTTTCAGTAACAAAAGTAATTACACTAGACCCGATAATAATAAGTCCTACAATTGCTGGTATAATAATTGTATCCTTAGCACGTAAAAGTTTATAAAAAGGTAGAAGAATTATAATTGTAAATAACAGCAAAAGTGCGGTTTTTGAGCCTGTCAAAATAACCATCAATACACAAATCCCAAATCCTCCCCAAAGAAGTTTCGGAGACTTGGGACGATCGAGAGCTAAGAGTAAGAAAACAATTGCTCCTAAAACCATTAATCTTGCTAACAGATTTTTTTGGGTAAAAGGTCCGCGCCAAGAGCCAGCATTTGCACCTGCTTCGATCGCCACTCCCGGAAATGCTAAGGTAAAGAAGAAAGAAAACACTGCGGTTATTCCGAGTACCCAGCCTAACATTTGTAGTTGCTGTTTAATGGTGAAACGACTGGCAACATATAATCCAAAATAGGTAGTTTGTAGAGTTGTAATACCTTTACGTAAAGAGATATCAGGGAAATCAGACCAAAGGAATGATAGCATCGTCAATATAGGTAAAGTCCAAACAAGTGGATCTCTAAGTGCTACTCGAACTGAAGTTTTCCCTCTAGCTATGAGAAAAAATAGAGAAGTTAAATAAACAAATTGCTGGATTAATGAAGAAATGCTATCAAAAGGATTGTAAGTGGGTTCTGCATCTGCTTTAGCATCTGGGCTAGTATAGAAACTCGCGAACCGCAGCATTCCTGTTAAAAACAGAAGTGAAAAAAGAGTAAATTTAGTTTCAAATAAATTTAATAACTTGTTCATTGCTTGATAGAGTAATATATGGCTCTCAAATAAATTTCTATTATTTCTGTAAGGCTAGTAGAGCTTAGATAAGTTTTTACAAGTTGATTATTTGCTTCCTGATTGCCTCCATAGCGCCAATCTAAGTATAATCCTAGAGCTAGGATATTATTGCTGAATTTCTGCAACTGAGGAAAATTGGTTTTGATCCAATAAGCAGTTAAGATTTGAATTTGAATTTTCAAGTTAACTTTATCCTTTCTGAAAGTGTAAGCGTTATTTCCATGAATTCTTTGAATAGCTATTTCTTTGAGTAAAATAGCACCTGGTTCTAACCCAAGTGCTAAATATTTAATATAATCATCGCTAGTAATTCTAATTGCTTCTGGCATAGGCAATATTTGCTTTAAGAGAGAGCGATTAAAACAAAGACCAGAAGTTGCTGTACCAAAAGGAAGTTTGCCTTTAAGTTTTCCTTGCTGAATAAAAGTTCTTAAATCATATATTTCTGATGAGCCACTATAATTTTCTTTAGGCAAATCTTCCCTGTTGGTACTCAAAAATTTTAAAGGATGAAAACACCATCCTATTTTTGGGTATTGGGCAAATACCTGAACAATTTCAGTTACTTTTTCTGGCTGAAAAATATCGTCAGAATCTAAAAAACAAATTATCTCTCCTGAAGAGGTGGCAAAACCCTCATTAAAAGCGGAAGCTTGACCACCATTTGCTTTGAAAATGGGAATAACTTTCGAGTTATAAGATTGAATTATCTCTCGGGAATTATCGGTTGAGCCGTCATCAACTACAATAACTTCTATATTGGAGTAAGTTTGGTTCAAGGCGCTATCGATCGCTTCTCCGAGAAAATGACCATAATTATAATTATTAATTAAGATACTCACTAAAGGTTGATTGTTCACAACGAAGACCTCTTAATCAAGTTTTAATCTACAAAATTACTTTCAACCCATTATACTTTACTAACTTTGACAAGATTCAGAGTCATTGCTTGAGTCATAATCAAACCAAACTTCCGTGCAGGTGGGTATAAAAAGCACATTATATAATCAGCGAAACCATAAGAAATAACAGTAGCTATTGCTGCTCCTACCTCTCTATACTTCGGAATTAACAAAAAGTTTAAAATGAGATTCATAATCGCCCCCGCAAAACTAAAAGCAAAGGCAAATCCTGTTAATCCTTCTGTAATAATCCATACTTCTTTCACATATCCTAAAAACAGAAACATGGCAGACCAAATGTGAATCGACAAAACTATTCCAGCCGGAGCAAAATCTTTACCAAAGAGTAGAGTAACTAAAGGTGTGGATAAGAAAGTCATGGGAATTGCTATGCAATAAACTAAAGCAGCTTGCAAATTGCAAAGCTTTTGGATTTTCTTATAGTAAACTTCTTCGCTGTCTTTTCTCGCTGCTATGATTGACGGAGAAACCGACTTAACAATTGCTGTAGAAGCGAAAGGCCAGACTTCTGATAATCGCACTGCAATTGCATAAATCCCTACAGCTTTAGCATCAGCTAACTGTCCTAACATTACTTGATCGATTCGCAAATAAACAATAATAGATAAACTTGATAAAATTAAAGGCCAGCTAATTCTCATTAAATTTTTAGCTCGCTCCCAATTAGCACGCCAAGCCAAAATACTTTGTTTAGTTAAATGATAAATAGATATAAACCCGAGCGTATTTAAAACACTTTCAATAACGACTAGCCAAGCAAAAAATATCAGAGGCGCTTGTAATTCAAGTAAAACTATTCGCATCAGGGTAGTGATTATAAAAACGCTGTTTCTTGCCCAAATTGTATACTTCATTTCTACTTGGGATTGAAACCAGGATTCAATAATAGAAAACCCTGATATTAAGGAGGGAATCGAAATAATAAATACTAACTTAATTGTTAAACTATCATTGGGTTGTAAAAAGAAAATTGTTCCTACTGCTAAGATAAAAACGAAAATTCCAATAATAAATTTTAGGAGAGCAGCTGTACCTAAAATTTCTTCTTTTTCTGATGGATGGGTAACTAAATCTCGAAAAACAATTTGACTAGATGCTAATTGAAATAAGGGAGAGAACATATCACTGAAGGCTATAGCATAATTCAATAACCCAAAGTCATTCACACCCAAATAACGTGCTGTCCAGGCTAGTAACAAAAAGCTGACCGCCATACGGAAAACTCTTTCCCCAAGTAACCAGCTAATATTAGTAAAGACTTTTCTTCTACCAGGGTTAATTTTCTCTGAAATTACCTTGATAATTTTATTTAGCATTTTGCTTCTCTTGGTTATAAGTAATAATAATTACTAGACTTTGGACTTAAATCGGAAATTTAAATTTTGATTGGCGTTAATGCCTGAGTATGATTTTGCATGATGGAAGTAGCTATCAGGTTCATTTTCTATCAATATTCCGTTAACAACTAGACCTAAAACATTTTGACGAGATTGCGTTAAAACATCTTTAGCAGCAATCGCACTAGGTTTGTCAATTACTCCTGGTCTAGCAACTAATAAAATACCATCAGTCATTTTGTTGACTGTGATCGCATCGGCTACTAAAAGTAAAGGAGGAGTATCTATAATAATGAAGTCATAATTTTTCCGAAAATCACTGATTAACGAATTCATTCGTTGCGAATTTAATAAAGCTAAAGAGTTAGGTGGAATAACTCCTGAAGGAAGCACATCTAAATTAGGCATTACTTCTTTAATCACTTTTTTTGACTCAGTACGATTAACTATCACTTCTGTAAGTCCAGCTTCATTTGTTAAGTCCCAAATGTGATGTTGTTGAGGATGATGTAAATCAGCATCAATCAACAAAACCCTTTGATCTAACTGAGCGATCGCTACTGCTAAATTCGCACTTACAGTAGATTTACCTTCTTTAGGTACAGAACTAGTTACAACTATTACTTTTAAATCTCGATCGGGGTTCAAAAATCTTAAGTTAGCTTGCAGCATTTTATAAGTTTCAGTCGTTAGGGAATGGGAGTGATCTCTAACTTGATATTCCGCGGGAACTTGTTCTACTGCTTTCATACCAGGAAACATATTTTTGCGTTTTAGACCAGGAATCATTCCCAGTAATGTATATGCAAAAATACTCCTAATTTCTTTAGTAGTTTTTAGTGATTTATCCATTAATTCAAGTCCAAAAGCTACCACTACATAAATCATTCCTCCTAAAGCTACACCCATTCCTACCACAGCTTTAGAACTTTTATTAATTGGATACTTTGAAGCAAGACCTTGGTTGACAATTTCCGCATTCCCTAAATTTTGATTCTCTATAATTTCTACTTGTTGTAAATTATTAATCAAACTTTCATAAGTGCTTTGAGCCGATTTTTGTTGCCGCTCCAAGTCTAATAATAACTGTTGTAACTTGGGGATGAAGTTTGCCCGAGTTTGTAGATCGATTTGTTGTTGTTCCAGAGAGCTTAATTTCGTTACTAACCCCCTACGTTCTGACTCATAATTAACTAAACTCGCAACTAAAGTGTTTTGTAAGTTACCTGCTTGGCTCTGCACAATCTTCCCAGAAACTTCCTGCTGCCCAGAAACCTCACTTAATCTTTGATTTACTAGAGCTTCTAAATCAGCTTTTTTACTTTTTAAATCAGAAATTACTGGGCTATCTTCCAGAAAACGACTGCGTTCAATAGCCAACTGATTTTCTACTTCTTGCAACTTAGCTAAAGCTTGCTGAATACCAGAAGAATTAGTAATGTTACTTTGTAAAACTGCTTGCTCTGAAGTTACACCTATCTTTTTTTGTAATTCTACTGTTTGCCCCGTAATTTTTTGAATATCAGCTTTAGTTTGCTGGATTTGATTATTTAAATCGCTCAGTCGGCTCACTGTTAATTTAGCCTCTTGATCCAAATCTATAATATTAAACTTCTCCTTAAATTTTCTTAGTGCCAGTTCAGTTTGGAGAAGCTTTTCTCGGCTCTCAGGTAATTGTTTATTAATAAATTTTTTTGCTGCTGCTGCTTCTGCCCGGTTAACTAATATATTATTTTTAATATATGTCTCCATTAATTTATCTACTACCAACTTGGCAACTTGAGGATCTACATTTTTATAAGAAATTAGTAATATATCTGTACCTCGAATGTTTTTGACATCCAAATTTTTCAAGAAGCCTTCGTAACTTTCTAACTTACCCTTCTTATTTCTTAGATTTGCTGCTTTTATGGTTTGCTCAATAATTGGCTCGGAACGAATTACTTCTGCTTCTGTGTCCAAAGGCGTATCTTTAGTATTTAATGGATCTAATTTCCCAATTTTTTCTCCTGCTTCTGTCACTAAAGCTGAAACAGTATTTTGCCTCTTAAATCTCAGTTTACCGTATGCTTCAAAACTTTTTTCTGCCGACATAGCGGAGAATATCGAACCCATTACTACTAAAGACCAAAGAACAGTTCCTGGCAACCAATGACGCTTAAGTATTAGCCAATACTTCTGAAAATCAATATCTTCGGTGTATTCTTGAACTTCCATATAGCTAAATTTTAAATTTTGGTAACCTTGAATTTGTATTTACCGCATTGCCAGAGAATAGCTTTAAATTACTAACTGGCTATTCTCTAAATTATAGCCGCATAATTTACTTATGTTGGACTATTCTATCTAAATTCAAAATTTTTACCTCTGTCATCTCTAAAAGTTGTACCATGACATACAAAAAAATAGAGGTAAGGTAGTTGATATGGGCTTTCTAGATTTTCGGAACTACCTTATTTCTGTACTGTTAGGTTAGGTATTCTCAGACAAATTATACCTACAATTACTTTTCTACCCTGTAATTATCTAAATTGAGTTCAGAGGAAGATGTCAAAAAAGTGTTTCTGAACTACCTAACATGAGCTTTTTCGCTCTATTCTGCTGGAGTAATGAGGAGTACATTGTCAACAAAGAGAACTGGTAATTTTTTATATCTAATGGTAGCACTCTTTGTCTAGCTGCATTTCCTAATAACAATCTCAAAGTACGATCTTTCACCAATAGCTCTAACGCTACTTTCAGTTGTTCTGTGTCTCCAGGGTCAACTAATAAACCATTCTGTTTGTGGGTGACTACTTCAGGAATTCCACCTACTGGTGTGGTGATTACGGGAATTCCCCAACTCATCGCTTCTAAAAGCGCCATTGGTAATCCTTCATTATAAGAAGGTAATACGAATATGTCTGTTTCCGCTAGTAAACGATCGCGCTGCACAGAATTCAACCAGCCAGTAAGTTCTACATTTTCTTCTAGGCTCAACAATTTAATCAATTTGTCAGCTTTTTCCTCTTCTCCAGACCCAGCAACGATCAAACGTGATTTTTGTTTGAATTCAGGAGGAAGTAAAGCGAAAGCAGATAGTAAATCAAATACTCCTTTACGATCATTAATTTTACCTAAAAAAGAAATTTTGATTTCTCCATTATTTTTTCGCTCGGGAACTTCTAGAGGAACAGTCACAGGATTAGGTAGTACCAGAACTTTTTCTGGCTTAACTTGGCAGGTTTGAATGTAAAAATTTTTCCAGTTTTCCGACAGGACAATTAATATTGCACTGTTCTGCATTACCCAGTTAACCATTAATTTGCCTATTTTGGGTAATCGGGAGTGAAATATATGAAACTCAGAACCATGAGTGTGCATGATTACAGGTTTATTTAATAGCCAAGCTATTAATAGGAATAAACTTTTGCGGATTACACTACCTCTTTCAGAAACGTGGAGATGAACTACATCAACACCATGTATAAATATAGTCCAGAGAAATATCAGTATCCCTCTAGCAAAAACCTTCAACATATTTAACTTTGATTTTTGGCTAGCTTCTCCATCCCATGTAGAAATATGGCGAATTTCCAAATTGTCCGAGAGAGTATTCATTATTGCCATTTCTACGGCTCCCATACCTCCTTTTTCATCTAAAGAAGGACCAACCATAATCACTTTTTGCTTTTTCATAATGCCTGTTTATGCGGTGTAATGATAATCTGGTGTTAGCGCCCCTAAATCAAAAACTTTTTTCCTAGATTCAATAATCACCATTTGAACTAGGTCTTGTCTAATTTACTACTTACCCCATTCTCCGTCTTTGAAATCAACAAATTGTATAGTGTGTCACACTCCCATAAAGTTGAATTGGCAAGAGTAAGAGAATGATAGTTTACCTATACTTTAATAATGGTCTCATTCGCTTAATATTTACCAATTGTCAACTGCATAATTACTGAATTTTTTATTCTTTCAATGGTGAATTCTTATTTAATACATTAATCTATTTTTAGTGAATTTGCTAGTTTAATTTATAAATAATTAGTTAAATTTATAATATATATGTAAAAATTAAATAAAGATTAAGTAAGTGTGATTAAATAAAGTAAAGATAACTTCATAGGTAATTAACAATTAAGTTTACGACAGTTTTGGGTGCGGAATCTGGGTTAAACACCACGGACTAAAATTACGGTACAATCACAACCACGAGCGATCGCTTCTGGAATATTCCCCTTAATCACTTGTTGCAATAAACCATCACGACTCGCCCCTAAAATAATTGCATCACATTGATCTTTACAAGCAATATCAATCACAGCTTCCGATACAGAAGTTGCACAGACAGGAATTGTAATTACGGGATGATTAATTTGATTAGATAAGAATTTAGCAGCTTTTTCTAAACCTTTGGTATCGGGTAAGGATTTCGATTTAGAAAACACCTGAGTTATTCTTACTTCGCAATCATCAGAGAGTTTACATAAAGCAGGTAAAAGTTGAATTGCTTCTTCAGCATTTGGCCCCCCTGCCATAGGTAATAACCAACGATTAAATGTTACTTGGTCTTGCGTGAGTTTAGCTTTATTTTTAAATGATAAAAAGCCATTAACAGAAGTTAAATGACCTAGTTTTACAACTATTACTTCACAAGCAGCTTGACGAATTACCGTATCGACTACATGACCAAAAATGCGTCCTCTGGTAGGTGGAGTAGGATTCCAACCCATAACAATTAAATCTATATGTTCGGTCTTAATTGTTTCTAAAATTGCTTGTGCGGGATCGTGAGCAACACGAATTTGAGTATGTATAGGAACTCCCCATTTTTTTGCGGTAATTTCTGCTTGACGCAACAAACGACGACTTTTTGTAGTTCTGACTTTTGCTTCTGAAGGGGTGGTATGACGAGGAGCAATGATAACTTGCAAACAGTCTAATTCATAATCCCGATCGCGAGCAATTGCCGCAGCTATTTGTAACAATGATTGTGCAGTTTGGGGATTAGCTAAAGGGACAAGCAAGCGCCCTTTACCTATACTTGGCGATCGCGTCTGATAAACTATATAAGTAGGTTCTGGTTGTGGCCCTGTTTGCACTCCCACCAAATGATCTGCTTCTGCTCGAATAATATCAGCCCTAGTAATAATTCCGACTAATCTGCGCCCTTCTACCACAGGTAAACGACTTAACTCATAACGATTTAGTAGAAACAAAACATCAGCAAGAGAAGTATTTGGCTCCACAGAAATAGGCTGAGGAGTCATAATTTTATCTAAAGTAGTATTAAAATCTAGTAATCGCTGACCAATTTTTGCTAAATCACTTTGGGTAATAATCCCCAGTAATTTACCATTATCAACTACGGGAAAACCCCGATGATGAGATTTAGAAAATGCCTGCACCACCTCATCTAAAGTCATTTTACTCGTGAGAGTTTCTACCCGCCTTTGCATCACATCTTCAGCGGTAAGTTGTTCTAAAAGTCCTTCTTTTGGGGTTTCTTTATATTTATCTAAATCAATACCGTTCCATTGTAAGATGCGATCGTAGAACGATCGCGGCATCAACACTTCTGCTACCCAAAAAGAAGTACAAGCCGCAATCATCAAAGGTAGCACCAAATTAAAATCCGTTGTCATTTCAAACACAATCACAATTGCTGTGATTGGTACCTTAGACACCGCGCTAAAAAACGCCCCCATTCCAGCGAAGGCGTAAGTTGTTGGTGTACCCAAATCTAAAAAATGGTTAGTTCCTAATCCCACCAAATAACCTAAAGTCGAACCTAAAATCAATGAAGGTGCAAATAAACCTCCCGGCGTTCCCGAACTAAAAGCAATAATAGTTAAAACAAAATGTGCTAAAAATACTTGAGTAGCAATAGACCAATTAGCACTACCAGTTAACACAAATTCCCGCAATCCTGCATTATCGCGAAAGAAAATTGGTAACGTAGCAATCACTAATCCAGAAATTAACCCAGCAATACCAATTCGCCAAGGCAAACTTAATTTCAACTTATAACGCCAAAACCGCAAACCCAGAAAAATTCCTTGACAAAATAGCGCAGAAAACAGCCCAGCTAAAACACCTAAAAACAAGAAACAAGGAATTTCAGGAAAGGAAAAAGTACTACTACTTGCCGCTAATTCTGTAGTTAATTCTAAACTTCCTCCCCCTAAAAGTCGCGACACTACACCACCAATAAAAGAAGCAAGAATTGCCGTTCCTAAAGTAAAACCTGAAACATCATGCAAAAGTTCTTCCACGACAAACAAAACCCCCGCTAAGGGAGCATTGAAAGCAGCAGCTAATCCGGCACCGGCACCACAAGCAATCAACTGTTTCCTATGTTCGGGAGATGTGGGTACCCATTTACTCATCTGGGCGGCTAAAGCTGCACCCACTTGCACAGTTGGCCCCTGTCGCCCTACAGTCATCCCCGAACCTAAAGCTAAAATACTGCCCAATAACTTGACCAAAGCCACACGCCATGATAAAGAAATTGGAAATCCAGCAAGGGCAGCCTTAACTTGAGGAATCCCAGAACCAGAAGCTTCTGGGGCAAATTTTTCCACTAAAACACCAGCTAAAAATCCGAAACAAAAACCAATTATGGGCAAAGCAATCCAGGGAGATGAATCGTAGGAAGCACTGACTCGCCATCCCCCCAGCCATCCTGAGCTAACTTTAAGTAAGACTGATGCTAAAGCAGCAACTAATCCAATTAAAGAAGCTTCAATGATTGCTAACCGTCTTGTAGGACGCAGTAGTTGACGCATTAAAAAGAGCTTTTTTGAAAGTTCGTTGTGAACACTTCAGTGTTCCTTTTTGACAAAGTAACGACTGAAGTCGCTACTACGAACTGGAACTCAACATTATTCTGCTTTACCTGTCACAGATAATCCTTCCACAATTAATGAAGGAGTGTAGCAGTAGCCGTTCCACTCAGCATCGCCACCTAATGCGACGACTTGCTTAAGTGCGGTGTAAACGTTGCCTGCGACCATTGTATCTTTGACGCGACCGATTACTTTGCCTTGTTTCACTCGATAACCAAGTTCGACATTGATGGAGAATTCGCCAGAAATGCCAGCACTACCACCTAACATTTGGTCTACGATTAAGCCATCTTCCATGATTTCAATTAGGTCTAACATTGTCCCAGTTCCCGGTTTGATTAGGAGGTTATATAAGCTAGGGGTGGGATAGCTGCCTAAACCGGGGCGAAAGCCGTTTCCAGTAGTTCCTGAAGTTAGATAGCGACCTGTGGTTATGTCGGTGTAAAACAGTTGCAGAATGCCATCTTTGATGAAAGTGATCGGTTGGGTGATTGTACCTTCATCATCAAAGGGACAGCTAAAGGGGCCAACATCTGGTTGTTGGTAAAGGGTGATACTGTGATGAGTAACGGGTTGGCAAAGTCGATCGCTCCAAGGAGAAGCAGCTTCCAAGACTCGTTTACCATTTAAAGCAGCGGAAACTGTCCCCCAAAGCATATCAGCAGCTTTAGCCGTAAATAATACAGGTACTCGACCTGTGGGTGGGGCAACATTTTCCTGTGCCCATTGCAAGCGTTCGATGATTTGTTGGGCTAACGGGATAGGAGTGAGCGTGTTACGCTGAGTTTGACCATCGGAAACGCTGAGAAAATCATCGCCTCTAATCCATTCAGCGGCTAAGTAACAACTGAGGGTAGTATCTGAGTGAGAACAGTCAAGTCCTTGGGAGTTGACGATTCGGGTACTTTCGATTTCGCATTCCCACTCGCTACTTATCAGCACTTCTGGATAACTTTTGCGGATGTAGGCGATCGCTTCTTTGCCCCAACTGACTAACTTTTCTACTGGAACTGTGCTACCTTCATCAGGGTAGGTTTGCTGGGAACCTCTGACTAGTTCTACTGGTTCTGAGTGATTGAGTACAGAAAGCGCGATCGCTCTTTCCACTAAAGCCGCTGGTTCCACTGTACCGTAAGCCACTGCTAAACCGGGACGACCATTTTTCCACAGCCGCAGTGTTGTACCTTCTGATTCTGCTGTTTCTAATTGTTTGAGACGATTAGCCTCAAAAAATACGGGTTTTGAGAGCGATCGCGACTGATAAACTTCAGCTGCTTGTGCTCCACTTTTTGCTGCTAGTTCCAGCAATTGTTCTGCTAGTGCCTCTGACTGCCAAATTTCCGAACCCATAAAACCAAATTTTTTAATTTAGAATTTAGGTTTTAAATTCAATTCAAAACCTAAATTCTAAATTACTTTAAATTGAACCCGATTCTTGCAATAACCAAAAACCTGCAAAGGATTCTGCTTGGGGATCAGTCTGAACAGCTAAAAAATGTACTCCATTGGCTTTTTGTTTTGCAGCTTCAAAGTTTTGGGCTTCGGCGATCGTCCCTGCGTCCTTGATATTAGCAAGAATCCAGCTGTCATTTACCCCAGTTTCTAATAACAGACTTGTTTGGGGAAGCGATTCAAATTTTAAGCTAGCTAATTCTAAACCAGATATCCAAGCCGCTAAAGGTAAAGCCCTTGATGAGAAAAAGATCATCCCTGGAATACGGGTATCAGGATTTACTCCCCGACTTTTTAACGGAAAAGCTTCCTGAAATCCAATTTCCCATTCCGGCATTTCCGCAAAAGCAGCTGCTTCTAAAGTCACAAATGCCCACTTTTCTGCTAACAAAGCCTCCGGCAAATTTTGCGGTTCGCCACTAGGCATTAACACCGAAGGATTAGTAGTAGCAGGAGTGTATCCCGGATGAGTTGAATAAACTTCTGCCATTCTTTTTGCTAACCATTGATTTAGATTAAAAGTTCGCCGACTTGGTGCAGAGGAAATTTCCAAATCTTTGCAAGCTTTACTAATCATGTTATTCATTTGGGTGCGGAAGAAGCGAATTTTTTGGGGTGTTTGCCCAGATTTTTCCATTGCTTCTTTAATTGCATTTCCCAACCAAACCGAATTCACTTCTTGATTAGAACAATACTGGGAATAACGAAATATATCTTCCCCAGATTGGTTGACATCCAAGGAACTTTCACAAATCAAAACTTCCCAAACTTTTTTCTTGTTTTCATCCACAATTGGACGCGAATAAAAATCTAATTCCCAGATTGTTGTCATTGGTCTTTATAGTAATCTGTTAAAGGCAGAAAGCAGAAGGCAGAAGGCAGAAGGCAGAAAGCAA
This sequence comes from Floridaenema fluviatile BLCC-F154, assembly GCF_041929135.1. Classification (NCBI taxonomy): domain Bacteria; kingdom Bacillati; phylum Cyanobacteriota; class Cyanophyceae; order Aerosakkonematales; family Aerosakkonemataceae; genus Floridanema; species Floridanema fluviatile. Next base: position 2,913 of record NZ_JBHFNS010000092.1, on the reverse strand, counting down.
GAAAGCAGAAGATAAAAATTCTCCCCTTGTCCCCTCTGCCCCCCTGCCCTATGGTACTTCGATCGGAATCAAAGCATTTTCCGGCAGATAATTGCAATAACGTTCATTATCGGATAAAACGATCGTCAAACGCAAAGGATAATCCGGTTCGATTTGCAAATCTGCCCAAGGTACGGCTAATTCTAGACATTCCTCAAATGCCACTTGCACCCGACTAAAGCGAGGATGCCATTTATGATGTTCTCCTGCTTCTTGAAATTGCGTACTCATGGTAAGCAAATTCACTCCTAAATGATGATGAAACAAGTAATTTAATGGTGCTTCATCAGGTAAATTTCGCAAGGGAATCGGGCTGTTGTGCATTTGGCGATCGGGATAAAACCACAATAAATTCAACTCTGGCGGACAACCTTTCCCCGGCAAAATTCCAGTTTTAAAATCCAATCGCAAATAGAAATTCAAGTGATCTACACCATACCAAAGTCTTTGTACGGTGCTGCTTTGGTGCATAGTTCCCCTTGCACCACCAATTTCTATTCTCCCCGCTTTATCCCAATCTTGTTCATCACCAATACCATCAATTACTGGGTGAATAAAACTCTCTGGACGATGATCTCCCCTCGCTTCATGAATTTCTAAAGGTTTGAGCAAATTATCAGGAACAGGTGCATTTAAAGCTTGATAAATTGCACACAAATGTTCCCGAAATAGCCGATCAAAAATTGCATCTTGATTAGAAGAATGTCCCTCACCAAACCACCAAAACCAATCCGAACCTTCTGCCGCATATAAAGCTTCCCAAGCTTCCGGGTTAGTTTCTGGAGTTGCTTCAGGATGAGAAGCTAAAAACTTTCTCGCATCAGTTAACAAATCCCAAGCCTTATTTTTTACAGTATCTCCTACCCAAGTAGTTAAATTACCATCAACCCAAGAACCCGTATGTAATTTTTCTGCGGGAATAGTGGCAGTAGTGGGGAATTTTTCCAAGTACTCGGAAACAGTAACTAATTCAATTTCTCGGTGACTGCTGAGAGTTTGATACAAAGCTTCCAAAAACGGTTTGCCATCTAATTGATAATGTTCCCAACAGTTCTCTCCATCTAAGGCAATTGTAACTAACCAAGGATTTTCTAAAGTGGTAGTATCATCTAGTTGACGATGTTTTAAAATTCGAGAAATTGCTTCCAAATGTCCTACTAAATCAGCTGCCGCTTTCTTCGGTTCCATCGCCCCGTAAGTAAAACCAATTAAATCGGATAAACGGTGATCGCGGAATACAATTGACAAATCTCCGGCAGGAGTTTCTAATCGATAAGGTTGATAAAGTAACTCTGGTTCGCTAACATTTCCCGATGCGTCTCTGTGGAAGAAATGATCGATCGTCCAACCTAAAACCGCCTCATCCGAACAAATCCACTTAAAACCCTGTTTCACAACATAAGGCAAAATTTGCGGACTAACAGCTTGTTCCGAGGGCCACAAACCACGAGGTTCGCAACCGAAACGTTCCTCATACATTTCCCAAGCTTTTCGCAAATGTCGCGGAATATCCTCTTCCCATTGAAAGCGATTTTGCGGCAAATTCATATTAGGAACTGCCACTCTACCAACATCACTATCTGCTAACAATGGCAAAATTGGGTGAGTATAAGGAGAAGTAATTACTTCCAACTGTCCAGTTTCCTGCATCTTCCGATGTTGGGGAACGATGCGGCTCATAATTTCTTGTTGTTTAGCATAGATGTTTTGGCGATCGGCTAAACTAAAATTTCGCCCCTTTTCCAACCAATAAGCAATTTCTCGATCGTCCCAAAACAAAGGATCGAACCAAGCTAAATTATGCCAAGCTAAAAGATCGCTGTAATCCTGCGCTTGCCAATTTTCCTTACACCACGCCCGTCCATTCTCCTGACGCTGCTCGTAAAGTTCGCTATAACGAGGATTAGGATCGATCAAAGTGTGGTGATTAGCATCAAAGAAATGCTCAATAATAAATAACCGCTGTTGTTCCGTCAGACTTTCTACTGGTGACAAAGCTACAGCTAAGTAAGGATCGAAAGCTACTCCCGCAATATAATCTTCTAATTGCAGAATCAAAGAAGGAACCAAATTAACAGTTTGCCGCAGTTTCGGATAACGTTCTAACAACAAAACTAAATCCAAATAATCCTTGGTACCATGCAAACGCACCCAAGGTAAACGGTACTCCGAAGCTAAAGAAAGAGAAGCAGAAAAAGTTGGATCTCCTGTTTCCAAAAACTCTTCCTTAACTCTACTTTTGTACAAAGGTTGATGTTGGTGCCATAAGAAGGCGACATATAAAGGATGAGGCATAAGCTTTAGTCCAGGCTATCAACAGTAATTAAAATAAAAAGGCAATCATCGATGCAAAAATGTACATGATTGCCTTTTTCTTTTAGAATTGCCAGGGTACGATCGAATTGCCTTTAGAGAACTTGTTCGACTTCCGCAATTTCTGGGATAGCTTCCCGCAATCGCCGTTCAATTCCCATTCTCAGAGTCATAGTAGAACTAGGGCAAGAACCACAAGCACCTTGTAGCCGCAATTTTACAATCGGGCCATCCAGTTCAACTAATTGTACATTTCCGCCATCAGACATCAAGTAAGGGCGTAATTCGTCTAAAACAGTTTCCACGTTATCTGCTGTTAGTTCCATCACTTAAGACCTCATTTGCTAGATCGGGTTAGTATGTGCTTTTGTCGATATTTTCATCCTAGACTGATTCTTGATAAAAAACCTTAACAAAGTTTCGGGACTGGGTACTGGGTACTGGGTACTGGGTACTGGGTACTGGGTACTGGGTACTGGGTACTGGGTACTGGGTACTGGGTACTGGGTACTGGGTACTGGGTACTGGGTACTGGGTACTGGGTACTGGGTACTGGGTACT